>NZ_RQES01000018.1:0-300000 GCF_004769405.1 Leptospira selangorensis
GTGTGAGATATTCGCAGTTATATCAATGTTGAAGTTTATGAAAAGCCAGAGTAGCAACACTCTGGCTTTTTTATTGCATAATGACATGTATTTTGAAAAAGGTTGAATACGGCTTAAGTTATTATAAACAATCGCCGGCCTTGATTTCTTTTTAGGCGGAAAATTTTTTGCTCTTCAATTCATTGGATTTTTTCCTATTCCTACTAGTTGTTTTTATAGTTTACTGGACGTTGCCTAACGTATATCGAAAGGTTTGGTTGATTTCCGCTTCCATATTCTTTTACGGTTTTTGGAGTATCGGATTCTTATTTCATTTTTTAGGAATATTAGCTTTTAATTATTTGTTTTATTATTTTGCTCACGGTTCGTATACCAAGGCAAAAGTTTCCTTCCTTGTTATTGTAAATCTGTTCAATCTCGCGATTTTTAAATACTTAATCTTTTTCGAAACCATTTTGAATGATTTAGGATTTTCAATCCAAGTTGCATATCCTTTGAAGGATTTTGTACTTCCTCTTGCGATTAGTTTCTATACTTTTCAGATCATAGCTTTTCACATAGATTGTTACAGAGGCGAGCTCAAAGAGAAAGTAAGTCCCGAAGACTTTTTCTTTTTTATACTTTTTTTCCCTCAGCTGATTGCAGGTCCTATTATACGATGGGCTGAACTTAAGAGGCAAATCGATCGTAATAAGTTGCCTCATGCAGATTTGTTGAGAACGGGAAGTGTTCTTATCTTTTTCGGTTTATTGAAGAAAGTGGTTATCGGAGATCAATTAGGAACATTAATAGATCCTGTTTTTCAATCTCCTGAAAAATACAATCAAGCCGCAATCCTATTAAGCGCATATGGTTTTGCTGTTCAGATTTATTCAGATTTTTCCGGTTATTCTGATATTGCCCGTGGACTAGCCATTCTTCTTGGTTTTAATATTCCGAGGAATTTTGATACTCCATATTTCGCAACTACCTTACAAGAGTTTTGGCAAAGATGGCATATTACTCTTTCCCGTTGGTTAAGGGATTATTTGTATATTCCCTTGGGCGGAAATAGATCAGGTAAAATTAATACGTATATCAACCTGCTTTTAACGATGTTACTGGGCGGGCTTTGGCATGGAGCAAATTACAATTTTTTGATATGGGGAGGTTTGCACGGTTTATTTTTGGCGATAGAAAGGCCTTTTGTCAGGACTTTTCAGAAGTATTCCAAATTTTGGCAGCTCGGAATCAGAAGTTTGATCATATTTCATTTCGTTTGTATCACTTGGATATTCTTTCGTAGTTCCAGCTTAAGGGATGCGATTGTATTTTTCGAAGGATTTACTCGAAATGTAGGTTCTAATTTATCCAATAATAGCCTTGCAGGTTGGTTGATATTTGGAGCGATAGCGCTTCATATACTCGAACGTAATTATCGCAAATTGAATTTTTTAACACAAAAGTTTTGGTTATTGCCAGCTTTTGGTATCGCGTTATTTGCCTTGTTTCCTTCGACAGTCAATAATGTTATGACTTTCATATATTTCCAATTTTAAGGATAGATAGAATGCGTAAAATTTTCTTTATTCTTTCCATTCCTGCTTTTTTCCTTACTCTTCTTTTACTCGATCGATTTATCACATCCGATCCTGTCATACGGTTTGTTAGAAAACAAAAAACTATGCAGGAGAATTCTTTAGATTTGATCCGATTGAAACTCGGTGAATTGGAGCAAACGGATAAAAAGACAGCGGTTTTTTTAGGCTCTTCACAATCCTTTTACTTTTCCACCTTATCGAATAAAGAAAACAATTGGGAGCCAGAAGCCGGAGTTAAGTTTGGCATCCAGAACGGGTTTGCACTAACCGCCGTCGATTTTTTTGCGGAGATGGCAATTCTCGACGAGATCCTCGAAGCAAAACGTCGCCCTGATTTTATTGCAGTGGAAATTTCTCCCTTTCTTGCAAATGAGTCCCTTCAGATTTTCAGATGGGATTCGAATATATATGAAAAATCTTTCTTAGATACTTTCTCTCAGGATGATTTACCTATAGCCTTACGTTCTAAATTTCGTACGGGCAAGTTTTTTAACTCTCTACAATATGGAGTGAGTTTTTATAATTTAGCCACATATTCTAAACGTCAAAATGGTTTAGGGATCGATCCTAATGCAATCCAAGGAGTTTTGGAATTCGCATTATTTTCAAGAGAAGAACCGGACTTAAAAGGGAAAAGAGCCGAAGAATTTTTTGAAGAAGAATATACCAAGACCGGGCAAGCTCAGGATCATTTCGGTTATTATAAAAACTTTCGAGTATGGGACGGTTTTTATAATATCTTGCTCCAACGAGTTCGCAAAATGGAAGAGTTAGGTATCAAATATGTTCTTTGGATCCCTGCAATTCATCCAGTACATGAAAAATACGTCTATAAACCTCAGGGAGTCGAAGAGAAATTCATTTTTGATTTTAAGAAAAGAATGAAAGATTTCGGAGACCTAGTCGTTTTCGATGCCAGGCCTTTCGGAAGAAATTGTGATTCATGGGCTGATTCCGTTCATTTAGGTTCGGCATGTTATAAAGGTTTGGCCGATTCTTTGTACGGTGCCGGAAAATAATTTTCCCCAATATAACCCACTTCTCCCATCGAGAATGTCCTCATTAGCCTGAAAAATACTTAAGTAAACGCTTGACTATTTTTCGTTTACTTTGATACTTAAGTAAATGCTTAACAATTCATCCTTAGACAGGATCTTCTATGCTTTGTCGGATCCTACTCGTAGGGATATCGTAGAAAGGCTTAGTAAAAAATCGGCTTCCGTAAGCGAACTTGCAAGTCCATTGGACATGAGTATGGCTGCAGTCGTTCAACATGTACAAATTTTGGAAGAAAGCGGTTTGATCAAAACCCAGAAAATAGGCCGAGTGCGCTCTTGTAGGGTTGAAACGAATTCATTGGAACTGATCGAAAGCTGGGTCCACCAGCGCAGAAAATTCTGGGAAAGGAATTTAGATCGATTGGGAGAATTTTTGGAAAAAACGGAGAAAGGAAAGAAGTGATTATGGAAAACCTAAAGGTTGCTCACGAAATTTTTAGCATAGAAAGAGTGTATAAATCCGATCCTGAATCCGTATATTCCGCATGGAGTAATCTAGAAGCAAAAGCGAATTGGTTTATCGGTCCTGGAGATTGGTCAGTCGTACAGAGAAAGCTGGATTTCCGAATAGGCGGAGAAGAGGTACTACATGGTCGTTTTCCAAACGGAAAAGAAACTTTATACAAAGCAAGATTTTCCGATCTAATCGAAAACCGAAGGATCGTTTTTGTGTATGATATGATCTTAAGCGGAAAGATCCACTCAGTGTCCATTGCTTCTGTGGAGATCGAAAAAGTAGATTCTTCTTCTACAAAACTAACGTTCACGGAACAAGTTGCATTTTTAGACCAAACCATCGGAAGAGAAGGTGTTGCTTCCAGGAAAGAAGGAACTTTGGCACATCTGGTCAGATTAACGGACTATCTTGAAAAAGTCAAATAAGGAGAACTAACATGAAAATTAAAGATTTACTATATTCTATTTTTATACTATTTACGGTTGCTACTTGTTCGGGAGGCTCACCTTTACAGCTTCGGGAAACACCTATTAAAATTTCATCTGAGCCGATCGAAAAAGGTCTCGCTCCTATCAGAGATATACAAATGTATTATGAGATCCACGGCAAAAAAGATGGAATTCCACTTGTTCTGCTAAATGGCGGAGGCTCGACGATAGAAGTGACTTATAGTAGAATTCTTCCTATTCTCGCCCAAAATCGTAAAGTGATCGCGCTGGATGAACAAGGGCATGGAAGAACTACCGATAGAAATGCGCCGGTTAGTTTCGAAACCTCCGCGGAAGATGTAGTCGCTCTTCTGAAATTTCTAAAAGTAGAACAAGTAGATATTTTCGGCTTTAGTAATGGAGCGAGTGTCGCTTTGAATGTGGCGATCAAACATCCAAAACTAGTGCGTAAACTCGTATTTGCTTCTTCCATTACAAAGAGAGAAGGGGCTTATCCTATGTTTTGGAATTTTATGAAGAATGCTACTTTTGAAAATATGCCTCAAGCACTAAAGGACGCTTTTTTAAAAGTAAATCCGGATCCTAAAAAATTGCATACGATGTATGAGAAAGATGCTGCTAGAATGCGCAACTTCAAGGATCTTAGCGATAAAGAAATTAGAACTGTTGGAATTCCAACTTTGATCCTGCTTGGAGATAGAGATGTTCCAAAACTGGAACATGCAGTTGAGATGGTCCGAATGATACCGAAAGCAAGGCTTTTAGTTTTGCCTGGAGGACATGGGGATTATTTAGGAGAAGCGATCATGTCCCAAGGAAAGGATCGATATCCTGAATTGACCTCGGCTTTGATCCAAGATTTTTTGGATTCTCCATAAAGGTGAGATCAAAATCCGGATCCAATCAGTCTATTTTCTAAATATAGATTGGGAAAAAACATGCTAGATTGGATTAAAAATTGGATTAAGGATCGAAAGACAATACAGAGGGGAAGGGAATTATTTTCTAAGATCCAAGATGGAGATAAACAAGGTTTCAGAAAAATTTTGGATCTGATACCCAATAAGGGTGAATTGAAAGAATGTACTAAAGGCCTTTTAGGCTTTTGTGCTTCCGAGATCCAAGACCCTTTTTATTTGGAAACATTGTTGAATGCCGGTTTGGATCCGAACCTTCCGGATAGAAACGGGATCTTTCCTATTCATAAAGCTGTGGAAAATGGTAAGATCAAACCTGTTCAGATCCTTTTGGAACATGGAGCGGATCCCAATGTTGCGGATCCGAAGGGTGTGACTCCATTACATATTTCTTATAGTTACGATGGATTGGCGGAAATTTCGGAACTTTTGATCTCAAGTGGCGCAGACACGGAAAAAAGAGATAATTTGGGTAAAAGATATTTAATGTAATTTCGACTGTAGGAACTCCCACATGCGATTCCCGTGGAGTTCCTACTCAGTTTAACTAAAATTCCCACACTTTGTATTTAAAATTTCATATTCAATCCGAATATTTTGGAATATTTTATAATCAGGATCTTTCCCATTTCTATCCGAGATCACGATGGGAATCTATTTAAAAAAAGTCTGGCTACTTCTTCTTTTATTCTTTGGTGTATGCTCCAAAGTGGAAAATTTTCCATACTCTTCCTATACTATTCAATTCGACGAGAAGCCAGGGATCATATCCTTATCTAAATGGGCAACAGAAGTACAATTCCAATCAAGCAAATCTAAGATCCGTACAAATGCGATTTTAGTACTCCAAAATGGAAAAACGATATTAGAAGTTTACTCATCCGAATTCGGACCGAAAACATTGCATCCAACCTGGTCCATCAGTAAATTTTTATTGAACGGAGCAGTCGGCCAAGCCGCGGCCCTAGGAAAATTGGATTTAGAAAAACCGGTCCAATTTTATCTCCCAAAATTTACTCTATCAAATTCTGAAGAACTAAAAGTAAAACATCTGCTCTTCTTCGCATCCGGAATCGACTGGAAAGAAAGGTATGAATGGGCACCTTTTAATTCGGATATTCTGGAAATATTGTATGGGGAAGGAAATCGAGATATAACCGACTACATTTCTAAATTAAAATTTTCTCATGTTCCTGGGGAAAAAATTTCCTATTCCAGCGGAGATTCTAACCTGTTATCTGCTGTTTTGAGTTCCGTAGAAAAAAATTTTCCTGAGTCCTATTTTAAGCGGATCGGGATTGAATCATATATTTGGGAAAGAGACGGTAAAGGAGTTCCAGTAGCTTCTTCTTATGCCTATTTATCCGCAAGAGATCTTGCAAAAATCGGACTTTTGTATTCTGAAGAAATTTCAGGAAATCCATTCGGTATTTTTTCCAAGGATTGGATCTCTAAAACATTTCGAATCTATGATCTTAAGAGTAAAAGACCTTGGTATTTGGATGCACTCCGTATTCCAAGTATGGGGGGACATGTATATCTGAATCAATTTTCTCCAGACTCAAAAGATCTATATTATCCGGGGCTTTCTTCTGGATCCTTTTTTGCTTCAGGTCATTGGGGGCAATATATGATCGTGGATCCTGAGAAAAAATTGGTGGTAGTTCGTTTGGGAAATGATAGAGGTGCAAGATTTCCTATGAGAGAATTTTTAAATCGTTTGCTTCCTATTTTAAATGAGAATGAGCACGGAATATCTCCATGAAGAATTTTATAAAAGTATTATATATTCTCGGAGCTATCTTTCTGATATTGTTTTTGTTTATATTCTCCATATGGAAATGGAGAATTCTTCCCGACTCACTCGGCAGAACATATTCTACTTTTGCCGCAAAAGAAGGTTGTTCTTGTTTATTCGTTTCTAAAGGTTCTGAAAAATATTGTAAGGATTATACAAAACAATTTTTTTCTCCGGATCTTTGGATTCAGGATGATAATTCTCTGTCTATCGAATTTTACACCTTATTTACCAATTTTAAATCAAAGGCTATTTTTAAACCAAAGCAAGGTTGTAGCTTATATTTCCCTTGAAAACTCTTCAAGAAGCGCCTAACGAAGGTAAATAACTTCAAAAAAATTGAAAATTCTGAATCGGATATAACTTTTTTCTGGCTCAATCAGAGGGAGAATGTATAGATTGTAGTGCTATATTGATTGGGTAGGCTTAAATGCTAGGTTTTCGTTTTTTCTCTTGTTTGTTTTTATTTTTACTTCCCGTATTCCTCTGGTCAGAGCCGAATCCAGGGCAGTCGGAACATCCTTACGGATTTTATAAAGGGATTTTTCTTTTATCGGGAACTACCGGAAATTCTTTTCAGACAGGAGGAAGTCTGATCTCGAGGGAAAAAGAGGTTCAAAAAAATCTGAAAGCGGAATCTGCCTCGGGTCATACTCCTCTTAAGCTACTTGGTCAGGATGCGTCTCCTTTATTAGGTCTTCCTAATTCTCAGTTTTCTACTCCCGTATCTTATCGTTTATTTTTTGAATACGGAGTAACGGATAAGATTGGTTTGGGATTTGCCGCTAGTTCTTTTTCAATGGATGTGACCAATAATAGGGAATATATAGATCTTTCTCGTCTATCTCCGAGCCAGCCGAACCCTACTTATGTGGAGGCGCTTCCTTATACTAAAAGATTTTATAATGATAAAATGTATTCTTTAGCAGTCTCTTTTCACCCTCTTTCTCGATCTCGTATAGATCCTTTCGTCAACTTAGAAGCAGGGATCGTACAATATACCACTAGCTCTAGAAATATTCATCCAAGCACTGCCTTCGAACCGGCCACTTCAACTGGTACGGGTTATGGAGTGAGGGCAGGTGCCGGTGTGAATTTTTTTCTAACTCCTGAGTTCGGGTTACAATTGGAAGTCTCCGGTCAGAAAAAATGGCTTAAGTCGGATATTATCGGAAATACAAGTTTGGAATCTGTTCAGATCCAAATGGGCTTCTTGTTTAATTTCGAAAACATCGCTAAATATTCCGAAAGGTAAATCAGTTTGAATCGAATTATATTTTCTATTCTTCTGGTGTTTACGCTCGAAGCTTGTAAGGGAATCATTTATCGTCAGGAAAAGATCCCTGGTAAGATTGGAAATGTGGAAGGCAGAAAAAGCGCCAAAGTATGCGCTTATAATTTTCTATTCTTAGTTTCTGCCGGGGATGCTAGTATAACGGAAGCAAAACGTGTAGGTGAAATTGATCGGATACATTCCGTAGAAATCGAAGTCTCTTCCTTTCTTTTTATCTTTTTCAGACGTCATTGTTTGATCTTAACGGGGGATTAGATATGATTCGTAGATCTTTTTATAAAAATAGAAAACAATTATCTTTTAAAGTTTTATTTGTAATCCTATCGATCTATCTCCTTGGCTTGGATTGTATGAGTTTGGGAGATTCCTATCGCCCCATCCCTGGACTTCTCTATAATAGTGTGTCCTTCGACGGAGATTTTAATCCTCAGAATTCTGTTCGACCCTTACGATTCGGAAAAGGATGTGTCCATCATATTTTTAGGATCTACTCATGGGGAGATGCGGCGGCCGGTTCCATAGCTTGGAGGGAATTAATTACGAAAATATCATATATAGATCATAGTGTGACGGATTTCTTTATTTTCTATGGAAGATATTGTACCTATGTTTACGGAGAATGATATATGAAGTTTACTATGTTTTTTTCGATCCTTCTCCTATTATGCTCCTGTTTTCCGGAATATCGGGTTCCTTATAGTGCGTTGATAATAAGCGCCAAGCATACTTCTAGAGGAGAATCCAATATATTCTATCCTTCTCGCCCTGAACAGAATGCCAATGTTATAGGGCAGGCGAGATTAATTAAAGAAGGTCGTTCTTGTTCTTCTTCTGTAGCTTATCTGGATACATATGTTTTTATTAAAGGTGGAAGTGTAAGAGACGCTGCTCAATCTGCAGATATAAAAATGATCGGTGCTATCGAATATTCTCACTTTAATCTATTAGGGATTTTTATAAAGGAATGTATTATTGTTAGGGGAGAGTAATGGATATTACGTTTTCTGAAATTTCGTTTTCGAAAAATAGACCGATTTGGATCTAAAGTTTATGAATTACGAAGAAGTAATAGAAAGCAGATTCAGAAAGTTTCCGTGGTGGATTCCGATATTCAGCGGGGTTTTGGCTTTCTGTCTGTATGTTTTTCTGCTCTACTTTCACGAAATATTCATATCCGGAGGGATTTGGATACTGCCCGTTAGCGGTTTGTTCTTACATTCTTGGATGATACTTCTAGTTCATGAAGGAACTCACAGAAATCTCACTCGCTCTAAATTCGATCGATGGATCTTGAATCTTGCAAGCGCTTTCGTTTTTCTTCCTTTTTATGGAGAACCTTTTAGGCTTTCTCACCTTAAACATCATGCAAAGACAAACCTTCCTGACGATCCATTATGGCCAAGGTGGAAATTGGAATTATTTAGAAAGAACCGTATTCTTTACGTTTTGTTGGAATTCCTACCGTTGGTTTCTAGTATTTTTTCTTTGTTCTGGAAATCTTCTTCTGTAGTAGTCGGTAAAGATAATAAGACTACCTTTTCCAAGGAGACTTTTTTCTTTTTACTTCTTTCCTTCATCGTTTCCGGGGTTCTATTTTATTGGTTTCGACCCGATCTATGGTTTATTTTCGGAACATTCTTCTTTGCAAATTTTTGGGGATGTTTTCGCCATTGGTGCGAACATACAGGATATTCCAAGGAAAGAGAAAGTAATACGTTTTATTTTCCGCTAGGATTCGGGATAGGGAACCACGAGATCCATCATGAAAATCCGAATCTTTCCTGGCTAAGTCTTGCTCTTGGGCTTCGAAAAAGAGAAAAGAATATTTCAATTTTTGAATGTTTTATCGGACTTTGTTTTTCTAAAAAATATATGCACTACGCGACAACAAAAGAGAACGATGCCTCTTTATTATCTTCTTCGGAGTTTTCATGAATTCTTATAGTAAATACATTCCAAACTGTATTACGATTTTACGTTTTTTAACTCTTCCTTTCCTTGTTTATCTCATCTATAAAAATGATAGATCTTTGTTTTCTTGGCTATTTTTTGCGGCATTATTGAGTGATATCGCTGACGGATTGATTGCTAGGATTTTCCGTTTGCAATCTGAACTAGGGGCAAAGTTGGACTCTTGGGCGGACCTTCTTCTTTTTTTCGTCGGTATCGCGGGTATACTGATATTCGAACCTGATTTTTTTTATGAGTACAGGATTTGGATCGGAATAGTTCTAATCCTATATTTCGGAGAGATGGTTTATTCCTTATGGAAGTTTAGGACCATTTCTAGTTTTCACACGTATGCGAGCAGAGTTGCGGCTTATTGTATAGGGATATTATTTATGACCCTATTTTGGTTCGGCGCCTTCTCTCCTATCGTATATGTTTCTTTCTTTGTGAGTTGTTTTGCCTACGCGGAAGAAATTCTGATCTTAAGAGTATTGGAGGAACTCCGTTCTAATGTGCGTGGAATATATTGGATACAAAAAGAAAAGAGGAAAATATAAATGGGAAAATCGGTTGCGATCGTAAATGGAAGACTTCGCAAAGAAAAATCTGGAATTGATTCATTAGTCCGCTCCAGATTGGAGAACGAAGGAATACGTCTTTTGGTGACTCAATTTCCGGGGCATGCCAAAAATTTGGCTCAAAAAGAAAGAAACAATTCGGAGATCATCGTAGTAGGAGGAGACGGAACTTTACATGAGGTGCTCTCTTCTTTAAAGCCTCCCTTTCCTAAGATCCGCTTGATCCCGGCTGGAACAGGGAATTCTTTAGCGAGAGATTTTGGTTGGGAAAAATGGAACCGAAAAGAAGAGAACTTGAACCCAACAAAGGAGACAATATTGGATCTCCTACAAATAGAGGTTGTGACTGAGGAAGAAACTTTTTCATGTTATTCCGCAAGTACCATTGCATTTGGTTTTCCTGCTGCGGTTACTGAAATTGCAAACTCCAGATTCAAAAAGTTAAAAAAATATTGTTATCCTGTAGCGGCGGGTATCGGAGTATTTTTTCAAAAAAGAAAAATGTATGAAGTTTCCTATAACGGGGGTACAAAGAACAGAATTCCTCTGACTGGATGTATTCTGAATAATACCAGACATGTTGCGAATTTTTTGGCGTTTCCTAATGCAAAACCAAACGACGGAAAATTGGAAGTTTTGGAATTAAACTCCGGAATTTTAGGGCAGACCTTACATAATCTTTCCGTTCTTTCTCGAAAATATTTTTACGAACCGAAAGCTCCTTTTCAAGTGAATTCAGTCGTAATAAGTTTCGAATCTCCAGAGATACTTATGGTAGACGGCGAAATTTATAAAAACGTAATTTCTTTTTTCGTAAAAGTCCTTCCTGGATCTTTGGGGATACATGGACCTAGATAAAGAATCCTTACCTGTACTTGGTTTCGTAATTTTCGGTTTTTTGGTGGGAGGGATTTGGTTTTTTCACTCCTCCAAAGGTCGTTCTAAAGAAGAAAGGACTTTAAGATTTCGAAAATACTGGTCCTACGCTTTAATTGTATCCTTGTCCTCCTTATTTGCAGTATGCGGAGGATATTTATGGCTCGGATATATTTCGGTTCTTTTGTTATTCGGTGGTATTGAACTGATTCGTAATCTTTCTATTGGACGATCTGTTCAATTTTTTTCCGTTTTAGGAATGTACCTGATATTAGGAATCGGAGCTTTCCTTTCCTTTTCGATCCTTTCTCCTAAATTGTGCCTATGGTTGTATTTGGGGATCGCCGGATTTGACGCCTTTAGTCAGATCGTAGGACAAAGTTTCGGAAATACGAAAATTTCTCCTAAGATCAGTCCGAATAAAACCTGGGAAGGATTTATGGGAGGGCTAACGTATCTATTTTTATTTTCCGGATTTGTGTTTTCCTTCTGGGGGAATTTTTCTTGGAAATGTATTTGGATTCTTCCTATTTTCGGATTTTTAGCCTTAGCAGGAGATTTGGCTGCAAGCTGGATCAAAAGAAAAGTTTCGATCAAAGACTTTTCCTCCATACTTCCGGGGCATGGAGGTTTTCTGGATCGATTCGATTCCTTCTTATTTACCCTAAGTGTTTGGACTTTTATTTCGATCCCTTTGGGCGTTTTTAGAGAGCCTTGGAATTGAAAGAAATAAAGTTTAAGATTCGATCTCTAATAATTTTTTGAGTTTTCGAATATTCTTATTATCCGGATCTATTTCTTCTGCGGACTTTGTGAAGCCGATTGCCTCTTCTCTATTTCCTAAAAGTCGATTTAGATCCGAAAGATGAACCAGGTTTTGCACATTCATAGGTTGCATTTGGTTCACCATCATTGCTGCTTCTAAGGATTGTGCCAAGTTTCCAATACGTTTTTCCGCAATAGATAGGTAATACCAAAGTTCTGCCGTGTCGGGATCCTGGGTTAGATATTTGCTTAAGACCTTTACCGCTAAAGGATAATCCTTTTCTTTAAAGCTGATCAACCCGAGTAGTTTGTTTAATTTTTGATTATTATTATCCGTTGCATATGCATCTAGAAGAATAGAGATCGCTTTTTGAGCTTCTCCATTTCGATATAATTCTTTTCCTTCTTTATAAAGGCTTTGTAAAACTACCTTATCTGCAAAGTCATTTCGATCTTCTCTTTGATCTATTGCAGGTGCGTTTACTTCTTGGAAGCCGATCCTTAGGATAGATAGGTCGTCTATGACTTCTCCTATATTTCGGATATTTTTTTCGATCGATTTAATATCTCCATGAGATCTTTCTACAACATCTAAGAATACATTTTCGTCTTCGTTGATGATCCTTTTTTCGTTATGTACAGATAATAGAAGATCGTCTCTTCCGTCGGAGGCAAGTATGATCAAGTCTCCTGGATGAAGTTGGAATTTTTTCACCTTAAATTCGAATTCGGAATCTAATCCTAATTTACGAAGTTCTAATGTATCTTCAATAAACGAGGCTTTTCCGTCCCTGTATAAAACTGAGAACGGATGTTCTGCGTTCCAATAGAACATTTCTCCTGTTTCATCGTCTATTAATGCTACAGTTGCGGAGATTACCATAGTTCCATCGAAACTTTTGAATACCGAATGAATTTCCATATAGGTTTCAGTCAGCCATTCTTCCGGTGTTTTTGCTAGGACTCTTTTGTTTGCGGCGGATCTTGCCATGATAGAGTTCATTACGACTCCCATGACCAAGGAACCTCCAGCTCCTTGCATCGATTTTCCCATAGCGTCTCCATTCATCGCCATGGTGAATTTTTTATAATTATCAGGAGTTCCTAATCGTAAATTTCCGGTTAAGCAGATATCTCCTCCGAGTTCTCCTTGTTTATTGCGAAATTCGAAATATTTCTTTTGTCTGATAAGAAAGCTGGTATTTACTTTAGAAGACTTATTTGCGTTATAGAATAGAGGTTTAGCAAGTAGGGAAGTTAAGAAGTAGTCTCCGTCCTGTTGGATTTTCAGTCTTTGGACTTCTTCCATTTTTTCTTGGACTTCTTTGGTACGTTCTTCTACCTTTTCTTCCAGATGGTCCGCATGTTCTTGCAATTGTTCTCTGGCGCCTCGTATGGAATCCACCATAGAGTTGAATGATAAGGATAAGAAACCGATCTCGTCCATAGTTTTGACAGGAACGTTGACATTCAGATCTCCGTGGTTTACCTTCTCCACACCGGATAATAGATTATTGAGAGGATGGATTAAGCTGACCCTAAGTAGGATAGGGAATGCGATCAATATGAAGAACGTAGTCCCGAAAATGATCAGGATCAACCAGCGGGCAACATCATGGATCACCTGTCTGAATTCTACATATGCAAATCCGACTTCGTATCTTGTCTGACCTATCACAAAATCATAATGGATATAAAAATCTCCTGCGACCCTGAATAGTCTGGAACTTAAAGGAAGGTTTGTTTCTTTCATTTCCTTCAGTGTAATTGTCTCTAATTCGGGTTCGGATTTTCCTTTATGTAGCTTTTTGTTCTTCTCGATCGCTTCTTTGAGCTGTTGGTTTTTATAATATTTTTCTCCTTCTTTCAAGATCGTTTGGTTTAAACCGTCTTTGGAAAAAAGGATCTCATATTTATGATCGAATATGCCTGGGCCGACCGGGCGAGATAGAATGTATCTTACATTCGGAGGGAAATTAGTATCTCCATTTCTGATCTCCGTTTTGACCGAGTTCATCTCTACTAGATTTTCTTTTTCGATAGACTTATCCATCGAGAATAACGTAATATAACTGATCGCACCCAATGCTAACACAACCGTAACCACAGCACTGGATAGTATTTTTCCCATAAAACTTGTAGGTTCTGGAGAATGGTTCAGGTAGGCACTTTGTATAAGAAACATCGTACTTACTGATAGGATAAAATATACGATCGCGTAAGTGTCGTAGGATAAGACTCCTGACTTATTCAATACGTTATTGTACGCATTTAGTATATTTATAAGTACAGTGACCAAAAATGCTCGGAGCGCGATCCCTTCTTTTCTGGACGGGAGAACGATCCTCATTATGTTCAGAGGTAAAAAAAGAAGAGCTTTAACAAGAATACGGACCGGTAGAGCCAGAGAAGCGGCAGAAGTATTCCATTTTTGGAATATTCCTGTATAACGGGAGAAGTAGATCGTCTTTCTGATCAGAATAACTGTGCTGAGTACAAAACAGAGTAGGATCGCAAAACTCGCTTCTTTTCCGAAATCGAAACTGTAATGATGTGCGGAGAATAGATATATCTTCTCCTTTCCTGCAGTGTTTATAATGAAGTGGATCCAAGCGACTAAAGCGATTACTAAGGTTAATGGAATAACTACCTTGGATTCTTTCGGATAAATATTTCTGGGAAAATGATAACAGAATCCTATAAATCCTACGATCGCGAATATCACAAAAACGGTAAGGTATCTATGATATGCTCCTAACGGATTGAAGATAGAATAGGAAAGAAAGTAACCGAAAAACATGGTTCCATATCCCAGATACATTATAAGTAAATAATATGTGGGAAGTGTTCTGCTTTTTTTGAATATCAAGAACCCGCTTAAAACGACGGTTAAAAGGAATAAGGAGAAAACTCCGCTTGCATGATGGGAGAAAAGAATGGAGGCTTCCATATCGGACTTGTTAGATTTTGCATAAATGCCTAATTGTCAAGAGGATTACTGAATACATGATAAATAGCAATAGATGAGTCCTTTATTTTAGATTTTTATCGAGCGTTTGATCGACAAAAGAAAATCATTTCAAATATGTTTCAGAATTTACTCTAAATTGCTATATGCACTAAAACTTTCGTACTATTTTCTCATTTCGACTTTTTATAATTAGGTGATTTCAGGTTCTATAACAATCGCTCGACCTTAATCGATCCGAAGATCGGATCAAGGTCGAACAAGAGAGTTGGTTCTAATTCAACCAGACCTTTTTGTTTTGCTCAGCGTACTCATCAAAAGAGATAGGGTCTTTTCCAGTAATTTCCCGAACGGTATTTAGTATGGGAGAAGAATGGCCTTCTTTCAATGCACCAGCAATGAATACCATAAAACTTGCATAGTCTTCCGGCACACCGGCTTGTAAAAGACCTGCCTTAAACGTCTCAGGGCTGATATCTGCGTAACTCACTTTTAAACCGGTATGTTTGGAAATTTTTTCAGCGACTTCTTCATGAGTGAGCGCTTCTTTTCCGGTTAATGTGATCCCTCTTCCATTGAATTGATCGTTCAAAAGAGCGGAAACCACGGAAGAAGATATATCATCCGTATGAATAAAGCTGGTCTTTGCATTTCCTGCAGGGAAGGATATCTTCTTATCTTTTAGTATTCCGGAAAGCCAATACGTTTGGAAGTTTTGCATGAACCAATTCGGTCTTAGGATCGTATAAGGAACTCCAGAGTTTTCCAAACTGATCTCTAATTTTCTGAATGGAGCCTCAGGAGGAGCAAAGTCCACTCCCATTGCGCTCATTAGAACTACTTTTTTCAAAGAAGAAGTTTTGGCTTTTTCGAACCAAGGGTTTAATACTGAATATTGATCCGTATACCCTGGAGGGGAAATGAAGAAGGCCCTCTCCACTTTTTCCAAAATTTCAATTCCTTTTGTAGGTTGGGTAGCATCTGCGAATACCCATATTAATCCCGGAAGTTTTTTACCTGTTTCGGGTGTTCTAGTTCCTGCGTATACTTCATGACCCAAATCCAATAATTTAGAAATTACCAAACTGGAGATCTGTCCTGCTCCGCCATAAACAAAAATTTTCATTTGATTTATTCTCCTGTAACTTTGAATGATACAAGATGTCTTGAAATTAGGCTATGTCTCAGGATCTAAAAAACATATCCAAGAGTATAAAGGAATCGACTTTTGGATATTATAGCTTATTCTTAAAATATGGATATTCTTTCGGAAATATTGACAAATGCGGGTTGGAAGGCGGATCTACTCGCCAGGACTTCCCTCTATAAACCTTGGGGATTTCGTTTTCCTTGTGAAAGGAGCGGTGGATTCCATATTCTTTCCCAAGGTTCATGTTACGCAAGGATCAAAGGAAAACTGATCCATTTGGAAAAGGGAGATATTCTATTCGTTGCAAAAGGTTTGGATCATGACCTTGTATATTCCCCTGATGATAATGTATTACATATTTCCAAGTTCCAGGATATGTCCGAAAAACAAAAAAGATCCGATAAACTTCCTTTAACCACATTCGTTTCCGTTCGTTATGAAGTTCCTGAAACTGCTCAGCATCCATTTTTCTTAGAACTTCCGGATTTTATTTTAGTAAAATCATCCGATGTTCTAGCGCATCATCCTTTGAACACTACTCAAGTATTGATCTCTCAAGAATTGGATTCCGGTATAGGTTCCGATCTGATATTACAAAGATTAACCGATATTCTTTTATATTACGTAATCCGACACTGGTTGGAGATCCATCCTTCCTATTCTCCTGGCTGGAGAAGTGCATTTAAAGACGAAAAAATTTTAAGAGCATTAGAGGCATTACATAGAAAACTTTCTTATCCTTGGACATTGGAAAAATTATCCAGAGCAGTCGGTGTTTCTAGGGCTTCTATCGCGAATCGATTTAGAGAAGTTTTGGGATGTACTCCCATGGATTATTTGGCAAAATTAAGAATAGATAAGGGAAAAACTCTGATGATAGAGGAAAATTTTACCTTAGAAGAGATTGCAAGGACTGTGGGTTATTCTTCTGCGTTTGCTTTTTCCAAAGCATATAAAAGAATACACGGTCTTTCTCCTAGAAATTCAGAGCTGGAGAGATTGGGAGCTTAGTCATTCTTTCGAATGGAATCGTTCTAATCAAAGCTTCAACTATAACCGGTTCTATTTCTCAAACAATCTTCTTGACGGAAACCGGTTTTGAGATTCTTTTTATGCTTCCGATATGGACCAGTTCTATTTTAATTTTTACTTTTTCGGTTCTTTATTAGCCTGTCTTTTTTCTATTTACGTTACCTTCTTCTTTTTAAGTATCAAGGATAGAAGTAAGGCGGCATTTCACTTGGGTCTTTCCACTCTGGCGATGACCCTATTCCATTTAGCTTATATTATTGCATTTATCTCTTTTGATCAATGGACGATCATTCATCGTTGGCTGGCGATCCCTTCTCCTATGATGGGATTTGTTCAGTGTTTTATATTTTTCTTTTATTTTCCGAATCCAAGAAACGTTAAGTTCGGCTTAACCGTTTATTCTATTCTATATGCCGGACTCGCAATTGTAGAGGCTACATTTATTGCAGTAACATTACAATCGGATCATCGTTTTAATATAGGTAGCAATTATTGGGATTTCGAATCCCATAAGTTCTATAAAATTTTTTCCATTATAATTTTAATATATAACTTTTCTTTTTTGGCCTCCGCTACTTGGAGAGCGATTGTAGAGAGAGGAAAAGAGAGAAGATGGA
Source organism: Leptospira selangorensis (assembly GCF_004769405.1). NCBI lineage: Bacteria > Pseudomonadati > Spirochaetota > Leptospiria > Leptospirales > Leptospiraceae > Leptospira > Leptospira selangorensis. Next base: position 17,490 of record NZ_RQES01000018.1, read on the forward strand.
TCATCTATATTGCAATCGCGTATTCTACCATTACGATCATTCCAGGTATTCTGAATGTAATGAGTAGGGACGGCTCAGTTTCTAGAAAAGTATTCCAACATACCACCGATATCGCTCTTGTAGCCGGCTTGTTTCTTGTTTTGATCATTTATGCAAACGCAACTAAGGAGAGGACTACGATTTTGAGTAAGATTGTAGCTGTGACCATGGCTACTTTTCTTTTGGCGTTTCAATTAGTGGGATATGCGATATTAAACGGTTATGAAACTTCTTTTGATACATTAAAAGTACAGGCTTCCGAACTCGCCGCGTTTCAGGGCAAAAAACCGGAGGGATTTGCATATCTTCTTTCTTTTGATCCGGATTCCAAAGAGTTCCTCTTGGAAAAAGGAGAGAAAGACTCCAGGTTCGATTCGGAAGATCGTTTGGAGATTAAATTTTTCAATATATCCCGAAAACTTACCACTTTGGGAACATTGAGCGCGAAAGAAAGATGGGAAAGATCTAAGGTTATTTTATCCAATTCTCCTAAAGAGTTTTACGCATATTCGGAAGGGATAAAGAATTTTTACGAATCAAAAGGAGAAACAAAAGTTTCAGATGCGGAACTTATGAATTTCTTTCGTTTTTTAAATAAAAAACTGAATATTATAAAAAACAAATACTCCAATCTTCCTTCTAAAAACGATCCGGCAGCGGTGAGCAAACTTCTGAATTCGGAAGAGATCGGTTTGAAATCAGTGCTTGAACAAGTTCGCAAAAAAGTGGAGAAGGATATTTCTTCCGGAAAATCAGAGTTAGAAGTAAGATCTTCCTTTATTCTTCCCTTAACTTCTTTAAGAGAAGTGGGGGAGAGGATGTATAGAGGAGCCAAGTTTAATAAAGCGAACGAAAAAACTCCAGAGTTCTATTTGGCATATTTAGTGATCCATCCTCAAAGTGAAAAAATTTACGAGGTGGGGTTTACTTATAAATCCTTCAGAGAATATTTACATTCTCCATCTTTAGTAATGGTGATCTGTCTTTTGGTAATGATCGTTACTATTAGTTTTGGATTTAGATTCTTCTTCCATAATGCGATCGTAAAACCGATGGAAGAAATTGTAGTAGGTTTAACGGAAGTAAACTCCGGAAATTTAGAATATAGATTGGTCCCAAGAGTAGAGGATGAGATCGGATTTATTGCAAGATCTTTTAACAGAATGGCTAGGTCCATTCAGGCCGCTAGAAAACGATTAGAACAATACGCTAATGAACTGGAAGAGAAGGTAAAGGATAGGACCAAGGAATTGGAACAAACCTTGACTGAGGTCCAGGAATTAAAACAACAACAAGACGCGGATTATTTTTTAACTTCTCTTTTGATCAAACCCTTAGGTTCGAATAAAGCAAATCAAGAAAATGTAAAGGTAGAATTTCTTCTGAAACAAAAGAAAAGATTCACCTTTAGAAAACATGAGGATGAGATCGGGGGAGATTTGAATATCTCCAATCATATAGACTTACAGGGCAGATCCTATACCGTCTTTTTAAATGGAGATGCTATGGGGAAATCCATGCAGGGTGCGGGAGGCGCACTGGTTTTAGGATCCGTTTTTGAATCCATTATTGAAAGAACAAGGGTAGTGGACACGATCAAAAAACAATCTCCTGAACGATGGTTAAAAAATGCATTTATCGAATTGCATAAGGTATTCGAAAGTTTTGACGGCTCTATGCTGGTCTCTTCTGTGATAGGACTTGTGGATGATGAACTTGGAATATTATATTATATTAATGCGGAACATCCTTGGACGGTTTTGTACAGGGATGGGATCGCAAGTTTTATAGAGAACGAGTTCATGTTCCGGAAATTAGGAACAACAGGTGTAGAAGGTACCATTTTTATCAAAACTTTCCAGTTGGAACCGGGAGATTGTATCTTCGTGGGATCTGACGGCAGAGATGATATTATCGTAGGTATGGATTCAAAAACGGATCCTAAAACCAGTGCGCCTCCCGCACCCTGCATGGATTTCCCCATAGCATCTCCATTTAAAAAGACGGTATAGGATCTGCCCTGTAAGTCTATATGATTGGAGATATTCAAATCTCCCCCGATCTCATCCGATTATCTTTTACCGGTAATGGGAAACATTCAATCCCTCAAGACGAAAAAAGGCAAAGGATCAAGGAATTACTCAGGAACGCAAAGGAAACCTTCTTAAATAAAGATACACAAGAAGCCCTTAGTTATTTAGAAGAAGCCGAAGCCTTAGATAGCAGAGTTCCTGAAGTAAAGAAAAATTTCATAAAACTTTTCTTGAAGTTAAAAGATTACCAAAAGGCGGCAAGATACGCGGAAGATTATTTTAAGATGAATCCGATCGATAGCGAGATCTTATATGTGGCTTCTTTTGCGGCTAGAAAAGCAGGTCAGATCAGAAAGGCCTTGGATTTTAGCGAACGTCTTCGTTTGAGAGAACCTTCTCATATCAAAAATCTGATCAATCTTGCAGAGATCTATATAGCGGTTAAAAATTTTGATAGGGCGGATTCTATCTTAAAGGATGCGATCCGTATAAACCCTTCTAATGAATCTAATTCGAAAGTAGAGGAACTTTTGAAAAAATATTCGGATCGTTTTTCGAATGGAAACGGGCAGCCTAAGGAATCATAGGCCGCTTTCGTTACTGCTTCGTTATTTCTTAATATGATATCCAGTTTTGAACATCCAAGCTACAACGCATAGGCAAAAAATCAAGAAGAGTGAGATCATTGTTAGACTGATTTCAAGACTTACATCTCCTATCTCATAAAAACTCCATCTGAACCCGCTGACCAGATATAGGATCGGGTTGAATAGAGTTACGGTTTGCCAGAAAGGAGGAAGCATATTTGCAGAATAGAAACTTCCACCCAAAAAAACTAAAGGAGTGATGACTAACATCGGGATCACTTGCAGTTTTTCGAAATTATCCGCCCAGATTCCTATGATAAATCCGAATAGACTGAAAGAAACACAGGTTAGTATCAGAAAGAACACCATCAAAAATGGATGAGCGATCTTAATTTCCACAAACATAGAAGCGGTAGCAAGCATGATGGAACCTAAGATCAAAGATTTGGTTGCAGCAGCTCCCACGAAACCGATCACAGCTTCCATACTGGAAACGGGGGCGGATAAAATTTCGTAGATGGTACCTGTAAACTTAGGGAAATAGATCCCGAAAGAAGCATTGGAGATACTTTCAGTCAATAATGAAAGCATTACAAGCCCGGGCACAATAAAAGAACCGTAAGACACTCCGTTCACTTCTTGGATCCTGGATCCGATCGCCGAACCGAAAACGATAAAGTACAAAGAAGTAGAAAGAACCGGTGATGCAATACTTTGCATCAATGTTCTTCTCGTTCTTGCCATTTCGAAAAAATAGATGGCTTTGATTGCGTTCAGATTCATTTGGGTTCCTTCACTAATTGTACGAAAATTTCTTCCAAACTGCTTTGGGTGGTATTCAGGTCTCTGAATTCTATTCCGGACTTTTTCAATTGTTCTAAGAAGTTTGCGATACCGGTTTGTTTTTCCTGACCGTCGTAGGTGTACAATAATTGTTTCCCTTCATTCTTTAATTCCAACTCATAACCGTTAAAATTATTCGGCAGACTTTGGAGGGGAGAAACAAGATCCAATAAGATCTGTTTTTTCCCAAGCTTATGCATTAGTTCGGTTTTCTTTTCTACAAGGACCAATTCTCCCTTGTTCATGATGCCGACTCTATCAGCGATCTCTTCCGCCTCTTCGATATAATGTGTAGTGAGAATAATGGTGACACCTTTGTCTCTGAGAGCTCTCACTACATTCCACATATCTTTTCTGAGTTCTACATCCACACCTGCAGTAGGTTCATCTAAAAATAAAACTGCCGGTTCATGTGATAATGCTTTTGCGATCATTACCCTTCTTTTCATTCCCCCGGATAGGGTCATGATCGTTTGGTCCTTCTTTTCCAAAAGAGAGAGGGACTTTAGAATTTCTTCGATATATTCCTTGTTAGGTGATTTTCCGAATAAACCCCTGGTGAAACTCGTAGTGCTCAAAACGGATTCAAATGCGTGAACTGTGAGTTCTTGGGGAACAAGACCGATCATGGATCTGGTCTTTCTGTAATCTTTGATAATATCGTAACCACCTACGGAAACAGAACCGGAGGTTGGATTGACTATCCCGCAGATAATAGAGATCAGAGTTGTTTTTCCGGCCCCGTTCGGGCCTAAAAGAGCGATGATCTCTCCTTTTTCAATATCCAAGTTTATATTTTTTAAAGCTTGGAATCCGTTAGAATAGGATTTGGAGAGGTTTTGGATGGAAACAATGGGAGAGTTGGAGTTCATACGATTCCTTCAAACCGTTCAATAAATTATGAGATTATCCAAAATACGAAACTCAGGTTGATTGGCCCACACCAATTTTAGAAGATAGAATGGTTTTGTGGGCCCCTGGAGATTGGTCGGTTCCCTTAAAGCGGAAACCGAATATTGGAATTCCTACAAAGAACAAAAAGTGGTTCAGTTACGATTCTGTTTTTCTCTCAGATAAATATAATAAGCTGCTCCTACTGCCACACCTGGAACCACACCGAGTAGAAGTGCGATCCACCCGTTCTTGATCCCTTTTGTTTTCGCATCATATACGATCCAGGCTGCGAGAACGAGCCAGGTAAAAATTATATCCAGAGCGTAAGCGCTGGAGAATGGATTTACAAATCCTCCTAAAAACGCGCCGATCACGTCGAAGTTTTGTGATAAAGGTGGAAGTACTAAATATAGAAAGCCTGCGGTAAACACAGAGCCTAGGACGATCAGAAGATTTCTAAATGTTGAAAGATTCATTTTATTCTCTTGGTTAAAAGTTTAATAACAAAGAGTAGGAATTTTTGTAGGGAGCGCTACAAAAAATTTTATCCAAAACGGGGTAAAAAAATTTAGAGAAGGTTCCCTAATTTATAAATTTTTTCCAAATTTTATCTAAAATCAGTTAAAAAATTTTCTCCAGTTGACGGATCTTAATCTGTTTGGGTTATATTCTTCAAAATCTAAAAATGAACGTTAAGTGAAATTTCAGATTAGGAGAACTAAGATGCGTAATCTAATTCGCTCGATAGGGATAGCGGTAGCCGTTACAAGCTTTCTCGCGAGTTGTCAAATTTTAAATAAAGCTATCGGATGGGATGAAAAATCCAATTTGTCATTCTTGTCGTTGGAAAAGGCAGGAGTATTCGCAGGTAGCGGAAAGTCCGGACCTAACGGGACCACCATACAATCTACAGACGGTCTTTTTAGCGTTTTCATTCCGGAAGGAGCAATGGATGGAGAAGAATCTTTTGAGATCACTAAATACGAACCTCCTTCCAATTCTCTTCCACAAGGATATTTTCCGACTTCTCAGTTGTATGAAATAACTCCTTCTTATAGATTTAAAAAAGACGTGATCGTAACGATCACATTAGATTCGGATAAATTAAGTTCTTTGAATTTAAATAAGAAGAAGTCCCAGGGATTCGTGATCAGCCAAACTCCTGAAGACAATAATTCAGGCAGGATCACCGGTGGTTGGAATACCGGAAGAACATCTGTAAACGGTGATAAAATTACGATTACTACTCGTACATTTTCGGTATTCGGTGGAGGAACTCCTCCTGCAGGAAATAATGCTCCGAATATAATGGGAGCCTTCTATTATTTTAAAACGAATTGTTCTTATTTACCTTATATGGTTAGAACTAGAGTTATAGAGCCGGATGGGGATCCAATGCAAGTGTATCTTCTTACTGGAACTGTAGGAAATAGTTTAGTTGCTATTCCTATGACTCCTGAATCAGGAAATTGGTACAGCGCAAATATCCCGTATGAAGCTATGGTTGCAGGTGGGATCCAAATGCAGGTCTTGGCTGTGGATTCTTATGGAAATAATTCCTCTCATCCTACTTCGGACACATTTAAATACCCTGTAGACGCCGGAAATTCTACTTATACTGCGGGATTTAAAACAGATCAGGATAATGACGGATATCTAGATGCTTGGGAAGTGGATAACGGTTTTAATCCGAATAGCGCTGCTTCTCCGCCAGTTACTCTATTTCCTGATTCCGATAACGATGGAATCCCGAATATTGCGGACCGCACTCCTAATGGAGAAACAAATCCACCTATTGATAGTTTAACTTTGATCCCTTCTGTTTTGAAAATGGACGTGGGTGAAAATGTTACGTTTGCAGTATCTGCATCTTTTGCAGGTCAACCTCGCTTTGTTCGTCCGAATATGGTAGTTACCGGGAATGCAGTTAGTGGAGTTCCTGTCGGAACTTTAACAAATTCTACATTACATGCGAATGCTCCTGGGCTTGCGGGAGTTACCGCAACTGTAGGAAGTAATAACGCTACTACGAAAGTTACAGTAGTGGATTCTGTTGCTCCAAGTTCTATCACTGACTTGACTGCAACTGCTATGACATTCACTCAAGTAAGACTTCGTTGGACTGCTCCTGGTAATGATAGCGGTTCCGGTCGTGCTGCGGCATATGAGGTAAGAAGAGCTTCTTCTGCGATCACTAATAATCTTCAGTGTGATTCTGCGCCTGCGATTGCACATTCATTAGTGCCAAAAAATTCCGGCTTACCGGAAGTATTAGATATTAACGGACATTCTCCGAATAGCACATACTATTATTGTATTCGTGCATTCGATTGGAATGGAAACAGAAGTTCTTGGACAGGGACTGTTCAAGCGACAACTCCTGCTACTCCTGATTTAACTCGTCCTGGAAATATCACTAACTTAAATGCGGTTACCGTAAATGAAACTTCAGTAGATCTAACTTGGACCGCTGTGGGTGATGATAATAATACCGGAATCGCAGCTGCTTATGATATCCGTAAATCCACGAATGTGATCAATACTGATAATGATTGTGATGGAGCGGTTTCCATTCCGAATGCGTTATTCGGAATTACTGCCGGATCTTCAATTACGTTTAGAGTAAACGACCTCTCCGAAGATACCAGATATTATTTCTGTGTGAGAGCATACGATGAGGTAAGTAATCGTAGCAGTTGGAACGGAACAGTTTCTACAAGAACACGTATGAGTAATAAGGCTCCGATCGTAGATGCAGGACCGGATCAATTGGATAGAATGATCTCTCAGGTTGTGAACTTGAATGGAACAAATTCATCGGATCCTGATAAAGGAATTTGTGGAGCAATCGTATCCAATTATTCATACCAGTGGAGATTTATCTCTAGACCGGTAGGCTCTGCATTACTGGATTCTAATATTTCCAATGGAAACCAATTGTCTGCTTCCTTCGTTCCGGATATTCCAGGAAATTATTTACTGGAATTGTCCTTTAGAGACGATGCGGGAACCTGTTATGGCGGAGCAAGAACAGGGATTGACTCTGTCTTAATTTCCGCAAAGGACTTAGATAGTGTAAATCCGGACCCTGTTTCCAGTAGATCCGCTGCCGCTGTTTCTTTGGATCAAATCCAATTGAATTGGTACAATGTAGGGGACGACGGAATGGTCGGGACAGTATCCAGTTACAAAATTGGGGTATCTCTTTCACCGATCACTAATAGTATAGAATGTGATGCCGCAGTGGATACACGTTATCCGAATTTGAATAACTATGTTCCAGGTCAGGCAGTTTCCTTTATCATCGGGGGCTTATTACAGAATACAGTGTATAATTTCTGTATCGTAGCCTACGACGACGTTGGAAACAAAAGCCCATGGAGTGGAAATCTAAGTGCAAAAACTTTAGAAGGAACTTCAGGCTGGGGAACATTCACTAGTTGGGGAACTTGTAGTACCAAATGTGGTGCCGGGACCCAGTCCAGATCCAGAGTTTGTTTGGATCCGACTCAAGGTTGTGCAGGTTCAGCAATAGAAACTCAAAGTTGCAGTTTGCATGCTTGTGCGTATACGAATTATACTTCGGAAGATAACGGAACAGCTCCGACTGCAAGTTGTCCAAGCGGGTTTTCTAGCTACACGGCAGCTTCCTATTCTGGGTATTTCAGAAGAGTTGTATATGACTATTGGGGAGAAGGTTGGGCATGTGGAATTATCCCGAGAGAAGATAGAACAGCTCCTTCGGGCGGTTATTACTCATCTTCTCTTAGTCCGACTTCAGTAACTTTCTACTATGCGGTAAATAATCCGCCTCCTGTAGAGAATTATTGTGTTTCGCATACTATAATCAGTAACCGGTCCGCAACGATTTATTGTATGGAGAAACAATATTAAGTAGATTATAACTTTAAATTTGTAGCACAGTTTACAGGCCCTCGTCGTAAGACGGGGGCTTTTTTATTCTCCAAAAGAATGTAAAAACCGGATTGGCAAAAACTGGATCGGATCCAAAAAGGAAATTGTCCGAATGTCCGATCTACAAGAATTAAAAAAGAAATTCGGAGTCTCCGAATTCAGATCCTCCCAAGAAAAAATTATAAAAGATGTTTTAGAAGGTAAAAACTGCCTTGTGATCATGCCTACCGGCATGGGCAAATCTTTATGTTACCAATTGCCTGCCTTGGCATTGGAAGAATTGACTGTTGTTATTTCTCCATTGATCGCTCTTATGCAGGACCAAGTGGACAAATTAAAATCTTTGGGAATTGATGCCGAATTCGTAAACTCATCTATTTCTAAAGAAGAACGTAATCTTCGTTATGAAAACTTAAAGAACGGGAAATATAAAATCCTTTATGTTTCTCCTGAAAGATTTCGTAAATCAGCCTTCCTGGAAATATTCAAAACTCGAAAAGTTTCCTTATTGGTCGTAGACGAAGCTCATTGTATCAGCCAATGGGGACATGATTTCAGACCTGACTATACTAAAATTTCGGAATTCAGAAAGATCCTAAAATATCCTAGAGTTATCGCTTTAACCGCTACAGCGACAAAAGAGATCCAAAAGGATATAATCAAACAGATTGGATTATCCGAATCGGATATTCAAATCTATAACGAAGGGATTTCTAGGCCGAATCTTTATTTGGAAGTTAGGACTTTTGTAGATTCTTCTTCTAAAGCGAAAGAGCTGATCTCATATCTGAAAAATCTGAAAGGAAATACGATCGTTTACTTTAATCTGATCAAAAATATCGAAATTTTTTCAGAACTTTTGGATATAGAGAAGATCCGGTATAGAGTGTATCACGGAATGTTATCTCCCGATAAAAGAAGAAAGATCCAAAACGATTTTCTAAATTCTAAAAATACCTTACTCTTGGCCACGAATGCATTCGGGATGGGAGTTGATAAGGCTAATATTCGTACGATCATTCATGCAGAACTACCTTCTTCTTTGGAATCTTATTATCAGGAAATAGGTAGAGCGGGGAGGGATGGGAACCCTTCCGACTGTCTTCTATTTTATAACCAAGACGATTTATCGGTTCTTATGGATTTTATTGAATGGCAGAATCCGGATGAAAATTTTATGATCCGAGCCTATCGGGTCTTAAAGTCAGTGGGAGAAAAATTATCATCCCTCGAATATGAAGAATTACAATCAATGGTTGTGCATAAAAATCGAGGTGATCATCGTTTACAAACTGTTCTTAATCTTTTCGAAAGACATGGAGTCACTTCGGGAGATTTGGAAAGAAAGTCTCTTGTTTTAAGAGGAGAATTACCGGACGTTTTAACGGACCCGAAAGTTCTGGAAGAAAGAAAGAAGGCGAGTTTGAATCGACTATATCAGATGCTTATGTATTTAAAGTCTGAAAAATGTAGAAGGGAATTTTTATACGAATATTTCGGTGCAAGTTTTCATTCTTGCGAAAATTGTGATATTTGTTCTAAAGCTTAAACTCTAGGAATGCAGAATGTAAATTTGCTTCCTTTTTTCTCTTCGGATTCTACTGAAATTTTTCCATTATAAGCTTTTATAATGCTATAGACCAAAGGTAGACCTAAACCTGTTCCGGATTCGTTTTTGGTCCCTAATCGAGTAGATTTGATCTCGGTTAAAAATAGATTCGGGATCATATCCTTAGGTATCCCGATCCCTGTATCTTCTACGAAAAATTCAGGATCATTCTTCTCATTAGAAAATCCTATACTGATCGTATCATTTTCTCTGCAGAACTTAATGGAATTGGAAACTAGGTTGATAAATATTTCAGCGAATAAGGCCCGATCTACGTTTAACTTCACATCGTCCGGGATTTTATTTATAATACGGATCTTTTTTGCTTCTGCTTGAGGAAGAAGTTTAGCTAATACACCTTCTACTTCCGGATATACATAGATCAAACTATTGTCTAAAGGAAAAGAACCCGATTTAAGTCGATTTAGATCCAGGAGTGTTGCGATCATCTCTAAAGATTGAGACGATGTATATTCAGCTCTATCCACCCATTCTAATAAGGATTCATCATCCAATTGGTCGTAATCATTTTTGATCAAATGTAAGATGCCGATTACCGTTGTAATAGGAGATCTTAAATCGTGAGTCGCTAAAGATAGGAACGTGTCTTTGAGTGAATTCGCTTCTTCTGCGATATGTTTTGCTTCTTCTAATTGTTTGGTTCTTTCGGTTACTTTTTGTTCCAATGATTTTTGGAGCTCTTCCAATCTTACGAATGCATTGGAAAATCTGACTGAAAGCATCACGGTTTGAGAGAATAAGAATGCGAGAAGTCCCCAGCTTGCCAAATATTCCGCTTTTATGATCAAACTTTGGTTCAAGATATCATTTAATGTAGTTAAGAAAAGTATTAAGGAACCTATTGCAAATAGGATTGCACCTTCTCTTCTTCTAAAAATACAAAGAGCGATCATTATAAAAAAGTAAACTATACTTATCCCTACAAATGATTGGAATATTCTAATATAATTCATGTATTCAGTAGAAGGTAGCGCAAGGACCAAGATAAAGAATATAGAGCTTACTCCTATGAATAGAGTATTAAAATAATAATGGAATTTTTCGTCCGGGAAAACCGCTTTTAGAAAAACGGAGAACAATGGAAGGGCCAAAACGAAGGTTAAAATATCCAATTTATGGATATAGACCCAGAAAGAATCAGGAGTAACCTCGTATATAAATACTGATCCTGTAAAAAATCCTCTGATACTTAGATCGATGCAGAATAATCCGAACCAAAGTGCGGATTTATCCACTCTTCTCATCAGAAACAGGATCAAATGATAAAGACCCATGAAGAAGGTGGCACCGAAAACCACCCAACCAAGCGCGACCTGTCTTTTTTTCTCCTCGAAAACGGCTAAGGTATCTCCGATCTTAATAGATTTGCGAAGCCCTCCTGTTCTATGATAAAAATTTGATATTTGTAATGTGAGTTTTAATTCTTTGGATTCTTCATCTATTAAAACAATCGGATGTTTATAAGAAGGAACCATTTCTTCTCTTGAATTTCCGATCTTCCCGTTCTCGATCAGTAGTTTTCCGTTTAGGAAAAGTTTGAATGCTGTGGAAACATCTCCGATTTGAAAGGCCAAATCTTTTACCGGTTTATCCAGTAGGACTGTGAGTTTGTAAGTCCCGAGGCCTTCTCCTTCATGTTGTTTGCCGTTTTTTGTAAATGAGTTCCATGCACCCGGAACGGAAATGAATCCATCTTTGGTAAAATTTTCCGGAGTTATAATCCCATCCGCAAATTCCCAATCTCCATCTAGAGCAACCGTGTAGAAACGATCTCTGTCCCAATTTCTCAGATCTAGAATTCCATCTTTTGCTTGTGGGGAATAGACCTCGGCTTTTTGAGAACAACCCATAAAAACCAAGAGAAATAGTAAATGAAAGATAGATGACCTCATTCTAATCTCTGGTCTCCAGTTTATTCTCCGCCTGAACTCTGTATAGAAAATTGTATAAGAATATTTTTAAAAAAAGACTGAAAACCCTAAGAAGAATCCTCTTAAAATCTCATAGTTCCCTGATCTGGAGCCATTACTAATAGAGATAGAGGAAGGTGAAGATATATTATAATAAAGATTCAATTGGTCAAAATGCAAATAGCTGAAATAGGAATAAATTTGGTTATACCCCAAATGAAATCTCATATTCTCATGAAATTTATATTGGAGAGAAATTTCAGATTCATAACCTCTAAAAATCCCTCTGGTCCCCGCGCTTCCATTGGTAAAAACCAATGTATCCGTAGAAATCATAGGAGTTTTGAAAAATCTAGTCCCTTCCGTATAAAACACATCTAAACTTAAATTTGCCGTAAAATTTTCCATAAATTGATAAGAAGATTGGATAGAAACCTGAGGGCCGTACGTATAAAAATATTCCTGGAAAGCACCGTCTAACATGTATTTGCCGTAGGTGTACTTATTGATATTACGAAGTCCTCCGCCTAAATATAAATTCCAGTTTTGAGCGGGAGAGATGATCTTATAAAAATTCGCTTCAAACTCTGATCTTGCCAAAGGAGAATAATAAAATCTCTCCGCAGATAGGCCGCTAGAATTGGATCGGATCACATTCGAATTCGGATTTACCAATTCCACTTCGTAATAAGAGATCTCTGCTCGGTAATTTTTTTCATAATTTTCGTAACTGAAAACTGCAGGAACCAATACTTTTTGGTTTTGTTGCAAATGGCTTGTTTCTATCGATTCTTTCGGATCCGTTTTTTCCGAATAAGAAGTGAAATTATAAGGAATAAAACTATAGGTTTGTCTCTTTAATAATAATTCGAATTTTTGTTTTTTGTTTTCAGAAGGTCCGTTCTTCGGGATTTCCTCTGAGGCTTGTAAGCTCGGAATTAAGAATAAATTTAATAGAACGAAAATATTATATTTTTGAAAAAGATCCATATTCTTCTGCACCTAAAAGAATAAGTTAGATTCTCTTTTTAAAATTCAAAAGGTCAACGACTTTCAGGTTTTCTAGTATACTTCCTAAACTTTCCATTTGAGAATTGGATCTTGGAGAAGATATGAATTTATTTATTACCGGAGCTTCCGGATTTGTGGGCGGAGCAATTGCTCGCCATTTAAAAGAAAAACATAAGGTAAAAGTATTATCCAGATCTCCAAAGACAGATTCTACTTTAACTCAACAAGGTTTTGAAATAGTAAGTGGAAGTTTAGAATCTATCAGTTCACAAGACTTAACCGGAATAGATATTGTAATTCATTGCGCGGCGTTTGTAGGTCCATGGGGAAATTACCAAGATTTTTGGAAAGGAAATGTCGAAGGAACAACTCGTTTATTAGAGGCTTCTCAGAAAGCAGGTGTTAAAAGATTTATACATATGGGAACAGAGGCGGCGCTATTTTATGGACAGGATATGATCCAAATAGATGAGACTTATCCTTATCCCAAAAAAACTCCTTACTATTATAGTCGTAGTAAAGGAGAGGCGGAAAGAAGGGTAGTCTCCGCAAATCGTCCCGGTTTTGAAACAATCGCCCTAAGGCCAAGACTAGTTTGGGGTCCGGGAGATACATCTGTTCTTCCTGTTCTTAAGAAGATGGTGGCCGAAGGAAAATTTATGTGGTTGGATGGGGGAAAAGCCAAAACTTCTGTAACCTGTATTCCGAATCTGGTTCATGCAACGGAACTTGCTTTAACTAAGGGTGTGCCGGGGCAAATCTACTTCATCACGGATGACGAGGATAAAACTGTAAAAACATTTCTAACAGAGATGATGCAAACCCAAGGGATTTCACTTCCTCAGGCTTCTGTTCCCTCTGCACTTGCTGGGTTTTTAGCGATGGTCGTGGAAGGGATATGGAGAATATTCGGAATTCGTAAAGAACCTCCGATGATGAGATTCCCGGTTGATATTATGGGAAAAGAATGTACGATCCGTATAGATAAGGCTAAAAAAGAATTAGGATATAAACCTGTGGTCAGCGTAGCACAAGGTTTACTATTAATGAAAGGTTGAGTTTCGCGTTAGACTTTGATCCCGGAAACTTCTTCTTGAGCGCTCTCTATCCTTGCACTTTTTAAGATCGTGTCGAGTAGGCCTGGGAATTTTTTCTCCAGGTCGTCTTGACGGATGATGGAAAATCTCTGAGTTCCTTCGTATCTGGTGAAGATCATCCCAGCTTCCCTTAATTTTCCCATATGGTACGAAAGATTTGTTTTGGGGGCATAGACTAGAAAGGTAGAACAATTGGATTCACCTTTCTCCGAAAGATCCAATAGTATCTTCCTCCGGATCGGATCACTTACTGCTTCGAATATAGAGTTCAATTCTATCTGATCTAGATTGGGATGAGTTGGTTGTTTAGACATCGGAATTTTTTTTCCAATACTCCTTATAAAGTTCAATAATATTTGAACAAAAGATTGACAAGCACTTTCTAAGTTTTATAGTTCAAATATTATTGAACTAATGGGAATAGCCCTGTTTCGCCTTAAAATTCAAAGATAGTGCGAACGGGGACTAAGGAGACTCCTATGAAAATACTTAGGTCGATTCAGAAAACCTACCAATATTTGCCGATTTTGCTGTTTTCTTTCTTTTTCATCTCTCCTCTTTTTGGAGATGAGGTAAGGCTGAAATCAGGGAAAGTTCTGAAAAATCTGAAACTGGAGAAGGAAGCGGAAGAATATTATATCTTTAGTTTGGAAGATTCTATTCCGGTCCGGATTCCTAAATCAGAGATTGCAAGTGTCCAGGCCGAAAACAATGTCCAAGAATTGAAGGAACAAAAACCGGCCCCTTCCAAAAGAAATTATGATCTGATCTGGACCCAATCTTTGACCAACGATGTGTTCATCAATGGTAATAGTTTATTCGGAAATGCTTTTGATAGAAGAGGAGATCTTCATTATTCAGAAGTACCTAAGTCTTTGATCCTAGATACAATGGTAAATATCCCAACTCCTGTAGAAGGTTTACAACTGATCATCAGAGATTATTCGCCTTTGACCGGGAGAACCAATAGGGACGTGGACGGAGTATTTCAATCACATCCGTACGGACCAGGAGTCGATCTGGACAAGGTTGCGGAAGATCCGAATACGAACAGATTGAGAAAGGAGCCTAACGGATTGAGAGAAGGTCTTGCCACTCTTCTCAACTATAAATGGTCTACAAATCGTTTGGGAGATTGGAATGCAGGTTGGATCTATTATGCGAATAATCAGCCGAGTTTTGCTTTAGGACTTTTTACTTTTGGTTGGGCATTACCTGTTCTGAAATATATTCATCCCACTTATACTTATAATGTGAGAGTGACTTCGGAAAGAATTGGCGGCTCAAGTATTGCAGGGGAGAAGGACCTGGAGTCCGGGTATCCTACGAACGCGTTTAATGGTACAACTTTTCATAGATTCTCCGTATTTCATGAATATGAGATCACTGAAAATTTTAAGATCCAACCAGGGATCGATTTTGGATACCAATACTATAATGATAATATAGATAGAAGGTCCGGATTTAAGAATATAGACTATAAGATAACCGTAAAGTATTTAGGGTTCTCTTTTTCACTCACTGACGTTTACAGACCGAATACTTATATGATAGATAATAATTATTATTATCCAAATACTGTGGGAGGCCAAACGGTTGGGACAGTTCCAGGAGCGACTTGGGTAGGCCCATTAACAGGAAATTCTAATGATGGATTAACAATAGATCCTTCGAAGGGTTATGGATTTGTGAATGATTTTATCTTAAGTTCCATCCAAAATTCCGGATTAGATCCTAATGTAAAGCAGGCTCTTGTGAATAAACACTTAGAACAAAAGATCCCGCTTCATAGTATTATCTGGTCTTTCGGATATTCTATCAGGATCTAAAATAAAAACCGGAAGAGAATATTAGAAATTAAGGATCTAATTTTTCTTCCGGTTGATTTTTCCAAGGATCAAGAAGCTCTTCCGATTTTGGTCGCTTCTTGCACTTCCACAAGTTTTCCTGTTTTCACATCGTAGAAGTATCCATAAACGGGGATGTCCTTAGGGATCAAAGGATGGTTTCTGATCCTTTTTACATCGTCTACCACGCTCTTTTCCAAATTTTCAAAAGTTAAGAATGGGATATATTTTGCTTCGTCTGATCCTCCGGATTCTTCCAAGTTTCTCCAACCGTTTGCATCTACAGTTGCAGTTTTCAAACTTTTCGCTAATAAATTTCGGATGATCTGATCATTGAATAATTCCATTCCACAATCAGAGTGATGGATCACGAAAAATTCTTTTGTGCCTAAAAGTTTATGAGAAATGATCAATGAACGGATCGCGTCGTCGCTTGCTCTTCCGCCTGCATTGCGGATTACATGAGCATCTCCTTCGGAAAGTCCGGCGTATTTTGCCGGATCCAAACGAGCATCCATACATGTGAGGATCGTAAAACTTCTGGCA
Organism: Leptospira selangorensis; assembly: GCF_004769405.1. Taxonomy (NCBI): domain Bacteria; kingdom Pseudomonadati; phylum Spirochaetota; class Leptospiria; order Leptospirales; family Leptospiraceae; genus Leptospira; species Leptospira selangorensis. The sequence continues at coordinate 33,842 of NZ_RQES01000018.1, forward strand.
GGGGGAAGGGCTAATTCTCCCTTTTTACCGAACTCGGAAACATACTTATTGTTTGCTTCGATTACTTCTTGGTGGATCTTACTGGTTTCTTTTTGCAGAACTGCTGAATTTGACATAATGGACATTATATCCGTAATAACGGATAAATCCTTCGGTTTTAACGGAGAAGAGGGAAAAAGGTCCTTAGATTGTATAATTGGTTAGGGAGAAGACCAGTATTTTGTGTGGAAAAGCTTAGCGGAAGTAGGAAGCCGCGTGTTGGAGTTCCTAAATGGATGAAGGAGTTCCGACTAAACATAAAGTAGATTTCTAAAAATAAATTTTAGATAATTTTGTCCGCATGATTGGCAGACTTGGTATAGATTTCAAGACGGAAGTTTTGAATCCATGATCAAAAAAATATTTTGCCTAATATACTTATCCATACTCGTACTGAATTGTTCCAGCTTTCAGAAAATTTTTAAGAAAGACCGGGACGACTTTCTCTTTTCTTCCCGTTATAAAGAAACTCAGGTTTTTTTCATACATGCAGGTACGAATTCTCAAGTAAATGGAGAAGAAGGAACTATCATTCATTTTCCTTCGGGCTCTCTACTCGGAGAAAATGGAAAACCATTATTAGGAGAAGTTCGAGTAGAACTTTCAGAATATTATTCTAACGCAGATATTTTGCTTTCCGGTTTAAGTACTACAAGCGGAGAAAAATCTATCGAGACCAAGGGAATGATCCGCTTAGAAGTTTATTCGTCCGAAGGTCAGAAAGCAAAAATTAATAAGAGAAGCCCTTTGCGTGTAGAATTTAAAAATCCTCCGGAACCAGGGTATGAGATTTTTTATGGGAAAAAGAAAGAGGATGGAAGTCTAGATTGGACAAACGATAGCCTTAGTTGGAATTCCGACATTTCTATTTCTCCGACCAAAGAAAAAGCACAGTCAAAGAGTCCGTCCTCTGAAAGCGAAGGACCTATCTTGCTGAATGAAAAAGAAGGTTTTACTCTTTATAATTTCGGTTGGATTAATTGTGACCGGTTCTTGAATTTTTCTCCAATCATTCCTCTTTATTTGAATGTTCTTGAGGAAGAGGTCCTGAAAAAGAATTTAGAAGATAGGCCGATCTTTCTTCTGATTTTCAAGGATATCAATTCCATTATGCCTGTATATACCGATCAGAGTAAAAGAGTTTTATATTTTCCTAATTTGCCTCCAGGAAAAAAGGCGACTGTAATAGGTTGGAGAAGATCCGGAGAGACAAGATGGCTTTATTGGAAAAAGGACATCGTAATCGGTGAAGAAGATAATCTAAATCCTGAATGGGCTTCTCATACTGCAAAACAATTGGCGAAACTTTTAAAAGAGATAAAGCCAATAGGATCGGAAAAGAAATAGAAATACTGTAAGTATGTTTAGTCTTTCATCTTAAAACATACTTTAAATAAAACGAATGTTTTAACTTATTAATGATTTTTGAAACTTACTCTCAAATTGAAGGATAAAAAAATTCTAATAATCTAACTTTTTCTTTCTCCAGGCCTTGACCTATTTTAATTCTAGAACTATTCTAAGCGAAAATTTTGTCGGCGATGTTGAATGAAAGTTATTACATCTTCACGAATCGATTCCAAGTTTTTAGGATATATATTTCTTATATTCGTTTTTTATTGTATAGGTTGTGATTCCCAGAAGAAAAAAGACACAGACCTAACTGAGCTTACCTATATTCCCAGTGGGATTTTAGGATTACCCGACGTACCTGTCCCTAAAAATAATCCTCAATCTAACGATAAAGTATCGTTAGGTGCAAAATTATATTCTGATAAACGATTTAGCGCCGATGGAACCGTATCTTGCGCTACCTGTCATAAACCTGAACAGGCATTTGTGGATAAACTTAAGGTATCTAAGGGTATCAAAAATCTTACCGGAACTAGAAATGCGCCTACAGTATTGAATGCAGTCTATTATAAAACACAATTCTGGGACGGAAGAAGAAACGATTTAGAAGGCCAGTCCAAAGATCCTCTCTTAAATCCTGTGGAGCATGGTCTTTCCAGTCATGATGACCTTATAAAGATCGTAAAATCGGATCCGGATTATACTTCGAAGTTTAAGACTGTGTTCGGAGTCGAATCGGATTCTATCAAGATAGATCATGTTGCCATGGCAATTGCATCTTTTGAAAGAACGATCATTTCAGGAAATTCTCCTTTTGATCGTTATAGATTCGGAAAAGAAGAGAAGGTATTATCCGAGTCCGCGATCCGCGGTTTAAATTTGTATATGGGCAAGGCGAGATGCCAAGATTGCCATACGATAGGTGAAACATACGCGATTTTTATAGATGATAAATTCCATAATCTGGGAGTGGGTTTTAAAAGAATACAACCCAAGTTAGAAGAGATCCTCCAAAAAAAAGCCGAATCTAAAAACAGTCCCACTTCTGACGAAGAAATACTTACTAATATAGAATCTTCCGAGCTGGGTAGATTTGCGGTTACTGGAATCAGTGAAGACCTGGGAGCGTTCAAAACTCCGGGGCTTAGGAATATCGCATTAACTTCTCCTTATATGCATGATGGGAGTTTAACAAGCCTAGAACAGGTCATCGATCTGTATGATAGAGGCGGAGAACCAAATCCTTTTTTAAGCAGCGGTATTCGTCCCTTGGGATTAACCGGCCAAGAGAAAGCTGATCTTATATCTTTTCTAAAATCCTTAACAAGTCCGGTTTTGCCTAGCATGCCAAAATGATTGAGGATCGGAAATATTCCGACGAGGAGGAGAGTTATGGAAGAAGGTAAACTGAGCAGGAAGGATTTTTTGCGCAGAACGGGGGGTCTACTCGCCGCGAGTATTGTTCCGATGAGTTTAGTGGAGATTGCCTGCGGGGGAAGAGGAAAGGGCACTCATGAAAAATTTACCTTTGCATTTATATCGGATCCTCACCTAACACATATTAAAGGAACGAATTTCGTTCGGAATTTTGATACGGGTCTGAATAAGGCAATTGAAACAGTGAACCTAATGTTTCCTAGGCCTGACTTTGTTGTATTCGGCGGGGATCTGGCTCAGTTAGGAAAAAGAGAAGAGCTAGATCATGGTATGGAACTTCTATCCAAGCTTAAAGTTCCGGTAAAATACGTGATCGGAGAACATGATTATTACTTGGATATGGGGAATTATTGGCAGGATAAGATCAGCAAACTCAATTATTCCTTCGATCATAAGGGAGTTCATTTTGTAGTCCTGAATAGTATTCTTACCTATGACACTTGGATCAAACGTTGGAAAACCCCTGAAGAAAGAATGAACGAGATGGCCCGTTTGGATAATCCGAACGGTTCTCCTTTTATGGTGGGTGATGATCAGATCGCCTGGTTGAAAAAGGATCTGGAGAATATTAAAAGTGGGACTCCTTTAGTGGTTCTTTCTCATTCTCCATTATATAAAATTTATAAACCTTGGAATTTTTGGACGGACGACGCGGAGAAGATCCAATCGGTCCTAAGTAAATTTGATAACGTGACGGTATTTCACGGACATGTTCACCAAGTTTTATACAACCAAATCAAGAATATAAGTTTCTATGCATTGATGTCCACTGCTTGGCCTTGGCCTTATCCGGAGAGTTATACTCAGTCGCCACATTATATTCCTAAGATGACAGTCTTTATGAACCGCCAGGATCCGTTCCATGAGAGGGACGGAACCGGCTGGGCCTTCGTAAACATGGATAATGCAAGAGAGGAAATGCATTATAAACTTTGGGAGAATAAGGATAGGATCGTAAAATACGACGAATCCGCTGGGCATCCGGTAGATTCGACTTATCAAAAGCCAGAATCTAGAATTCTACCTCAAACGCATTATTAGGAGAATCTTATGGACGATCGGTATACTTTTAGAAATAGATCTAAATCTAAAATTTTATTCGGGATCTGCACTTCCGTTTTATTTCTGATTTTCGGAACGGTGTCTTTGGTTTTCGGAGATGACTGGGATAAATCCAACGAAGACAAATGGAATGCGGCATTTATGGAAACGGTGGTTAGAGGAGAAAAACTTTTCCATGGGCCTGAATTGGGAGGAAATACAGTACAATGTGCTATGTGTCATCCGAATGCCACCAATACACATCCTGAAACATATCCGAAATTCCAAAAACAAATCGGAAAAGTCTCCACATTAAGGGAGATGATTAACTGGTGTATCCAAAATCCTCTCCAAGGTAAACCTTTGGCTTACGACGATCCTAAGATGATCGCATTGGAAGCTTATATCATGTATGAGAGAAGGAACTCCGTTCTGGTTCCGGGGAAACATTAGGGAATATGAATATGATCCGATTTGGTTTGTTTACAGGAATTCTTTCGATTTCATTTTTTTCTTTTGTATTTTGCGGAACTGAGATTAGCGATTCCAGATGTAAAACGGATCTGGAAAAAGGACTCTCCTTATTTGGAACCGTAGAAGATATACATGCAGAAAAAGCGATTTCCGTTAAGGAATCTTTTTCCTCAGGAAGTAAGGATTTGCTGTACGTTCCCTTCTCCGCTAAAGTAAAATTAAAGGAAGATCTTCGTAACTATGTTCATCATGCCCAAGAAGGAAGATATCATAGGGAGTATGTCGGTTGGGTGATGCAAAATTCGGCAAACAAATCCGGAACAGAGAAGTTATTACATTTCTCATTGTTGGCAAACCTTTCTTCTTCTCGTTGGTATGATGCAAAAAGCGGGCAGATCATTCCTTTAAAAGGGGTTTTGAGATATAAAAAAGAAGGGAGTGAATGGATTTCCTTAGGCGCATTTGATAATTAAATTTTTTGAATATGAAACACCACACATTTGATCCGCAGGTTTGCTTGCGGATTCTTTTTACCTTGGGACGGTATATTCTTCTTTTTAAGAACTAATGAGAGATCCTTTTATCACTTCTTTTACGGGTTATATCTCCGATCCATTGGAATGTTTGGACTAAAGCGATCAGAACAAAAACTGTTGCGAACATGATATCGTCTTCGTATCTGTAATAACCGAATCTGATCGCAAGATCTCCAATTCCTCCTCCACCTACAATCCCTGCCATTGCAGAATACCCTAATAAGCTGATGGTTGTAACCGTAATAGCGGAATAGATTCCCGGCATTGCTTCCGGTATCAAAACTTCTCTGATAATTAAATTGAGTTTTGCCCCTGTAGAGACTGCAGCTTCTAAAACTCCTTCCGGAATTTCTCTTAGAGATGTTTCGACTAGTCTGGCTAAAAACGGGATCGCTGCCACAGAAAGCGGAACTGAGGCCGCAAGCGGGCCGATTGTAGTTCCTACTAAGGATTGAGTGAGAGGGATTAGTGCCACGAGTAAGATCACGAATGGAATGGAGCGGATTAAGTTGGCCAATATCCCGAGTACCGCGTGGAAGAATCTGTTTGGTATAAATAGTTTTTTATCAGTAAGGTAGATCAAAAATCCCAGAGGAATTCCGAATACCAAAGCGGAAGATAATGAGATCCCAAGCATTAGGAATGTTTGTCCGAATGCATTGACTAGTTCCGGATATAATTCTATCCATTTGGAAAGATTCATCTGAAAATTTCCTCCACGGTGGCTCCATATCTTACGAATGCGGATCTGATAGTGTCCGTACTATTATCCGCCGGATCGGTTTCCAGATAAAAAACTCCGATCGGTTTCCCTGAAATATATTCAATTTTACTGTGGATAATATTTGGGACATGGTTTGTGGCGCGGATCACTTTCCCAAGTATAGGTTCGGTAGCGATCTCATTTTTCAATACAACTCTAAGTATTCTTCCTTCCGTTCTTGCCAAGGTTTCTTCCGGAATAGAATTTGTGAAAGCGTGTCCTGTAAGTTTTTTAGTAATTTCTTGAGAAGGGTCCGCGAATAGGGAATAAACGGAACCTGTTTCGATCAATTTACCTTTTTCTAATACCGCTACGGAATTGCAGATCTCTCTTACCACATTCATTTCGTGAGTTACGATAAGTATTGTTATAGAGAATTTTTTATGAATGTCTCTTAAAAGTCCTAAAATAGAACGAGTGGTTTCCGGATCCAGGGCGGAAGTTGGTTCATCGCATAAGAGTAGAGTCGGATGATTTGCGATCGCTCTCGCGATTCCTACTCTTTGTTTTTGTCCGCCACTAAGTTGGTTCGGATAAGAATCTATCTTATCTTCGAGTCCTATCAAGGAAAGAAGTTCGATCACTCTTTCACGGATCTTTTCTTTTTTCCAACCTGCCGCTTTTAATGGAAGTGCGATATTATCGAAAACTTTCTTATTTAATATCAAATGAGATTGTTGGAAAACCATTCCGACTTTGGATCTATGATGCCTAAGTTCTTCTCCATTTAAATGAGAGATATCTGCGGATTGGAAAAATACCTGCCCTGAGTCGGGTATTTCCAGCAAATTTGCAAATCTAAGTAAGGTACTTTTTCCGGCTCCGGTAGTTCCTATGATGCCGAAAATTTCTCCCTTATCTATCTTTAAGGAAATGTCCTCAATAGAAGGATGTGTAGAATTCGGAAACGTTTTAAAAACGTTCCGAAATTCTAATATAATTCCTGGGTTTTCTTTTACTTCCGCTTCCCGAACCATTCCGGCTTTTGGAATCCTTTAAAGTCTTTATCTACAATAGTTTCGAAGTTTTCGGATTTTACCGCTTCGACTATATCTTTAGCAAATACACTGTCTTTTTCCGTCTCACGAACTACTATTATGTTTTTATGTTCTTCTGCCAGCTTTTCTAGGATCACTGCTTTTGTCAGATCCAAACCTGATGCGAGTGCGAAATTTCCGTTGATCGCGGAAAAGTCTGTACTTTCTAAAGATCTAGGAAGTTGAGCCGCTTCTAAAGGTAAGAATTGGATCTGCTTTTTATTTTCGGTAATATCGTTTAAAGAAGCCTTGGTAGGAAGTGCATCCGGATTTACTTTAATAAAACCTAATTCTTGAAAAAGTTTTAAAGCTCTTAACAAGTTCGTTGGATCGTTCGGAAGGGCGATCGACGCCTTCTCTTTTATATCCTTAGGGTTTTTAGTTTTCCCCGCAAACACCGACATGGGTGCCGTAGGAATATTGATGATGGCGCTTAACTTTAGATTTTTATCCGCGGTAAATTTTTTCAAATAAGGAAGATGTTGGAACAAGTTCGCATCTATATCCCCGGAAGCCAACGCTAGATTCGGCTGGATATAATCACTGAACTGAACGATCTCTATCTTGTATCCTTTCTTCTCCAAGTCGGGGAAAACACCTTCTTTCAAAAGATCCCCATAAGGCCCGGGACAAATCCCGATCTTCAGATTTTTTCTATCGCCGGGAAGATTGGGGGCTTCTTTCTTTCCGCAATTTATAAAAAAAGGAAGAAGGGTAAGTAATATGAGATATAATATTCGATTCATTGATTCACCTATAGTCGGAATTAAACTAGTCCAAGGATTTTCAAATCCAGTCTTCTTGGATAGTAGAAAAATCTGTTATATTGAATAAAATGTTTAATATAACTCGAATCCAGGAATATTCGCCTATGCTCAAATTCTGAGACAAAAATCTGGTTCCGGGAGTGGTAGGAACTCCCTTACTACAAGGATTCCGCGTATTCTTTCAATTTGGACAAGAATCTATCCGCTTCCGGATAGGCAAGATGAAGAGCATCGCTATCTTCATAGATGTCTTTATGATCAATAAACCAAAGGTATTGAGAAGGAGGAAAGTTTTTCAAAACAGTCTCTCTTGTCCTGGTTTCTTTCGCTGAGACCAAAATTTCAGGATGCATTGGCATTTCGAAAAATATTGGTCGGACTCCTTTAGCTTCCAATTCTTTCAGAACGGAAGAAAGGTAGGCCATTCTATCATTTAACTTTTTCTGTTCTACCGCAGCGCCGTACCAACGTTTTACTTCCTGTAGATGTTCTTCTTTTAATCGTTTGGAAATTTCGAGAGCTTCCTTTTCTTCTTTTGGATTGGGCTTTGCTTCTGCTGCAAAAAAACGATCCGTAAATTGGATCACAAACCCTACCGCATAATTCAAAGGTTGTTTTTCGGATCTAAGAACAGGGAAATTTCTTCTAGTAAAAACAAAAAATGGCTCAGTATTATCTCGGGAGAATTTTTCATTTTCCTTTACGGAAAGTTGATTAACTTCGATCAGAACGAATTTGGGAGAAATATCTGAATTTTTTAATATAGATAATCCTGTTAGAGCACCTTCTCCCACTAATGAAAGATTAAACCAACCTGAGTTTGGCTTAGGCAACATTCTATCTGACATGGAAGATCCAACGATCACGAATCTAGAATCTTTTCCTTCGGTCAAAAAACTTTCTACTCGAACTCTATTATGCTGCCACCAACTCTGTTTCGGTATTTTCTGAGGAGAAAGAAAATATACGAAACCGGAATACAATCCTAGAAAGATGAGAAAGAATATAATAAGTCGGACAAAAAATTTCATAGTTAAAACTGAAAATAGATAAATGCGGCAGAAGGCCCTTTGTTCAAAACGATCAGAAATAGAAGAAATGCATAACCTATATTCGAGACCTTCTCCATTGTTTCTTCCGGATACTTCTCCTTATACCAGCCATAAAAATGATAAAAGAAGACGGGAATAGAAAAGAATATTAAGAATGTACAAAGTTCCCAGTCGGTTCCTAAACTTAGATTTGTTCCTAATAATTTTAAATATTTAACTGCGGTTTCGAAATCAGGCAAACGGAATAGTAACCACAAAAGAGAAACACTTAAGAACACAAATCCGGTTTTTATAAAGGAGAAGAAACGATTCTCGGGTAATTTAAATGGAAAATTCTGATCTAGAAATCTTTCTATCAATAATAGAAGTCCATGACCGATTCCCCAAACCATATATCTCCATTCTGCTCCATGCCAAAGTCCGCCCAAGGCCATGACTAAGAATAGATTTATATAAGTCCGGAAATTTCCTTTTCTATTTCCTCCTAGAGGAATATATAAATAATCCCTGAGCCAAGTAGAAAGAGAAATATGCCATCTTCTCCAAAACTCCGAAAAGTTAGAGGATATATAAGGAAAATTGAAATTGGTCGGAAGTTTATAGCCGAATAAGAATGCAGTTCCGATCGCGATCAAAGAATATCCGGCAAAGTCCGCAAATATCTGAGCAGAATACCCGAAAATCAAAAGTACTAATGTAAGAGTAGAATGATGAGCATTATAAGGAAAATCGATAACGAATGTAAGATCATTCAGATTATCTGCGATCACTGTTTTTAGAAAATATCCAAGTATTAAGATCTTCGCAGCTTGGATCCAAGGAATATCCTTGAAGTTTTTTGTTTTGATCTGAGGAAAAAATTCTTTTGCCTTAACGATAGGCCCAGCTACCAACTGAGGGAAAAAATTGATATAGAGAGAAGATTGTAAGATCAGTTTAGGGTAGGGAACCTTCTCCTTGAAAATTTCGGGACCAATTCGATAAAAGTCCACCACCATACTGATCCCATGAAAGGTATAAAAAGAAATACCGATCGGAAGCGGGATCAAAAAGATCCAATGTAGATCCGAGGAGCCTGAACTTCCTAAGAAAGTTTTGGCGAATAACCCGCTATATTTAAAGAAGAATAATACGCTTAGGTTTAGGACTACTCCCAACGCTAAGACCGCTTTTTTAGATTTAAAGTCCGGGGTCTGGATCAGATATACGATACTCGCATTCCAAAAGATAGAGAACAAGAGTAGAATTAGTAACCAAGGATCTGTATATGCGTAAAAATAAAAACTTGCGGCGACTACTGTCAGAAGTTGGAATCTTTTTAGGAAAGGAAGATAGTAAAGAGTAAAGGTAATTAATAGGAATATGAAAAATCCAAAACTATTAAAATTCATGGGAAAGAAAATCTGACTGGTTCAAATTCTTTCCTGGGACCCTTAGGTCAAGAACCTATTATACTTCTCTGGCTTCCTTCACCAAAAACATTTCGATCTCTCCCTTGTTCTTAGCTTTTATCAATCCTCTGGACTCGCAGATGAAATCTTCTCTCACAAAATGGAAGGTATCTAAGGAGATATTCACCTCGCCAGCGAGCCCGGAACTTTCCATACGGCTTGCAGTATTGACGGTGTCTCCCCAAATATCGTAAGCGAATTTTTCGGTTCCGATCACTCCTGCCACTACACTTCCGGTATGGATGCCCAAACGTAGTTCCCAGGTAGGAAGGCCTTGGTTCTGTCTTTCTAACTTTTGCTTTTTCATGAATTGTTGGAATTCCAATCCGCAGAAAACAGTGTCTCTAGCGTGGGTATTATTTGGCGTAGGAAGTCCTGCTACAGCCATATATGCGTCTCCGATCGTTTTGATCTTCTCTAAGCCGTATTTTTTTGCGATCTTATCGAATTCCGCAAAGAAGAAGTGGAGTTCCTTCACTAGCTCCTCCGGACTCATTTTTTCCGCGATCTGAGTAAACCCCGCCATATCGGTGAATAATACGGTAACACTATCATAACGTTTTGGCTGGACGGTATCGTTCATTTTTAATTCGTCCGCAATAGATTCGGGTAGAATATTCCGAAGCAGGTTATCCGATTTTTTTCTCTCTATATTCAAGTTCCTGCTGAGTATGAAGATAAGTATACCTGTTAGGATCTGGACAAAGATATAGTTTCCACCTAGGTCCATATATTCCGTATCTCTGTCCTTTTGAGGAACTATAAAATTCGGATAAAAATATTCGAATATATACAAGGAACCGGTGACAAACGCATAAAATCCATAGATGAAAAGGATATTATGATTTTTTAAAAGAATAGTAGCGATTACCAGAGCGGGGATGAAATAATAATGGTTTCCTCCATTAGAACCTCCATGTAGAAACCAAAGAGAAGATAAATATACAAGTATAGTCAGATTTAAAGGCCAGAATAGAACGTAATAAATGTTCTTAAATCTGGAAAAATAATACATGATAAGTAGAATGATACCGGAGATCAAATTTAGAAAAATTACACGGTGAGAATATTCGGTTGTCTCTTCGAATATGGAACCTAGGATATTTAAACTTCCGTTTACCAAGGAAATCGCGTTGAATAATCTATGCTCTAAGGAGTTCTTTTTGGGATCTCCGAAGATCAGATAAATAAGCTGAATTAGCTTTTGTTTCATAAAATTCTCCGGGATTTGAGAAGTTTAAATATTTAGAGCAGGGATAAACCTTTCATATTACGGAAAAAATTGCAAGCCTCAACTGGAAAGATCGGACACGATCCTGTCTCCGAAATAAAAAATATACAAGGCCTTTAGGATGGAGAAAAGACCGGCGCCCTTTGTTCTGGATTGTCTGGAAATTTGAAATAGTATCTTCCACTGTGAAAATAGTATGGAATATCTTTCTTTGAACGAAAACCTTGGGTCGTATATATTCGTGGATTCGGAAGTAACTCCGTTCAATTCCACTATATGCAGATCCTTTCCTTCTAAAAAATCTTTAAGAGAACTGAATCGAATATCATATCTACCAAAATAAAAACCTTTAAAGGAAGAAGAGATTTCATGGATCTTATTTTCTAATTCTGGAGTGATCCATTCGGAACCGTCTAAAAATAAAGTCCCCTGGCAATGGTTTCCAGCTTCCGAAAGGCAAATGATCTCTCCTAATTTAGGGATTTTCTCCCAAGTTTCGGAAAATCTTTTTTGAAACGTTTCTTTCTGTATTCTGAATCTGGGGTGGTTTTCCACTAATTGAGAAAGAGTTGATATTCCGTTTCCGGTTATCTTAGGAAATACTTTTCTGGTGATGGAAAATATCCTACCTTTAGATTCATTCGGATATCTATAATAAAAAACTCCGACTTCGAATGGGCCGGGGTGATACTCTTGGACAATAAGATCCACATTCGATTCCAGCAAACATTCTTCCAAATGTTTTAAATTTTGGACTTTTCTGACTCCTTGCCCTCTTTGTCCTGAATCAGGTTTGAGTATGATCGGAAATTCCAATCCAAAAGAATTCATTTTTTCTAAAATAGAATTCGTGTCCTTGGAACCTTTCGGAACTAAAAAGAATTTTAATACATGTCGAGGGGCCAGTTTTTGTAAGATTTGATATTTGGATTCTCCTACAAGTCCTCCAAGATGAATTTCCGGATTAGCGGAAGCAATTGTTCCAAATCCTAAAGAGGAAATTGAGCCGGATCTAATAGAACGAATCGATTCATATATAATATATGGGATCAGAGGAAGGTACAATTTCCAGGTAGGCCAGAATTCCATAGGATCTGATTGCCTAAGAAGATCTTGTTCTGTCTGAGTTTCTAACATTAGATGACCGGATCCCAAGAAAGAATGAGCTGATTTGAATTATATTGTAATGTGGAAATTGCAAACCCAAAACTATCCGGAATATCTTCGAAACCGAGATCGTGTTCGAGTGCGACTCTTATGATTGCTTCATGGTGAATTGTATGTTCTTGCACATAGAGTAGTTCTCTTTCCCAAGAGGAGTTTACTATATTCTCTATCCCGGAAGAAGAATGGACTAAGTAAGAAACTTGGACTTCTCCTTCCCAATCTCTTAGATCATATTCCTTTATTAGTTCATGAAGACGATCTGCTGCCGCTCTCGGAGAATTTTCGTAAAGAGGATTTCTTTCTCTTTGGTCGTAAGAAACAAGTCCTGTGTCATATCCGTTTATTAATGCTTCCGCAAATTCCAAACAATGGCGGATTTGTTTTCCTATACTGGCACCTGATAATAGATGTAATGGACGAGTATAATTTCTTTCTGAGATCCTAAGGAGTAAATCCGCAAATCTCGAAAAAATGATCTCGAGTGATTCGGTTAAGTCTGATTTCGTCTGCCTCATTGAGGGAAACTTCGAAGAATAGTGGGTTAGGTTACAACTCAGAATAAAAAAACGCCTGCATAATGCAGGCGTTTTGATACGGAAATATAGGCTATAATGGTCAGCCGAATTTTCCGGAAATATAATCTTCCGTTTCCTTTTTAGAAGGATCATGGAACATCTTTTTAGTAGTATCGAATTCCACCAAACGACCCATATAAAAGAAGCCGGTATAATCGCTTACCCTGGCTGCTTGTTGCATATTATGTGTCACGATCACGATTGTATAAGAGTCCTTAAATTCTGAAATGAACTCTTCTACTTTCTTAGTGGAGATTGGATCCAACGCGGAACAAGGTTCATCCATTAGGATCACTTCAGGGTTCATTGCGATCGCCCTTGCAATACATAACCTTTGTTGTTGTCCGCCCGAAAGTCCAAGTGCGCTATCATTCAGTCTGTCTTTTACTTCTTTCCAGAGAGCGGACTTTCTTAAACTTTCTTCGACAATATGATCCATTTGGTCTTTGGAGACTCCGCCGTTCAGTTTCAGACCGTAAGCTATATTCTCATAAATGGATTTAGGAAAAGGAAAAGACTTTTGGAAAACCATTCCGACCCTTTTTCTGAGTTCCACGACATTCATTAGAGGATCATAAATATTAATACCGTCTATTTCCAGTTTACCATTCACTTTAGAACTATCGATCACATCGTTCATCCGATTGATTGATCTTAAAAAAGTGGATTTACCACAGCCGGAGGGGCCAATGAATGCTGTGACCTTCTTCGCATGAATTTCTAAAGAGATATCATGCAGTGCTTGGTTCTCACCGTAGAAAAAATTGAAATGGCGGGATTTTATTTTTACTTTTGTATCTTTCATCTGCGATTAACTCCTCGCATCTCCAATAAAAACGTTATACATGGGCCTTACCCCTGGATTTTCTGATTCTGTATCTTAAGAAAGTAGCGAAAAAACTCATCCCGAAGGTTAGAGTCAATAATACCACTGTGGTTGCATATTGTTTCGGCATCGCTGCGTCCACATCAGGCGACTGGGTCGCCAATACAAATAGGTGATAACCTAATTGCATGAATTGATCCGAAAGGTGAGAAGGTAATTCCGGTAAGGAATATACAACTCCCACGAATAAGATCGGAGCAACTTCTCCTGCTCCTCTTCCGATCGCAAGGATTGCTCCCGTTAAAATTCCGGTTAAAGAATTCGGTAGGATCAATTTCCAGATGGTTTGCCATTTGGTTGCGCCTAACGCGAGACTGGATTCTCTCATTTCTCTTGGAATACTTCTCATTGTTTCTTCTACAGAGATAATGACTACAGGTAGGGTGAGGATCGCAAGGGTTGCAGCGGCCCAGATCAGGGCAGGCTTTCCCCAAACCGGAGTAGTATTATTCGCAACATAATCCATTCCTTTTCCGAGGAATTGGATGAAAAATCCTACGCCGAACAGACCGAATACGATGGAAGGAACTCCTGCCAGGGTATTGATCGCAAATCTGACAGTCATTGCGAACTTAGAATCTCTTGCGGTATATTCGGAAAGAAAGATCCCGGTCGCGGTTCCAATCGGAATGCTGAATAAGATCATTATAAAAACTAGATATACTGTTCCGTAGATCGCAGGAAATATCCCGCCTTCTAAGTTATTATTCCTTGGTGCTTCCGTCAGGAATTCCCAATTAACCCCGGAAATTCCTTTATAGAATATATTGCCTAGCATGAGAAGGACTGCGGATAAAATGAGTCCTGTAGCAAGCATAGGGGCGCCGAGAGCTAATATGGAATAAATTTTATCTTTGACGACTCTTCTTCTTTTAAGTCTGACTTTTTTCCATTTCAAAGAGGTTTACCAAATCTTGTTTGTTTAGGAGCCTTGGAACTTTTTCATAAGCCGTTTTTTAACATACAGCTCGGTGATTGCGTTCAAGGAAAATGTGAATAGGAAAAGAAGAACTCCCAGGAAGAACAGAATATTATAATGTTCTGATCCCCAGATAACTTCTCCCATTTCTGCGCCGATTGTGGCTGCAAATGTCCTACTCGGATCAAAAATACCGAAACTCATCATAGGAGCATTACCTGTAGCCATTAGAGCAATCATAGTCTCTCCAAAAGCTCTTCCTACGCCTAAAAGGACTGCGGCGAATACTCCGGGCAATGCGGCAGGAAGCATAACTCTATAAGCGGTTTGCCATTCAGTAGCGCCTAATGCTAAGGATGCCTGTCTATAAGATTGAGGCACTGTGCTTAGTGCGTCTTCTGCCACCGTAAATATGATCGGAGTGACTGCGATCGCAAGACCGATCCCTCCAGTCAAAGCGTTCAATCTGAAATCTATATCGAAGGTTGCCTTTACTAAGGTAGCAACGTCCATCAAACAGAAAAATCCGATCACTACGGAAGGGAAGTTTGCGAGCATTTCGATGGCTGGTTTTACGATCTCTCGCACTCTTGCAGATACAAAAAACGTAATATTCAGAGCGGCTAAAATAGCTAAAGGTGCTCCGAGTAGGATCGCTATGATTGTAGTTTTTGCAGTACCTACTATCAAAGGTAGAATACCGAATTTAGGAACGGAAGAAACCGGCTGCCAAACCTTGCTGAAAAGATTTTCGAAAAGAGAAAGTTTTTCAGGCTCAGGAGTGGCAACAGCTACGGGTTTATTTAATTCTAAAGTATCTCCATCAGGATTATATTCCGCAGGGGCATCCGCACTAGAGTCAGGATTGTATTCCGCTGGAGCTCCGGAGCTTTGGACAGTAGAAGTGGCTTGCGGGGAATCCGAGAAGAATAAGGAAGAAGCTTCTCTAAAGACGAAGAAAAAAATAAGAAGAATGATAAGGATGGAAGTTGCAGCGGTCCCTTTTACTAAGGTTTCCGCGAAAACGTCTATTTTTCTTCTGCTCGGATGTAAAAGATATCTCAGCAGAGGATCGAGTTTGCTCATTGAATATTCCGAATTCTGGATTTAAGAACGGCCCCCGTTGCCGGGAGCCGATCACACAATATTACTTTTTCTTAAGAGGGAAGTAACCTACGTCCTTCACAACTTTTTGTCCGTCTTTTCCGATCACCCAATCGATAAACTTTTTAGTTTGGTCTTTAGGTGCTTCTCTCAGATAGAAATATAGATATCTAGAGATCGGATATTTATTGGTCAAAATATTCGCTTCAGTCGGAAGTTCCGCTTTGGAGTTTGCGTCAGCAGATACTGCAACATCTTTAACTCCGGAAGCGTAAGCCGCTCCACCGTAACCGATTCCCCATTTGTCTTTGGAGATTGCGTTTACTAGTGCCGCAGTTCCTACCATATGTTGAGCAGAAGGATCAAAGTCTTGTTTTTCCAAAGCGTGTTCTTTGAAATACTCGTAAGTTCCGGAGTTATTCTCGCGGCTATACAATACGATTTTATGATCTTCTCCGCCAACTTCTTTCCAATTGGTGATCTTTCCGGTGAAAATTTTACGGATTTCTTCCAGAGAAAGTTTTGCGACTGGATTCTTTTTGTTTACATAAAGAGAAATACCGTCGATTGCAACCTTGATTTCCACACCGTTGGAATTATATTTTTCCTTTAATTGTTGGATTTCTTGAGGTTTGAGAGGGCGAGAAGCAGAACAAATATCCGTAGTTCCATTGATTAGAGCTGCGATCCCGGTTCCGGATCCTCCTCCAGTAACTTGGAATTGAACGGATTTATCCGGGAAGGTTTCGGTCCATTTTTGAACCAGGATAACCATCGTATCGGATCCTTTTATGGTGATTGTCTTTTTCTCTTCCCCGGATACGGAAAATGAAGAAAGAGCGAATGCTAATAAGACAATAAGTCTTAAACCTATCTTTTTCATCTGTTTGATATTTCTCCTGAAATATTTTTGAATCATAAATGAGAACCGTTACGAACGGATTTCTCGAATATTACAATCCTAATACACTCTGTTTTGCTGCATAGATTTGGCATTTTAACGCATTCTATGAAAATAGGCCCTTGGCTGCAAGAAGTACAAGGGCTTTCGATTGTTAGTTGTTAGGGAAATCCTACTGCTGACTTAATCTTTTTCCCACAATCTCCCCCGGCTTGTCCCAGGTTTGGATCACAGGTATAATATCTGAAATTCAATGGACTTGCATTTGTAGGGATTCCTGAACCCAAGAAACCCAAAGCTCCACAAGTTTGTTTGGAAAGAGCCGATTTTCTAAGTGCAGTATCCAAAGAATGTCCAAACATTACATTTAGATAATAGTTAGTCGGAGAGATCGTAGAATTGGAAGCTCCGAAAAGGGTGAAATGGTCGTAACATTCTCCGGTATAGTCCGTGAAGTTTCCGGCAACCTCTACCACTACGATGGAATTATTTCCGTCATCAGGGTTTCCTACTAATGCTTGTAATAAAGCTGTATCATCCTTTGTATCGGAAGAGCAGGAAATTGCTAAAAGTCCCAAAAGTGGAAGTATGAATTTAAGTTTAGATTTCATAATATTTACTTTCTCCTCTTCTTAATCTAACCTGGTGTTTAATTGGTCCGGTGTAACCATTCCGGTCCAGAAAGTTGCCTGAAGCTGGAAGTAAACGGTTTGGTTATTGATCGTTTCAGGTTCCCTGGTCACAGGGTCTATTCCTAATTTCAGAACAGGAATTTGGTAGAACAATTGTGCCTTGAATAGGTGTTTATCTCCGAAAAGATTTAAACCAACCCAGTAATATTTTTTCAGATCGTTATCTTCTATCTTACCGTTACGATTGAAATCTCCTTTTAGGAAATCATATCTGAAAACAGGCATAATATAATATTTATCGAATAGTTGGATATTATATCCGACTGTTGCCTGCCATCCGGAAAGATTATTGGAAGCCGCTCCGGTATAAGTAGTATAAGCTCCACTCAGATAGATACCGTTCCAAGTCATGGTTCCGTCGTAGGTATAACCTCTTAGGTCCAGATTTTTTTGGCAATAGCTGGTTTGATAGCTTGGGACAGTACAATCAGCAGTGCTATTATCCGCAGTAGTTTGAGTGGTAAGAAGATACTGAGTTGGAGCTCCTCTCGGGATCGCGCCGTCCACAGCTAAAGTGGATGCAGGACCGGAGCTAAAGCTTACGTTCTTAGTTTGCATGGTTGCAGCACCCAGGGAAATTTTTAGATCTTTTTGGAAGATCTCTTCCCCTTCTTGCCAACCTACATTACTACCGTTCTCTTTTACGATACCACCCAATACGTTCCATTGAACTCTCGCAAAGTATAAAGGAGAATTCAAAATAGGTTGGTTCGGTCTGCCTGCAACTGTAAGGTCTTGGCGTCTACCTGTTCCATAGTCACCGCCACCACCGTGTCCGTTACCGGCCATTAGATCTACGGTAAGATATTTTTCGTATTTCCCTTCGAAAAAATCTTTCAAAGGAGAAAGTCTTAGGTTCACACCCATATCGAACTGAGGATACGCGTTTGTCATATAAGAACGTTCTAATGCGATGAAGTTCGCGGAAGACATCAGATATTCTCTGTGGAATTGAGTAGGTAATTGACCAAAACTCAATCTTGCTCCCAAGATCGGAATATTCACATAAAGGAACGCTTCTTGGATATAACCTCTGTTTTCTCTTAAGGAAACATTAGTCACTTCTCCGGTGGTGTTTTTGGTTTGGGTGATATAAGGAGCATTCAACATGTTTTCTCCCCTTAGGTTCAGTGCCATCCCCCACCAAGAATTACCTTGATACTGTAATCCCAAACGAAGACGTCTGAAGTTCCAATCTACCGAATTGAAATCTCCATTTCCGTTATTATAATTGGATCCGGTCTGAGCGGAAATACCTCTGAATTGTATCCTACCCGTGATGGTAAGTCTTTCCTTTTGAGGTTCGTCAGGTCTGCTAGTGAAATGGTTTGGATAAGGATTGAACTTAGGATCGCTCTTGTTGATGGCTTTATCCATCTTACTTTTAAAACGACCTGGACCAGGTTTGGTATACAATTGCCCGTCCTGATCTTCATAAATAGTGAATTCTTCCTGCTTAGGTTTTTCCACTTTAGGAGGCTCGCCTGCTTGCGCAAGTTCTGCTCCCGGCGATATTTCCTGGGAGAAAATCGTTTGGGAATAGATGACGAGTCCTAGAATAAAAAATTGAGATACTATCCCTTCTAAGTTCTTTCTCTTTTTAGATTTCTGCTTCATTCAGAGTTACCTTTTCGATTCGCTTCCCGGGTTTTTCCCTTGCGAATTCTGTTTTACGTTTAGGTAACAGAATGGCTTTTTTACGTTACAAAATGATTACAGTATGACGATGATTTGGTTACAAGGCTCCTGTGGTTATGTTTTATGCAAAACTGGTATCATTTAAGTTACAGAAATAAGACTAAATAAACTAATCATATGATTAGTTTTATGCCTTTCCTTCTAAACTCCTCTTCATATCGGATGCATCTTTGGCGAAACTTTTGGAAGCAAGGAATACAAATAGGGAAGTCAGTAATACAGTCACTGGGATCAGATAGAGGGAATCATGAAGACCAATTGCTTTAAATTGTTCCGTCATTTCGGAAGTACCTGAACGGAGCATTGCTGATCTGGTCAAATAATCGGAGAACCAACCTACGACTGCTGGACCGGCCGCCCCACCTAATAAATACATAGCAGCGAAATAGATCGCCATCGCAGTTGCTCTGAGTCTAGGTTCAATCACGTCTTGGATAGCGGGGTAAACGCAGGTATAATAATTATAAGAAAGTAACCAACCGAACCCAAGTAGAAGGGAGAAGAATAAAACCATTTCTTCCGACTGCAATAATGCAAGAAGGATCAGAATTCCGGACACGAAAAGATTGAATGCGCCGAAAAGAAGGCGACCTCTTTCCGATCTTTGGTGGATCTTGTCTGCGATCCAGCCGCCCAGAGTCAAGCCGACCAAACCTGTGATCCCTACTATAAATCCTGTAGTGATCGCTGCTTTTACCAAAGTGAAATGATAATATCTTTGTAATAAAGAAACTAGGAAACTATTCACCGCATAAGCGGCAAAATTGAATGTAAGACCTGATAAAATGATCCACCACATAGTAGGAATTCTTAATACTTTTTTAATGGGCTGTGTCGGCGCAGATTGAGAGACTTGAATGGATTCCGCGGCTCCTCTTTCCGGTTCACGGATAAAAAAGAAGAATATAGAAAGAAGGATCCCAGGCAATGCTGCGATGAAGAATGGAGCTCTCCAAGTTCCGAATGCTTTTACCATGGCCCCCACGGTGAAAAATGCAAGAACGAGACCTAAGGGAAGTCCCAACATAAAAATACCGACTGCTCTTGCCCTTTTATGAGAAGGAAAAAGATCTCCTATCAGCGAATTTGCAGCAGGCGCATAACTTGCTTCTCCTATTCCAACACCCATACGAACAGAAACAAAGGATAAATAATTCCAAGCATATCCATTCAAAGCAGTGAATGCACTCCAAATCGCTAATCCGAAACCTATGATCTTTTTACGACTCCAAGAATCGGCGAGCCTTCCTAACGGCAAACCGGCAATGGCATAGATTACGGTAAATGCGGAACCTACTATGCCTAATTGAAGATCGCTTAAATCCCATTCATGTCTAATAGGTTCTATGATGATTGCAGGGATAGTTCTATCAAAGAAGTTTAGAAGGTTTGCCAAAAATAGAAGGATCAGGATCCTCCATGCATGCTTGGCTTGATTCGAGTTTGATTCCATCGCTTCATCTCCTAAGGGCCGCAATTACCTCCGGCCAGGAATAAAAAGCAAATCATAAAATTATAATTCGAACGATCGTTCTGGGATAAATATATAAAGTATAATTAATGAACGGATGTTAGTTGAGAGAGTAGAACATCTTCTTCTCCCAAAAAGGAAGAAGAAGATTATATCAATAGAGAGAGAAACGAACTGGAACGTAAACCTTCACAGTGATCGCTTTTCCTTCGAGCATAGAAGGAGAGTAACGTTTTTTATAAAATGCCTGGATTGCAGATTCTTCTAATCCGTATCCTAAGGTTTTACCAATATTACGTACTCTTAAAACTTCTCCGCTATCCGCGATGATCACTTCTAAGGTAAGAGTTCCGCCTACACCCGCAGACTGAGCGTCTTTGGTATATTCCGGCTGAACGTTAGGTGAAAGGTCTACTGGAGCAGTAGCACCGGAAACGATTGCATCCTGAGCGCCTGCGATCCTGGAATCCTCTTTTTTCTTAAGAGTATCGGTAACCTCGAACTCTCCGTCGTCAGGAGCTTCTCCCACATTCGGATCCTGGATCACAAGATTCTCCACGAAAGCAACCTCATCGATCAGCTTATCTAGATGATCGTAAGTATTCGGAGGAGTGTACCAGAAAAGAAGTGCTGCGATCTGTAGAACAGCAGAAGAGCCTAAGAAGGTCTCCATTCTGTAACGATCAACAAACCTGCGAAGACCAGAACGTTTTTTGGAAGAAGAAGGAGGGGAAACAACTTGGTTCATTTCAGTCCTCCTCCTTGCGTAGTTTTAGTAACCAGGGAGACTTTTAATGCACCGGCTTCTTTCAAAAGTTCGAACACATTGTCCAGGTCAGCATAACTTAGATCTTTATCCGCATGAATAAGGACCTTTAAGTCAGGAGTGGTTGCAAGTTTGGCACGAACATTATTGATCGCTTCGTTCAAAGGCATCTTTACTTGGTTAAAGTAAATGGACTTCTCGTTATCAGCGCTTAAATATAAATTCGCGATTTTTTTATTAAGCTGCTCTCCTCCAGGGACATCCGGAAGAGCGATTGGAAGATCCGGATCCGTATCAAGGACCGAAGTCACCATAAAGAATACCAAAAGAAGAAAGGCGATATCGGCCATAGAGCTGACCGGAATAGAAGGTGGAGCTTTTTTCTTTTTAAGTGCCATATCTTATTTTAATCTTTTTACGGAGACTTGTTTAAAACCTCTTAACTGCACAGCAGAAAGAGCATCTAACATATTTCCGTATTTTGTTTCACCGGTCGTTTTGATCAGAGCGACTTTTTCATCGAGATTCGGGATTTCAATATCGTTCAGATCTTTTCTGAATTCTGCAAGATCCTTGTAATCACGAGTTCCGAGGACTTTGTTCCTCATCTTGATCGTTTCGCCAGCCACCAATATCTCGTAGATATTCTCTCTTAAAACTAGGGTGGGGTTGGAGTTTTTGCGGGGAAGTTGGATATTTAAACCCTCTTTCACGAAAAACACCGCGGTCACCATAAAAAATACGAGAAGAAGAAACGCGATATCCGACATAGAAGAGGCCGAAATTTCTTCCAAACCCCTTTTTTTCTTAAGCTGAATCATATTCCGAATTCCTAATAAATGGAAGAGCTAAGATTAAGCTCTTGCGTTACGTTTCAGGAATTCTTTGTAAATTCTGTTTGCAGCTTCTTCTACTTCGGAAGTGAATCCGTCGATTCTGGAAGTCAGGTATTGGTGGAAAGTCATAGCGGGAATTGCGATGATCAAACCGGCTGCAGTTGTGATAAGAGCTTCTTTAATACCGCCCGCAACCACTTTCGCGTTTACTTGGTCGGCGTTTGCGATCGCATCAAAAGCATTGATCATACCGGAAACTGTTCCTAAGAACCCGATCAAAGGAGCGATAGTCGAAACTGCAGCTAAGATCACGAGTCCTCTTTCAAGAACTACGATCACCTCGGCAGCTTCTCTCTCGATACCTTTTGCGAAAATTTCAGCGTTACCAGCGGAAACATCGATACCGTTTTTCAAAATATCGGAAATTTTATAAGAAGGGTTTGCATCGATGAATTCTTTTGCTCCATCAAAACCTTTTTCATCAACCTTCTCCCCTAAATCGATATTAAAACCTTTAGGAAGAAGTTTGGAAGTAGTAAGGAAATAGATCCTTTCGAAAATAATCGCAAGAGCGATGATAGAAGAAAGAGCTAACGGATACATTGTCCATCCACCCTTATTGAACAGGTCTACAAATCCCCAGGTTCCGCTTTTTTCAGCAGGAGCCGGCGCAGGTTGTTCTGCAGGTGCAGTTGTTTGTTCGGTTTTATTTGCGTCGGTAGGCGCAGCATCTTGGGAAAAAGTAGGTAAAGTTGCAGTTAGAACAAATCCTCCAACAAGTGCAATGGCAATCCATTGGCGTAGGGAGAGATTAGTATATCGATTATGCATAGCTTTCGGAAGCTCCATAAGAAGTAATGAGACATTTTTACGTGATTTGAGTTACATATTTATTACGAAGCGGTTACGGGTTGGTTAGTTTGGGGAGGGGGAGAAGGGCGCAAGTGGTGCGAGGTGAGGGGGATGATGCGGGATTGTAATAGTGAGAGGAGTGGAAGTCGGGAATCTACTGCGTAGAACTCCGGGCCTGATAACGATAGAGACTTTTTAACATTACTTAGGATGCAAAAATTATGATTTCATCTTTCCTTATCAATTAGCTTGAAAGATAGTCTTTCAGAATTTCAAGTATGTCACTCCTGAACATAGGGGGCGGAATCACAATTTGCCTATGATCTTTTAATTTGATTACTATCATGCTTTCTGGTCCTTTGATTCTTTTAATACTTTTTCTGGATATACTGATGATATTTTCCTTTGAAATAATCTTTTTAGGAAGAAATCCTTTTTTATAAACAATGCAATTGGGATATAAGGTTATAGAAATATTAGATTCATGTCGCATCCAAAGCGCAAATAATATTACAAAAAAGACTAGTAACACCTCGATACTGAGATCTTTGAGGGAATCTGAAAAGTGCACTACTATAAAGAAAAAGCATCCAGGCATTATTGCAATAGAAGGCATAAAAACCTGAATCCATAAGTATGGTCTGTATATCTTTCCTTCCTTTTTGTTTTGAATCATTCTTTAAGAGGTATCATATAATTTCAGAAACCGTGGAAAATTATAACCTAGGAACGGTCGTGGGAATAGGAGAAACATTATACATAGGCAGGATTTCTACTTTTGGACGATTCCCAGTTTTCAAATTTGGACTAGTTAAACCTTTCGATTTTAAAGGGGGAAGGATTATTTTTGGTTTCCCTCCGTCTTTAAATGATCTATCCAATTCTGTCGACATGGCTCCTTGAATGGTTGAGGTAGGCACATCGCGAAATAAGTTGTATGCAAGCATTTTTCCAAATGTTTTTATCTTAGTGTTAAAGAAATTTACCGTTTCATTTTTGTATTTCGTTAACATTTGGTTTGTGACTTGTTTGAAACTTCCACTTCCTTTCGTTAGTCCTTGAATACCTGGAGTAGGTATAATGCCTAACGCACCACCTAATGCCGTATCAAATGCAACTTGGCCGGCCCTTTCCCCCCAGCTTTTCGATTTTGGATCATTATAGTAATTTTTGCCTTCACTAAGGATGCTTCCAACAAAACCACCAGCTGCCCCAGCCGCGATAGCATTTCCACCAGTTAGGTAAAATGTCTCTCCTTGGGCTGCTCCGGCTATTCCTGCAACGACATAGTCCCCAAATGTACTTTGATTGTCTGTAAGTTTGTCTGCTGCATATCTAGCTCCTATTCCGGCAGCCGCTCCCAATCCCGCCGCTACTGCATGGTCGACCCAATGACCTGTAGGATCTTTATATCGAATTGGATTGTTCTTTGTGTATGTATATTTATTCCAACCTTGCGTATCATCGGAGCCATCAATCACACTATCCGCACTCGTAAACCTCGCGATCTGCGGATCATAATATCTAGCATTATAAAAATAGAAATTAGTCTCTCTATCCAATTCCTGAGAGTTATACTTAGGAGCAAAATCCAGAGTTCCTCTTTGTACAAGAGTCTCTCCATAAGGCTCATACTGCATTCTACTGAGAGTATGAGCTCCTTCATCTAGAACATGAGCAACAGAGTCTACTTGGTCGGTTAAGAAATAGGCAGTGACTCCATCTTCATTGAGAGCTGCAATTCGGACCCCGTTTAAATAAACATTGTTGATGGAGCTTAAGACATTTGTTTCTTCCGAGTATTCCAATCCGTAGAATTTGCTTGGATATAATATCTCTTGGTTTTTGAAAGAGGCCCCACTCGGAACTAAAGCTCTCTTGCGAACTCTAAATCCACCTTCATCATATGAATAATTACCAATAGTTGTATTTAGGGCATCTTGGACCTGAGTGATCCTATTTTGAGAATCTATTGTGATCGTCTTGGTCAGATCTTTGAAATTATCTCTCTGATAAGTCATGTTGCCGGAGGAATCGTAATTCATGACCAGACGATTGTTTCCACTTTGTGTGGAATCTATTTGTGTTACTTGGTGATTAGAATATTGATAATTCCATTCATCAATGAGAGTATTATCGTTAAAGTTATGATTTCGTTTTGCAGTTAAGTTACCGTTCTTCGCGTATGCAAAACTTTGTCGGAAAGTTTTGGTATAATTATCAGCTGATTCTTGGTATTGCCCGTCTGCTGCAATAAGTCGGTTTAAGCCATCATAGCTGTAATTATATGCAGTTGTATATTCAGAAGAAGTGTTTGTGATTCCAGTGATATTGTTTCTGCTATTGAAAGCATAGACTGCATCTTGGAGAGTTTTAGTAGTTCCATCCACATCTCCGACTGAGTTAATTCGAATGAGCCTTTGTTTTACGTCGTAAGTATAATTGGTTTGGACACCGTTACCCAGCCCAAATCCTGCAGTTTGTCCGAATTCGTTATATGTAATATTTTCTACGATTGTTTTACTGCAGAATCCTGGAATGATACCGTTTGTATTGACTTGGACTGAAATTCCAGTGATATAACCTGCAGTTCCATAGTTATAACATGCCTTCATCCGAGTATGGGTTACTGGATGTTCCGGGTAATCTATGGAAGTTACACGACCTAGTAAGTCATATTTGTATTCTGTAATATAAGGTCCGTTTGCAAGTTCTATAGTTAGGTTCTTGATCTCTCTAGTTTCTTTTTTAGTGCGACCTAATTTATCATAGCTGAATGTTTTGATCTGAACGGAATCTTCTACTCTTACCAATTTTCCGAGAGCATTCTCGGATCCGCTATCATAATCGAAAAAGACGGTTCCTTCCGGAGTATTCTTGGTGAGCATTCTTCCGAGAGAATCATAAGTGAAGTTAGTGGTAATGCCGCGAGCATCTATACTTTGAGTAGTATCTCCAAATGCATTATAAGAAGCGGTGCTTACTCCAAAATCCGGATCACTATTTTTCTTGAGTCTTCCGAATGCATCATACAACCAAAAGGCCTGGTTTTTTCCGGAAATGTCTTTTGCAGTTATCCCGCTTGTATCACAGGATAAAGCACCACCATCGTTCAGATCAGATTTTTTGATCATCTTACCAGCGATATCAAAACAGAATCCTATCTTTGCCTGGGTTCCATCCGAGCCGAAGTCTTCTATATAAAGGACTTGGCCTCTTCCGTCTTTTACGGTTCGTTTGCTTGTTCCACCGCTATGAGTTTCTACCGTTTCAAAAGGATCGTTATAGGTAACGGTTAACGTAGTTGCTTCCGTTTCCCCAGAAGCAACTGGTAGGATTGTTTTTTTGGCTCTGCCAATTGCATCATAATCAATATAGCTTGGGTTTCTTTCTTGGGTATGTAGAACAAAGGTGTCTATCTCACCTGCATCTGCCCAGTCCGGTTGTCCAGAACGAATGACCTGACCATTCCCGTTATATGTGATCTTTCCGGATCTTATATATTGTCCATTAGATCCTGTTTTAACAGTATGGACCACTCTTCCCATTCCGTCTTTATAAGAGCGAAGTGCAAAGCTAGGATCTGCTCCACCAGTCGGGAATGTGGTTTTTGCACTGAATGGAAAGCTGGAACCATATTCGTAAACAGCAAGAACCTTGGTACCGGAGTCTGTGTCTGCACTGGATTCGACGAGTCTTCCAAAATCATCATATACAAAATAAGTTTTGTTCCCATTCGGATCTGTGGAATCTTCCGGAGAACCGAAAGCTTTTCCATAATTTGTGGTGTATCTCGTTTTAAGTTGGAAGGACCCACCAAAACTTGTTTGTTCTTTTACAAACTGATGAAGTTGGTCGTCATAAACGTAGGAAGTCCCACGGTTCGGACTTGCACTTACATTCTTCTCTACAACCTTGTTTCCATAAGCATCGTATTCATATTCCGTAATATTTGTAGAAACAGAAGGAAGTCCACTTCCTGTATAAGTCACCGCATTCCTAGTTAGATTTCCTTGAGAATCATAGGTGAGATTATTTGTGGCTTCATGAGAAGATCCGGATAAAGAAACAGTTTTTTTAGGTCTCGTTTGGTTACTTGTAGAATCCGTTTCGAAATCAGTAACCGTTGTGAAACTTTGAGAAGGATGAGCAGAATCTGCATAATGATCCGTGCTTATATCCGTCTTCTTAGTTAGATTATACCCATTAAAAACGACGGAACCTTCGGAAGTAGTTGTAGCAGTTCCATTAATAAAATTCTGGGTTTTGCTTAACCGAGCTAAATAGCTGATCTTTCCTGTAACAGTTTCTATCTGTTGGATTTCGTATGTTTTCTTAGAAGAACCGTAATCATTATTATCAGAACCAAGAATATGCATTTCTTTTTCTGCACCTGCAAGTGCACGGTTATGCATAAAGTTAGAATAAGGTTGGCTGAAATAAGAGTGAACAGTACGAGAACCGGTTGCATCGGTCATAGTGAATTCTGTAAAACCGAATGCGTCTGTTTCCTTTTTGCCATTGATGAATGCAGAGAAAGAAGCTCCGTTCTTATAACTGTAATTCTTGAGGATCGTATTCCCAAGTCCGTCGTCTAACGTGATCTGAATACAAACTCTATAATTAATAGAAAGATCCGGGATATTGTCTCCACCGTTATTATCAAACTTGGTAGAATTATCATATTCTAAAGTATAAACTCCTCCTATCCCGTTCTTGATCTCTTTTATCACATCCGGAACGGCTCCAGTAGACATTGCAAAATACCAAGTTGGTTCTTTTAGATGGATGATACCTATATCAGTAAGTCCGTCTCCGTTATAATCTCCTTGGATCCATTGGAATGGATAAACTTTTGTCATAAGATCTGGACGATCCATGGATAACGCAAATACAGGAGAAGTAGCGGATATGATCTTACTTTGAGAAAGATCATAGATCTTATTCTCGCCGTCGGAGACAATGATCGGATTTCCTCTGTGATCATACTGATTAGAAAAACCTACAAGACCTGGGTTATACGCAGTCCTCGCTACAGTAGTTGTAGTAATTCTAATTTTAGAAAATACGATAGAAGAAGTATCCGTTGGATCTTCGTAAACGATAGAATTTCCTGTTACTTCCGGATACAGCGCGTACTGTATCCCTGCTTGGCTTGTTTTATCATAAACAGTTGTGGAAACTGGAATGTTTATGGAACCCGTAAGAAGTTTGAAGTTGATAGCTGTGGAACCTATAGTTCCCAAATACCATTTATGAGTTGTTCCAGTTCTATCTACGAGTAAAACTTGAGCCTTTCCAACTCCTGTAAAATCCCCTGAAAAAATACTGAAACTAGTTCTTCTGTTTCTGTTGGTCTCACTTCCCACTTGGAATAAATTCTGCAGATAAGAATCTAATACATCTCCAGTAACTGTTAAATATTTCGTTCCACTTGGTCCTGTGAGTAAAAATCTTTGAGCACTATTAGTTGTTTGGTCGTTTAAAACCAATGCGGATTTAGAACTAGTAGAATTGAAATAATCAATTGTATATGCACTCGAATTAATATCGAAAGATACAACCTGGGAATCAGAAATACTTGCAAAATCAGTTCTTTTGAAAGCAACGCCGGTGTCTTGGGTCACTACAAAAAATTTACTTGTGGTACCAAAATCTCCGAAGAATAGAACTTCATCACGAGTGTTTACAGTATAACGATCTGCTCTTCCATTGTTTACGGTTACTATTCCACCAGTTTCCGGATTAAAGCCTGTAAGAACAGCTTCAGTGAATGTAGAACCCTTCTTAAAATCAAAAACCCCTGTTCTTCTATCAAATAAAAGTAATTCGGGAGAAGCACTACAATCGTTTGCAGTAAAACATCCAGGATATGCGATCTCTCCTTTTCCTGGGTTGGAGTTCCCATCATATTGGTAATCTAAAAGAACAGTTTTGGTGTCTGAAGAAGTGGAAAATACTCCAAATCCTTTAATCGGTTTAACTTCGTCCAAGGGCAAAGGAGTTTTCATCACTCTCTCTTGGTTTGGACCGTAGCTCATATCGCTATAGATCCTATAACGGAAACCGTTAGACGTTGCTTCCCCTATCCAAAACTTTCCGTCAGTTTCCGAGAAAAATCCGATATCGGTAGCTCCATCTCCATTGAAGTCACCTTGTAACCAACGAGTGATTGTTTTGAATTGAGGAGTCTTAGACCAGGTTTGAAAATTGATTGTTTGGTTGATCGTTGCTCCTAATGTCCATTCTCCGGAAGAACGATCGAATAATAAAAAGTCGGAAGTCCCATCTCCATTAAAATCTCCGGAGAATTGATCATTGGAGAATAAAGTCTGCTCCGGTGCTGTAAATACTTTGTATAATACCCAGTTAGTCTTAAAATAGATTGGGTCCGCTTTATCAGGATTTCTAAGATTTTCTCCCACAAACCATTTTCCAGTACGTTGGTCGTAGAGAGAAATGTCAGTTAGTCCATCCGCGTTATAATCTCCGCTTAAAAACTTAACCTTAGCTCTATCCTTTCCATCGATACTAGTATCATTTGTATTAACACTATCCAAATTCGCATTCGGAGAATAATCTCCTCTAAATACGTTTTGGAATTTTTTTCCTATTTTCAAAAATTCGAAACTACCACCCTTGTTCATCATCAAGGTCCAAAGACCGGTAGGTTCATCGAAAAGTAGAGAATCAGAAAGACCGTTCCCGTCATAATCACCAGGGAACCATTCCATTCTGAAAATATCCGGGATCCCACTCATTAACCTTCCATAATTACGAAATTGGAATACTTGTCCGTCGTGTTCTGCTACTATAAAATCCTTGGTTTCCGGTAGATAGAATGCGATATCGGATCTTCCATCCCCATTAAAATCCCCACTTACATTTCCCTTGAAGAATTGAATTTTAGAAGGACCATCATAATTTTTATAACGATTCCCATACGTTTTGAAATTGTATCCGCCTTCTTTTCTTCCTTCCGCAGCTCTCCAGTTTCCGGTTTGAGGATTGAAATATACGATATCCGAAATCGCATCCCCATTGAAGTCTCCTTCGAAATATTGAGTGGATGCCGGAAGTAGTTCAGGCTCGTTTGAACCTTGATTCGCAACATTTTGCCAAACCAAGGTTTTCGCAGCAGTGCTATATTTAAATTCAGGCTTAGTAGTATGGCGATCAGAATCAACGGTTTTAAGGATGGGTCTTCCCGAATCGAAAGAAGTATCATATACAAGATTATAAGTCCAAAGTTTCCCGCCAGTCCAACCAACCTCTATCTTATCTAGAAGTTTATCCATGACCATAGTGAAACCGGGAGCCATACTCACATACGAGTCTCCTCTGGATTTCGTGATAAACTTAACATATTGTTTTGCGGGAAATCCACTTCTGCTATTTCCAGTGTATTTAATTTCCTGAATGTATAAATTTCGTTTTTCGGAATAGTTAGAAGTGTCGTAAGTAACCTGCATATAGTTTCCGTTCCGATCTTCCGTTTTGGAAAGATACCAACTATATGTTCTAGAAATCTGGTTTGGATTATAGATCCGATTAGAGGAAGAATCTCCATAAATCGTTTTCGTTCCACCGGAATCTAAAACCTCCCAGGTTCCTCCGTTCTCTATATTCGTTAATTTTAATAATGCAAAATCTTCTTCTGTGATCTCGGGTCTATATACCCCGTTCTCATTGGAAGCGGAACCGGAAACCTTGATAAGTCTTTTTCCGTTCCAAGTAAATGTATCTCTGGAATCATAGAATAAAGCTCCATATTCAGGAGTTCTTGTAATTGCCCCAAGGCCTATACTCCAACCAATTCCTGTCCATCCATCTCCTCCAGTAGAAGAGTAGGATAACGCAAGGCTCGGCTGAACCCCGGCTCTTCCTGCGGGAATTTGGATCGGGTAGTTTAAGGAAACTGCTCCGAAATTATTCGGTTCAGGTGGTGCGATGAACGCTGCTCCGGCTAAAGCATCCGCTTTTGTTTCCGGATCGTCGACTGCTTCGCTATAGTTTGTGGAGATAGAAAATAGATCACTTCCTTCCGGTGCAGGTGCTGAACCTGGTGATAAAAAGGAAGTTCCTGAAGGGAGCACTCCTGCTACCCTAAACAATCTTTCTAAAGGGTTTCCTCCATGAGAGCAGGAAATAAGAAAGAGGGGAAGAGCGGCCGAATAAACGGCCATTCTTTTCCAATATTTCATATTCTATTTTCCTAAACTTCTATGTTACTGAGTAACTTTTGTCCAAATGGTGAAGTCCCTTTCGATCATTGGTGCAATGAAGAAGTTGTTCATTCCATATTGGAGGGCTCCTGGAAGATTAGAAAGATTGAAAAAAGACCCTCTTATTTTAGGGGTGAACGTTTCAACTGAATACCACACAACAAAAGCATTTTGCGAATTCCCGGCAATATACGGTGCGGTTTGGTTACCTTGATTTGTCGTGCTGACAAAAAAATCTCCAGGGCCTCTTACGGCTAATGGAGAAATTGAAACGGATCTGCCGCGAATTGTGGACTTACCACCCTCGTTATGCTCCCAAAGAGAAATCAAATTTGACCCTGAAAGAAAAACGCTTCCGAGTTTTTTACTCGTTGCCCCGATCATTGAATCAATTACTAACGGAGAGGTTTCTCTCACTAAAGCTGTATTCAAATCGACTGTTTTGATATAAATACGATTCCCTTTTGAATAATTCAAGATACCGATCGATCCGGTTGCCTCACATTTAACTTGAGAAATCCCAGTGTCATAAATTACGATTGGTGTACTGATATTTCCCGTAGAGATTGTTATTATTTGAGCAGCAAGATTGTTCTCTGGAGTTTTCCATACGAGGAATCCTTTATCCGAGGACGCACAGAGTGAAAAATCTGATGATGGATTGAACATATTTACCGGATTTACGGAAATAAAATTTCCAGAATTGAGCATCGTTTCCTTTATCTTAGTGCCCGTTGCAATATTAATTGAGGAGATCGCCGCGTAATACATTGCATTTGAGAATTGTGCAGCGAAAGCAACAATTGCATTATCTCCTTGGGATTTAGTAGATACTTTAATTGGGCCGTTTACGTTGACTGGTAGTGTAATAGAAGTGGCTGCAGCTCCTGTAGCTAAGCCAGTACTTAACTGATAAATTCTAGTTTTTAGTATTTTATTCGAACCACTATAATCAGTCCAGGCAACGATGGCTTTTGTATCTCCTATACTTACGGAAATCGCACCAGGGTAATCCCAGTCAGTTTTCTGGCCAGCAAGCTGAGAGGTTCCCGAGGTAGCAAGTGTACTAATATTATAGAACTTTACATAAACATTTTGAGAAGTAGTCAGGCCCTCTGTATCATAGCTGGCAGCAACAAAAGCAACAGCAGCGTATGAATTTTTGACATCAAGTATAAACGAATTACTTATTACTTGATAATTAGGTATTGATTCTACAATCGAAAACTCGCTAGATAAAGCTTCTCCAGTAGAGACTTTATAATATTTTCCCTTTAATACAGATCCTTCATTCATTCCGCTATAATAAACTGTTAGCGCGGTATCACCGGAAATTACTACTTTAGGTTCAGAAGTAAGGATGTAGCTGCTATTTTCACTAACAGGAAAATCTGCCTTTGATGCATCCAATCTATATACCTTTCCAGTATTCGAAGAAAGCCCGAATAATCCGGTAGATAAAAATGTTGGAAAATTAGATGCATCTGCCCAAGAATTCCAATAAGGTACTCCCTTATTATAATTTCCCATCCAGTTAATCGCATCTAAGCTTGCGTTTACTCCCAAACAACTTAAAGGATGAAATAAATTCGTAGTACAATTTACGGAACTTCCAGATTCAAAAGGGAGATATTGTTTTGTATTCCATCCATTCGGAATGAAAGCGGATTGCACTTGTGAATTCCAATCGGTATAAAAACTGTTTTCGACACTTAATCTGACATCCGGTGAGGTCAAAGAACCTTTTACAAAAACTTCCGTAGTCTTTCTGGAAAACTTTTTGATTGCAGGGTTGATTATTACGCTGTAAGAACCGTCAGAAGTAGGAGTTCCGATTGAGGAAATAGTATAGGTATTAGGATCGCCTAAAATATAGATATTTTCACCTACCTCGGCCAAACCAGTACTACGCGATACTTTAACCGAAGTGTTACCAATTTCTACCGGATTTCCTAATTCTCCCCGCATTTTACGAACATCTTGATATCGTAAAGGCCAAATGGTTCTACGATAGGCACTATTTAAAGAAGGACGGAGGTATAAATTAATTAAACTTACTGCGGGATCTACGTAGTCATGGGCTGTCGGTAATTCGATGCATAGAGAGTAGGTTTGATTTACATAATCTAAAGTACGTCCGCAATTTTTAGGTTTATAAGCGTTTGAATTATCTAAGTCTTTTACTACATGAAACCAGTCGGATCTTTCTCCGCCAAAACCTAAACTAATTTCCATATCAGCGGCTTCATTAATAGAAAGTTTCTTAAGATCGTTTGTAATATTATAACTGAAGTCGGAAAAATATTGGAAGGTCCCACTAATAGTTGGAAGACCGAAATTTGGCGTTATATATTGATTGGAATCAAGTTTTAAATTTAGCTCGAATCTTTCACCAAATCCTAATTTGCCTAAAAAGAGAGATTTAATTTCAGGATCATAAGGATAATTCCCGAATGAATTAAGATCCCAGGAAGTGTTAAGTTTGTATTCTCTCTGAGTTTCTAACGGGTTCGTACCGAAAGTTTTTTCTTCTTCTTTCTTTAATAGATCTTTGAAAGAGATATAAACGATATCGTAATAGTCTCCTGCCCAAATAGTAGAATCTACTCCTTTAACCATTGGGACCTTTTGGCTATTTGTCGGATCGAATGTCCTGATAGAATCATCTAAATCCCTGAAATATTCAGTTAGATTATAATATTTACCGTTTGAATAGATCGCCCAAACACCTGCGTTCGCTTTTTCTTCTTCTGACCAAGTGCTGATAGGTTTTTGCACACAAGCAGTTCTAGAAACACCGTCCGACCCGGTTCGAGTTTGAGGATCGCATGGAATATTTGTAGGTATTGGTCCTAACGTTTTAATTCCTTTTAAATGTAATTTAAATTCCCCTAATGCAGGAGCAACTTCGGAAAGATCCACTATGTAATCTTGAAACTCTATTTTTAATCCATTACATTGCAGTCTTTCTAAGGCTTTCTTTAAGGTTATTCCGGGAGAAAGTGTCGTCGCTGTTTTTACACAAGGATCAGAGCTATCCGGAGTGTCAAATGCTGCAACACGATACATCTGTCTCATGTTTGGACCGTAGATCCTAATTAATCCAGTTCTGCCTTTTGCATTTTCTTCTATGATCTTTAGATTATTTCCAGAGAAGTTTAAGAGAGAAGATTTATAATTTGAATCAGGTACATGACTCATCTCATAATCTACGATGAAAATTTTAGGGTTATAACCTGCGGCCATAGCGTTTTCAATTTCCGCCGTATTTAATTTCGGCAGTTGTACTACATAAGGGCCGAATTCGGATCCGCCATAAACATTCACTTCGAAAAGACTGTAATCGTCATTTCTTAAGCGGAAGCTTTCGATCGGAATTAGATCGCCTGTTCCATTTTCGAACATTAGTGAACAAAGTATGTTCGTAAGTTTTACCGGCATGTTGACTGATGTATTCTTTATATATAAAGCAGCCCGTACATAACCAGCATTAACATCTACTTGAGAGGTCTCATTTATTTTTTGGGTTTTTTCGGAACGGTATTTTTTGGCTTTGGAAGTAGCCGATGAGGATTTTAAGTTATTCGCTTGGGTATCTATATTATTCTTAAACGGTTTGTCGGCCCACTTTGTTGTAGTCATTGAGACCGAGTTTTTTGCTTCCCAACTATTCGATGTACTCGATGAGTAATTAAGCCCGAGTTGCACTGGACCGATTCCGCTTTGAGTTCCATATGCCGTACTTTGGCTATTTGAGTTAGATAATTCATTTGAACTAGAGAAGGAATCTTGGAATTGTACGGTTCTCAAATTCATCTCATTTTGGTGGATCCTTTCTGAACCTTGTGCCTTAGTGGATTCGAAGTCCGATGATGTGATATCGCTCGTAATTTCATCCGTTGTATTCTGGGAATTTTTCAGAATCTGAATTTTCATTGTTACTGGGGGAGCGATAATCGCTTCTATTACCGGATAGTCCGCCACCCAAACGTTCGTCGTCGTTTCGTTCACATTTAGGATCCCATCCCCGTCGAAATCATTCACGATCGTTGTTCCGGTTGGATCAATGACTCCGCCTAACGCTGAAGCTTTTACCTTTGTTCCAGGAGGTAAAGTGAATAGATTGTTCACCGGAATAGTTGGGGTAACGCCTGGGATTCCTCCTTTATCTACGATTAGAGGGACTTTTTCCGCAACGAGCCATGTAGCTTTTGATAAGTCCACATTTCCATCATCCCAAAAGTTCCAGCTCCCGGAGCATCCCAAAAGGTTGAAGGCGATAAATAGGGCAGTTGCTTTGATTTTTGCGGGAATTTTATGAAAATTTTTCATATTATAAAACCTGAATGTTTATTTCGGTGCATGGAAATTTGTTTCCCTGCACCTGGATAGTTGATCGTGGTTTAACGGTTTTCCAATTTGAATTATTTAGTCAATCTTTTGCTAAAAAGTAATATTAAAATTACGTAATGCTATTATCCAATTTGGGATATGGTATGTATGAATGTTACGTTATGATGTCATTAATTTACGTTGGAGTATCCCGGATTGGGTATGCGCGTATTATATCGTATAAGTACCGTTAGTTTGTGTTAGTGTAATTGAAGGTGGGGGTGGGGTTGCTGGAGATTTTTAGTGAATTGTTTGTGGGGCAGGTATACTAAGAATTTAAAAAGCCTCCGATTCTTATGCAAGAACCAGAGGCTTTTCTTTGATGTAGAATTTAAAATTCTTTTACAGTTTATAAGTAGCTTGGAAAGAGTAGCTCACACCTGTTCTATAAGAAAGAAACAACTCTTTCTCGCCAGTTAACTCATTTTTCTGATATACTCTATATCGTGTATCGAAGATGTTCTGAGCAGAAACTTTGAACTCAAGATGGTCTCCTCTTTTAGTAGTGTAAACTACGTCAGTTAAACCGACTGCTCTTTCATAAGCGTCAGGCAACCCGTTCGCTCCAACTGCAAATAATCTGTCGCCGAAGTAGTTATAGTAAACACCGATATTTTGGGTCTTCTTTTCATTTAAGTAGAAATCGAATTTAATATTGAATACCAACGGTGACTGACCTTGCAGAGGTCGAGAAATATTGGTAGGGTTATAAGTAGCGGCTTTGGAAAGGGGATCTAAGAGTCCTCCTTTTGCCATTATATACTCGTTCCAGGAAATCACGTCCACTCTGGAATTGATCAAGAACATATTTGCTTCAAATCTCATCCATTTGGTTACGTCTTTACGAAAATCGAATTCAACACCTCTGATCGTTCCCTGTTCCGCATTCAGATAGGTGAAACGTTGAGCAATACTTCCTGCGATCGGTTGTCCGATCATCTCTATTGGGTTGGAAATCTGTTTCAAGAATGCTCCCACTCCAATATAGTCGGTTGAGTTTAGATAATATTCGTATCGTACGTCATAGTTGTGGATATAAGATCTACGTAAGTCTGAATTACCGAATACCCTGTTTGCTCCAAAATACGGAGTGAATCCGAATGGAGACAATTCCCTCAGGTCTGGACGAGTTAAGGTTTGGGTAGCAGATACACGCAAGATCTGGTTGTCGGCAAATTCCCAATTTACGTTGATAGAGGGGAGTTTGTCTTTTGTACGAAGTTCTCCCACCCCATTATTATTAGGATCACAAATATTATTCCGAACCAAAGCAATCCTGCTGAATTCATCCATAGATCCACAACCGTAGCTTAAGTTAAACGGGCTATTAGTATCTCTTAATACGAAGGTTTTTACTTTTTGATAACTATCCTCGTAACGAACCCCTGCCAAAACTTTCAATTTAGGAAGGATTGGGAGTTCCACTTGAGAATAGTAAGCTTGTAACCTTTGGAAAGCGTCATATGCGTTTGACTCTACCTGTCTCTCTGAGAAGGTAAAGTCGTTTGTTAGGAAATAAATCGGGTTAGAATAGATTTCGCCCGGTACTGGATACAGATTTGTAAGCGGTACAGCGGTATTCGGCTTTTGTCCGAATTCCCTGAATCTAAAATCCTTTTCCCTAGAAAGAGTATAACTTCCGAATTTGAAAAGTGATTTTAACCCACTCCATTGGTCGAATGGAATTTCATAATTTAATTTAGTAGTTCGGCTTGTATCTTTAGATTCTGAGAAGAATCGAGATCCATCAGGGTTATTTCCTAAACGAGTATAATCAGTAAATGGATCTGCAGTAGAAGCTTTTCTCCATACCTGTTGTTGTAGGTCCGGCTGGTCTCGATTTGCTTCCGCATAGTTAAATCTCCAGTCGAATTTATGAGCCCTATCTCCAAACCAATTTAGAGCGTGGTCTCCTCCGATCGTATTATGGAAGATGCGGCTGCTTGTATATTGGGTGGTAAGAGCCTTAAAATCAAAATTGTCGATTTTATCCTGTCCCGTTGCATCACGGACTTGAGATTCTCCTTGTTGAGTGAACAAGGTTTTCATAAAGATCTGTTGGCCTTTCGTGATCTCATATGCGATATTTGCGTTGTTTCCCCAGTTCCTTTCTTCAATGTACAAATCGGCATCCTGGTGCTGTTGTAATGTGAGGTTAGTACCTGCCGTTGTTAGAGTGGATACAGGGTTTGCAAAATAACGATTCGAACTTTCTTGGCGGAAGCGATAGTTACGGTTATAAGTAGAACCTACTAAAATCCCGATACGAGAAGTTGCTCCTACTTTAAAAGTATCACCGTAGTTGATAGAGAAGTTCCTATCAAATGAGGCAGGGCCTGAATTAGGTGTCCATTTTTGGTTGAATAGACCGGCAGAGGCCTGAACTCCTTGAGGGGGAAGTCCTCCAAAAATGCTTCCTGGTTCAATTGGGATCGACTCAGGAATTCCGGCAAGGGCAGATGGCATTTTTTGATTATCATTTACTCCACCGAAAAAATTCCCTTGGTTCATGTTTAAGAATTTATGACCCGTAGTATTATAGTTACCACCTGCTCCGACTGAGACACTAAGTTGTTTCTCTTCCGGATATTCTTGGGTCTCGATTTTAACAAGACCTCCGGAAAATTCCCCGGGAAGTTCCGGTAAAAATGTCTTCATGATCCGAACGTTTTTCAAAACTCCGGAAGGAAAGATATCTAAAGCCACAACTCGTTTGTCAGGTTCAGTAGAAGGAACTAATGTATCATTCAATTCAGTATTTGAATAACGTTCACCCAAGCCTCGAACGAAAACGAATTTTCCACCGACTAACGTGATCCCGGTGACCCTTCTAACTACTTCACCTGCAGAAGAGTCTGGACTTTTCTTAATGGCTTCCTTTGAAATACCGTCGGAAACCGCTGCAGATTTTTTCTGAAGTGCTAAGAGTGCCGCTTCCGCATCATTTAAAGCTCTACCTTTTACATCTACGGTCTCTAAGGTTTGTAAGCCGAAGGTAATATTTACTACTTGGGGTTTTCCCGGAGTAACATTAATGGTCCGTTTTTGCGGAGAATATCCTAACATTTGGAACTCAACTTCATGAGTGCCAACAGGAAGTTCTAAGTCATAGGCTCCATCGAAATCCGATTTTGCGAATTTTTTAATGGACCTAACTACGATGGTAGCACCGAAAACGGCTTCACCGTTATCTCCATCTACGATTTTTCCGCGAATTTTCCCCGCTGCTTGGGACCAAGTGGGAGTTACTGAAAGTAAGGTAAATACTATCAGAAGGATTGTAGGGTTGAATTTTATTTTTTTCATTTTCATGGCTTAATTTTGGAGCGCACCGTTTTAAGTCCCGATAACGCAGACTTTATATTTTCCTTTATGTCCTACGATAAGGCGTATTTCTTCAATGGTATGGGTATGATTTCCTATTTTAATTTCGAGTGTACCCACCCTATAACCGGTAATTGCATTCATGATTTTGGGATCGTCTCTCCAGGTTAGCTTAGTAATTGTGAATGATTTTCCTGGATATGCTTTGAAAATGTCTTGGATCCGGGAAAGAGCAGCTCTTCGTCTAATATCAGTTAGCTCCCAAGCTTCTTTTTCCGGCATTTTGGAAGTGAGGGTTTCCATCCCTAACGTATTTGGAAGGAATATATTGAAGTATTCTTCCTTAGAAAAAATGAATCTATCCGGTTCATTGCGCTGGACCGCTTCCAGATATTTTTTAATAGCTTCTTCTTTGGTATTGCTGGTTTCGGAGATTGTATAATCGTCTTTGATATTTGATTTATAACGACTTAACGTTTCTTTTAATCTCTTTTCGTATTCTGGATCATCACCCTTATCGATTTTCTCGCAGAAATTTACGTTAAGTAGAATGAGCAGAAATAGAATGGTCTTTCTTATGGCCATTTGTTGTGTTCCCGGAATTTTTTACTTTTTATTTTTAAAAGGGCCCTCTCTGGAGAAGGCCCTTCTTATTATAGATCAATTTTAGCTTACGTTATATGGATTAGTGAGCTCTCCAAACAGCCCAGCCACTCCACCATTTTTCAGTAACGGAACCCACGATCGAGTCTGTAGTTCCGCCTACTGGAGCTCCACCTGTCGCACCGCTGGCTACGGAAGCTGAAGTTGTGAAGTCTGGTTTAGTTCCATGTCCGCAGAAATTACCATCTTGGACACTACCTAAATCAGTTACTGGAAGTGCGCTTAGGTCGAGTAAACTAGCTGCACAAGTTGGAGCAGTTCCAGTTGCTGTTGCTCCGCAAGCGGCACTGTTCATACAATCGGTTTTGCTATTATCGCTATGAACGTTTGAGATTGAGCTGTTTACTGCTGGGAATCCGCTTGTGCTATCGCAAACAATATTTCTGCTGAAATTCCAAAGAATTCCTTGAGAGAAACTTCCTTGTAAACCTTCTCTATGACGCTCTCCGAAACTATTCGCAAAATTGAAACCAACTGCAGTATAATTAGAAACAGTCGGATTAGAACAATCGTGAGTTGAATTTGCTCCAGGAGCACAACCTGCGAAGCCGGAAGAAGCATGAACTCCGTCCATTTCGAAACCATGTGGATCTGTAGAAACGGACCCACCGCAGGCAGCCGGATATTTTACGGAGATCAGATATTTTAGAGTTCCACTGAAACCTTCGTCCATATCGAAATCATCATCCATTGCTCCGGATCCGATCAAATACGCTCCGTCGAAAGTGCTTGGAGACAATCCGCCTCCCCACCATTCGAAGGAATCGTCCAGCCCTCTATGAGCTTGTACGAATCTATAAGTAGCGGAATTGACTTGGTATTGAGAGAGGGAGTTTAACTCGTCTCCTGGTGCAACCTCATTTCCTGCAAACTCAACGATTGTATATCTTAGAGTAAGATTAGATGGGTTTGATCCAGGATAAGTCAATGGAGTAGTTCCTTCTGTGGTTCCGGAAGTTCTGGTTCCATTTCCATTTCCAATAAATACAATTCCACCCCAGTCTCCAGGGAATCTGGATCCTCTTGCTTGAGCAGAAGTGAAACAAACTGGTTCTGCAGCAGTTCCTTGGGTGACAAGGTTTGCTCCATTGAAGAAAAGAGAGGATCCTCTTTCTCCGTAGATCACTGCACCTTTAGGAATTGTAATTGTAGCGTTATTGTTTACTACAACTGTTCCTCTTAGTAGAGTGTATTTTCCCCAAATTTGGGTGCCGGAGATTGTTCCTTGTTTGATTGTCGGTGTGCCGATGGAATCACAAAGAGCTTCTCCCACAGTTGCATTCGGGTTGGAATAAACACCTGCAACAGTGGTGATTACGTTAGCAAGGTCAACATATAGAGTTGATGAGACTCCAGCTACAGTCGATGGAGATAAATCACCGGTTAAATTTGAGAAGGTTAACTGAGCGGTGTTTGTTGGATCAGAAGTATCGACTGCGTAGTTCATGTCGAAAGAACCAACTAGTTCAGTATATACCGTTTCACTATCACAAGCGGAACCAGCGGAGCATTTTGCACCGACTGGTACTACTGTAGAGGTGTAATAAGCGTCAGATATAGCAAAGACTTCCCCGTGAAGTTTCCCGGTAGCACTATTTGTTTTAAAAGTGATATTAAAGTCCGCTGCATCGCTAGCAGTGCTGCTTCCTACTGTGAAATCCGTTCCACCGGAAGTTAGAGTGCTGCCAGTAAGTTTAACGAAAGCAGGTTTGTTTGTGACATACCCAACGCTTGGGAATACTGTACTCGCAGCTGCGATTCTCAGTTTTCCTCCCATTACGACTGTCGCTTGGTAAGAACTACCGAGCCCCGCTAAAGCAAGCGCTGCGTTACTGCCGCCCCCGCCGGAATCACAGCCTACAAGAGCAATAGCAACTGCAAGAGCGCTTACTGCTTTCGAGACTTTTTTATTTAACGATTTCATGGATCGAATTTCTCCTATTCATTCTGAAAAGAGGCCGAAATCCGATCGACCTCGTGGATTATGTTAGATAAATTACTTTACGACTTGATTACGTACCTGTTAAGGTTTTGGTTCTTTAGGGTAAAAGTAGTATTATTAAGAAGATCCCACCAAAAATGGCATAGTCAGTGTATCTTTCTTTGTCAGGATAATTCTCCTGATCTTTTTGTTTCCATTCTACTGGTTTGGCTTCGACAGTAACGGACGTTCTGTCAAAACCTCTACGGGAGCCGTCTTCGAACTCAACAATCACACCCTGTTCTGTCTGAGTGGTTTTTACGTTCTCAATCACTTCTTTAGTTTTAGTATTGGTGACTGTGTCTGCAGAAAGGGTTCCCAAACATATTAGAAAAATTGAAATTGTAATAATAGTTCTCGTAATCATAATGTAATACTTCCGATTCACTGTATCCTCCTTATGGAAAGTATGGATACTCGTGCAATTCGATTAACCCGAGAACTGTTACAAACAGATTAAATGTAATAAAGTGAAAGATTGGAATGAGTGAGAACTAATCGAATCCGATTAGTCTTAAAGTTGCGGAGAAGTTTGTTTAGGTTTGGACGAATACCTCTAGTTCTTCTAAAAGAATAGGTTTGCTTAAAAAATATCCCTGTGCTTCGTCGCAGCCTAGATCTTTGATCTTGCGCATTTGTACTTCTGTTTCTACACCTTCAGCAGTGATCCTTAGGCCTAAACTTTTTCCTAATGCTACGATCGTTTTGGAAATCGCCAGGGAATTCGGATCCGTTAGGATCTTACGAACAAAGGATTGGTCCACTTTTAAGGTTTTGAGCGGGATCTTACTTAAATAAGAAAGGCTGGAATATCCTGTTCCGAAATCGTCCAAAGCAAGAGAAATCCCCCAGGAATGCAATTCTCCTAAAATTTCCAATGCGGATTGTATATTGGTAATTAAGCTGGATTCGGTGATTTCAAGCTCTAGATCTTCTACGCTTAGGTTGTTTTTTTCTAATATATCTAGGACTTTTTTAGCGATATTCTTATCTTCTAATTGTTTTGCGGATAAGTTTACGGAGATACGGATTGGAGGAAGTCCTCTCTTTTTCCAATTTCCCAGGTCTTCCATCGATTTAGAAAGAACCCATTCTCCCATCTCTCCAATGATCCCACTTTCTTCTGCGATTGGTATAAATATTGTAGGGGAGATAACTCCGTATTCGGGATGATTCCATCTAAGCAATGCTTCTGCGGAGATCTTTTTGCCTGTTTGTACTTCTATTCTTGGTTGGTACTGAATGAATAATTGGTTTTTAGAGATCGCAAGTTTTAGATCTTTTTCTAGAAGGTATTTCTCCTTCATTCTTTCCTTCCACTCGGAAGAATAGGTTTGGATCTTAGAAGTCCCTGAAAGTTTTGTCTGGCTTAATGCAGTTTCAGATTTCCATAAAAGTTGGTCTGCGGATTTTCCATCATAAGGAAAAACTGATATTCCAATTCGTATTTCGGAGGAGATCTGTTGGTTTACGACATTTAAGGGAGAAGATGTGCTGTTCTGGATCTTTTCCGCCCAAATCTCTGTATCAGTTTCTAAAATTTGGGAAGAAGAAGGTAACGGAAAGAAGGAGAATTCTCCATCTCCGGTTCTTGCGAGAACAGTTTCAGGCCCGAGCATTGTTTCCAATTTTTGCACTAGTGATCTTAAATATAGATCTCCCATATGTACGCCGAAATTGGATCGGATCTGTTTTAAGTGAGTGGCTTCCAATGAAAGAACAGGAAAACTTAATATTTCTTCTCTCATAGAAAGTTCATGTAGGGAATTGCTTAATCTTTCTAAGAATAAATCCCGATTAGGCAATCCGGACAATCCGTCGTAGTTTGCCATATAATGGATTAATTCATCCAGTTTACGCACTGTGGTTACGGTATCCGCCATTAAAGAGCCGGCTTCGTCTTGGAATACTGTGGGTAAATTTGGGATCTCTCTTTCACTCAAATATCTGTTTAGGGATTTGGAAGTGAGCACAACCGGAGTTAAAAGTTTATGTAAGGCAAAAAGTGTGGCGGCAGTTCCTACTAGAGTTGCTATAAGTGCGATCCCTAAAATTTTTAGGGCTGTTTGTATATCTTGAACAGTGGATAATACAAAAAATAATAAAAGTGTGATCAATGGAACATGGGTCCCAAGGAACGCAACTAGCATAATTTTGCTGGAGTAGGTTTTAAGAATTCGGATCTTGCTAAGATAGGAATAGAAATTTAATCCGTTAAGACTCATCAAAATTTCCTTCTGATTGGAACGTTATACGTTTTAGCTTGTGCTTTGCTTTTCGTCTTAAGGAGGGAATGTTTTCTACTTATAAACCATGCTTTTGAAGAGGTCTTTCGAAACAAGGACAAAAAATTATAGGTGTAGATCGAAGTGTT
Organism: Leptospira selangorensis; assembly: GCF_004769405.1. Taxonomy (NCBI): domain Bacteria; kingdom Pseudomonadati; phylum Spirochaetota; class Leptospiria; order Leptospirales; family Leptospiraceae; genus Leptospira; species Leptospira selangorensis. The sequence goes on from NZ_RQES01000018.1 coordinate 77,849, forward strand.
TAGTTGATAATTTATTTTCTGGTTATGATCTCTATATCTTTGCGACAGGGATACGAAGGGCTTAAGTCCAGGCAATGCCTGGATGAGCGCTTATGCGCGAACCCGGAGTAGCCCGGTCTGAGCGTAGCGAAGAGTCGCCCAATCCTTTTCTGCTGTTTAACGCCAATCTGATCCATTTTAAAACAATTGTTAGAAAAAATGCCACTCTATAGATTTTTTTCTTGCCTCGGATTCGGTTTATGTTATAATACCAAACGTTCGAAATAAATTAAATCGATTGATTTTCCCGAGGAAATGCGGGATAGGAGAGAGAGATGAGTGTAGGGAAAAGATTATCCTTCTTGATCGCATACCTGATCCCGGGCTTGGCCGTGGCAGGTTACTATTTGGGAGGCAGTTTTAATTTTTTAACTTTGGCGGTGGTATTCGGAATTCTTCCGATCATGGACCTCTGGATCGGGCCGGATGCAAGTAATCCGAAGGAAGAAGATGTGCCTGAACTTCAGAAGGAACTCTATTTTAGATTCCTGACCTATGGTTGGGCTTGGATCCAGTTTGTTTTGGTGATTTGGGCTTTATGGGAAATCCAAACCCAAACTCTTTCCACATTAGAGTGGTTCGCTTTTGTTTTAGCGATCGGTGTGAACACCGGTGGGATCGGGATCACTGTTGCTCATGAGTTAGGCCACAAAAATACTAAGATAGAACAATGGTATTCCAAGTTTATTCTTATGACCGTTTGTTACATGCATTTCTTTATAGAGCATAATCGTGGACATCATGTGAATGTTTCTACTCATGAAGATCCTGCTTCCAGTAGAAAGGGTGAATCGTTCTTCGCATTTTATCCAAGAACCGTTTTTGGAAGTTTAACAAGCGCTTGGAATTTAGAGAAAAAAAGATTGGGCAAATTGGGTAAGTCTTCTTGGACCTTGGACAATGAAATGATCACATCTATGATCATTCCCGTTCTATTTATCTCCGCAGTGACCGGGATTTTTTATGCGATCACAGGTAACTTGAATTGGCAGGTGCCAGCATTTTTCTTCGTTCAAAGTTGGATTGCGTTCTCTCTATTGGAACTCGTGAATTATATTGAACATTATGGTTTGGCTCGTAAGGAATTATCTCCTGGAAAATTCGAGAAGGTTCTTCCGATCCATTCTTGGAACCAAAACTTTAGCTTGTCTAACGCATTCTTGTTCCAATTGCAAAGACATTCCGATCATCATGCGAACGCAGGAAGAAGATACCAATCCTTGAGACATTTCGAGGAAAGTCCTCAACTTCCTTATGGTTATGAATTGATGATACTTCTGGCTTTATTTCCTCCGCTTTGGTTTAAGGTGATGGATAAAAAATTGGAAGAATGGAAGAGACAACATGGAGGATCTTCGGCAAGCCACTCAGGAAAAAGGGAACCTGCTACCGCATAATCCTGTCTAAAAAATAGATCTTTTTGGTAAAGAGTTAGAGGCTGCCCTCTAACTCTTCTTTTTTCTTAAGAGGCTAAGACGGTCTTTTAGTTTTTGTATTTTTCTAAAACCTTAAGGGTTCTTTGTATATCGTCTCTTTGTTGTTGGAGATCTTTTTTCAATAGTTCCGGAAGTTTTTTATTTTGGTCCAGAAACTCTTGGGTCCTCTTTAACAAATTCGGATTCGGCTCGAAAGAAGGGAACATCATATGACCGAATGCGGAAGCAAAATGAGGATCTCTTGTTTCATACACTGAGATTACCGAATTAAAATAAGAATCAGTATAAGAAATCAATAGTTGTTTTTGGTGATTCCATTGAAATCCCCTCATTCCATATCTTAAGAAGTCGGTAGAATCTCCTTCTTTAGGTTTTAGGAATCTTTCCCAAGATTCTTTTTTGGTTTTAGGATCAGGGAAAGAAATGCGTGCTAAGAAAGCTTTTTTTGCTCCAAGATCCGTATTGTCTTTGGAGGTTTCTTCTTCGATCCGTTTAGAAGATTCCGGATCTCCATAAGCACTGAGTCTGGATAGAATGACCCAACGTCTTTCTTGGTCCATTGCGATCCCTGGGATACTTTTTTTCTGGTCCAGTAATTCTTTCAGGTAAGAAAGTTGTTCAGGTGATTTAGAAGTATTTTCTAATATTCTAAACCATAATATCTGCTCTTGTTCAGGGTTCTGAGCGAGAAGTGATTTTTCTTTGGCGATTTTGTTGAGCTTGTCTGACCAGTTTCTTTTCTCCGCTTCCGGGATATAATTGTCGATCACTGTCAAAGCTTTGGTGAGTATATGACTGTTTCGAACGGAAAGATCAGGTTCTTTTAAGCCTTGGTCCAAAGCTAATTCGAGGAACTCTTTGGGAGCAAGTTCCGCATCTCTTACCATCTGCCATAAACTTCCCCATACAACTCTTCTGGAAAAACGATCTTTTAGAGTGTGTAGGCTTCTTTTTAGGATAGGAAGTGATTCTTTACTTAGGTAGGTTTTTGCATAAGCAAAGTCTTCGGTGTTTAAAAGTAGAAGGTCCGCTTCTCCCGTATAATTTTCCTCTAATAAGGTTTCTTTTCCTTTTACGAGTACCCTTTTTTTCCAGACTTCTTCCAGCACGCCGTTCTTTTCTCTGAATAAGGAAGCTTGGAGTGCATGTGTGCGTAATAGCCCGTTTGTAGCAGAAGGTCCTTGGTATAGGAATAATCTACCGTTTTGTCGGACGGGACTGAGAGTATTGACCCCTGTTGTTTCCAACCATTCTTTGCTCCAGCCTCTGATATCGATTCCGCTGGTTTCCGACATACAAGAAAGAAAATCGTTTAATACAGTATTCTTCTCCGCATGTCTTTTGAAATAAAGCCTCATCGCATCTCTGAATTTTTCTTCGCCCACGTAATACATCAATTGGCGAAGAACCGAGGCACCTTTGGAATAAGAGATCCCGTCGAAATTGCTGATGGCTTCTAATGTATTTTCTGCTTTTCCTGCAATAGGGTGGGTGGTGGAAAGTTGGTCTTCTCTGTAAGCCCATTCTTCTCTTACATAAAAATGTTCTAATGCATCCGGGAAAATTTTCCCGTTGGACATGGAATAATAGGAAAGATAATCCGCAAAACTTTCATTCAACCAGAGATCGTTCCACCATTTCATTGTGACCAGGTTTCCGAACCACATATGCACCATTTCATGATACACAGTGTTTGCTCTGTTTAAATATTCGGAATAGATCCTAGGCCCGCGGAAGATATAACTTTCGGAGAATGTAACAGCTCCCACATTTTCCATAGCTCCCATATTGAATTCAGGTACGAATATTTGATCGTATTTTCCGTATGGATAGGGAACTCCAAAATATTCCTGTAAGAAGCCGAACGCTTCCTTTGTGATCGCGAATAAATTCTCCGCATCCATATACTTGGAGAGAGACTTTCTGCAGAATATTCTAAGAGGAATTTCTCCCGCCTTATCTTCCCACACCGCATAAGGTCCTACGATCAGAGAGAATAGATAGGTGGAGAATTTTTTGGTCTTATTGAATTTTATGTTTTTATAATTTCCTTGGGTTTCTTCCGATTTCGGGACCGTGTTATGAATATAGGTCCATTCGGAAGGTCCTGTGATTTCCAGCTCGTAAGTCGCTTTTAGATCCGGTTGGTCGAAAGAAGGGAATAATCTATGGGCTTCGAACGGTTCGAAGTCCGTATGCATATATTCCGCTTTGTCGGAAGGGTCCGTAAATTTATGAAAGCCGGAGCCGCTATGATCAAAAAAATTTTTGTATTTGATCTTAAGCTCGTTTTTGCCTTCTGCTAATAATTCTCCAGGCAAGAAGAGTGCGGATTCTTTTTTTTCATAATTTGTTTCTTCTTTTCCGTTTATCCAAAGGATCTCAATTTTTTTAGATACGAAATCTACCTTGAGTTTCCCTTTTTTGCCGCCATTATATAGGAATCGAACTGTGGTTTCTCCCTCGTAATCTTGGGATCCTTTTTCCAGTTTTAATTTTAGAGTATAGTCCACTTCGGAGATCTGTCCGGAGCGGAGCATCGCTTCTTGTTGTGTAAGAATATTATCCATATTAAACCGTTATATCCTTTAGATCCATTTTTCGAAGACGAGGTGAGATTGCGGTAATAATCCCTACGGTTAGGAGAGTGAGCGTTCCTCCGATGACTACGGAAGGAACAAGACCAAATGCTTTTGCGGTCGCTCCCGATTCGAAGGCCCCTAATTCATTGGAAGAACCGATGAATATATTATTCACCGCGGAAACTCTTCCTCTCATATGTTCAGGTGTATACATCTGAACGATTGTATGACGGATCACAACACTTACCATATCAAAGGAACCGCTTACGATCAATGCTGCACAAGATAAGTAGAAGTTCCTGGAAAGTGCGAATACGATCATACAAAGTCCGAAACCGAATACACTACTGAGTAATATTACTCCTGAATTCGTTTTAGGAGGTTTGACTGCTATGAATAATGCACATAGAACCGCACCGATCGCAGGAGCGGACCTTAAAATTCCATAATATTCAGGACCCATTCCTAAAACTTCTCTAGAGAATGTAGGGATAAGTGCTACTGCTCCGCCGAATAATACAGCAAATAGATCCAAACTGATCGCGCCCAGGATTAGTTGGTGGCCGAACACAAACTTCCAGCCGGTTCCCAAACTTTTCCAAATGGATTCCTTCTCTCCTTGTTTTTCAGGAACAGGTTTGGAAGGAACAAGCAGTAATAAAAATAAAGAGAACACCATGATGCAGAAGTCCGCAAGGTAAGCAGTCTGCACTCCGTTAAATCCAGTTAGAAGTCCACCAAGCATCGGGCCTAAAACTGCAGAACCCTGCCAAGCGACACCACTCCATGTAGCAGCGTTCGGAAAAATTTCCTTAGAGACTAATTGAGTTTGGAAGGCCGCGATACTTGGAGATAAAAATCCTCTACAAATTCCGGAGAAGAAGATTACGGAATAGATCGGATATACCCAATATTTTTCGATCACCCATTCGAAACCGGGAAGAGTGAATAATAAAAGTAAGAAGGAACTGAAAGTCAGACCGCTTAAAGAAAGGAAGATGATCTTCTTCCTTGGAAAACTATCCACGACCAATCCCGAGAAAAGAGAAACTGCCACGTTAGGCACAAGTTCCGCAAATCCGATCAAACCTACGAAGAGAGCGTCGTGGGTGATATGGTCTATCTGCCAGAAGACCACAGTGGATTGCATAACGAATGAAAGTGTGACCAAAAATTTTCCGGCCAAAAAGTTCCTGAACTCAGGAACCTGTAAGGATATGAAAGGACTCGTGTTTGCGGATTTTGTCATGAGATAGTTCTACTTCTTCTTTTCTCCGTATTTTAAAAAGAATAATCCGAATGCTGCCACGACCATCGCGTGGTGTAGGATATTCTTTTCTAAAATTTCGGGGATTTTGTTTAAAGGATATTGATACACTTCTATTTGTTCGCTTTCATCCAGTTCCTGTCCACCCGGGTGAGGATATACATTTCTGGCGATATAAGTATGACACCAATTGTTCATGAAGGCAGGATTTGCGGAAACCTTTCCTAAATATTCCCACTCGTCCGAGATAAAGCCGGTCTCTTCTCTCAGTTCAGCCTGTGCGGATTCTAAGATCGAATTTTTTTCCGCGATACCACCCGGGATTTCCAGACAATAAGAATGTAAACCATGTCTGTATTGATCGATTAGGATTACATTTTCATCTGCGGTGAGTGCGATTATATTCACCCAATCCTTGGATTCTACTTTGAAAAAATTGCCTGAGATTGTTTTGTCCGGAGAAACTTTCGGAATAGAGACTAACTCAAAAATGGGAGTTTTGAATGTTGAAGTTTTTTTTCCTTCTTCCCAAAGATTGGAATCGGGGAGGTAATTTTCTGGGCGGAATTCTTGCATATCTGCCGTTTCTTCCAGTTTTTTGAAATCCTTTCAGATTCGCAAACCTTTGCCTGTACGCGGTTGACAAGAAGAGAAAAATCAGGATTATGTCGCTTATAGATGGGGTTCGAAAAATCGGATTTTTCGGATCCTTAAGATTATTTTGCCCTCATAAAGTTGGATGAAAGAAGAAACGAATCATAGTCTCGACCTGTTTTCCCATTTGGAAATTCCGGAACAAAAACCGGAAGAACCTGCACAGGATCTACCATTACTCAGCTTTTCGGAAAACATTTCCCTTCCGAAAGAAGAAGGTCCGCAAATGGAAGGAACTCCCGCTTCTTCTCCCCGAGAAGAAGTTCAAGAGGAATCTTACGGTTCTTCCTTTTATGAAGAAGACGATTTTTCAGAAAATGAGACTCCAGAGTTCGTTTCAACTCCAGTAGAAGTTTCGGAAGAACCAAAAGAAATTGAACCTGAGTCAGTGGTAGGAACTCCAGACGAGGTTGAGATTCCGATTTCAACCGAGGTCCAATCTGAAACTTCTTCCCCCGAAGAAAAACCTTCTGCTCCCAAAAGAAAAAGAGAAGAAAGGCCTAAGGAACCTCGAGATTCCGCTGCTATTTTCCTAAGTTTGTCTCCGGAACAGGCCCGCGCGGTCCAAACGATCCATGGTCCTCTTTTGATTTTCGCAGGTGCAGGTTCCGGAAAAACAAGGGTGATCTCTAATCGTATCGCTCATATGATCCAGGACCATCATATTCCTGCGGGAAAGATCGTTGCATTGTCCTTCACGAACAAAAGTGCAAAGGAAATGGGAGAAAGAGTTCGCAAACTGATCCCTAGGAACTTATTAAAAGGGATTACTCTTTCCACATTCCACTCTCTTGGACTTGGAATATTAAAAAAACATATTGAGAAGTTGGAATATAAACAACCTTTCCTTCTTCTGAACCAAGCGGACCAAGAAGGTCTTGTGACTGGAATGCTTGTGGCACAGAAACTCGAGCCTAAACGTCCTCAGATCATGGAAGTTCTTTCTAAAATTTCCAGGATCAAAAACTCAGGAGAAGACTATTTAGCGGATATGAGGACCTCTATGAATGAGGGAGATCTACTGGCTGCTTCTCTTTTCCAACAATACCAAGACACTTTAAAAGAACAGAACTCGATCGACTTTGATGATCTAATCCTTCTACCTTCTAAACTTTTAAGACAGTTCGAAGAAGTAAGAGATGAATACCATAAAAAGTTCCAATACTTCATGGTGGATGAGTTCCAGGATACGAACCCGATCCAATACGAATTTTTAAGAGCTCTCATGGGAGAATCAGACAATCTATGTGTGGTAGGTGACGACGACCAGTCTATCTATGCATTCAGAGGTTCCGACGTAAGTTTGATCCTAGGATTCGAAAATGATTTTAAGGGCGCAAACGTTATCCGTCTCTTGGAGAATTATAGATCCACAGACATCATTGTCTCTGCCGCAAACTCTCTAATTCGCCATAATCTTTCCCGAAGATCCAAAGAACTTTTTTCCAAGGTGCCTGGTGCCCTCAAGGTTAAGTATGTGGAAAGATCGGACGAGAAAGACGAAGCCGAATGGGTTGCCGACAAGATCAGGGAAGAGATCATCAAAGAGGCAAGGAAGGGAAGTCAGATCGCGATCTTATTCCGAACTAACTTTCAATCCAGGCCTTTTGAAGAAGCATTTCGTGCCAGGGAAATGCCTTATAAGGTAGTAGGCGGTTACAATTTCTTCGACCGTAAAGAAGTTCGAGATCTGATCTCTTATATCCGTCTAATCGCTAACCAAAAGGATGATGCGTCTTTATTAAGAATTATTAATTATCCGAAACGTGGGATCGGTGCCGGTTCCATCTCTCTTGTGCATGAAAAAGCGGCTCAGAACAAAGAATCTCTTTATGAGACATTATTCAGAGTCTGCGAATCTCCTGATTTCATCCCTGATTTGAACCGTAAAATTTCTTCAGAGATCTATAATTTCGTAAATCTGATCGAAAAGGCTAAAAAGAAGTTTTCTTCTTCTCCAAGATTATTCTTCGCATTACGAGAGTTAATCGCAGATTTGGGTCTGGAAAAAGAAATCGTGTTAGAAGAGAAAGAAGAGAAGGTCGCAAAGGCTCGTATCTATAATATGTCAGAGCTTGTGAACATGTTGGCATTCTTCGAAGAGAATAATGACTCAGGCGAAAAGCCTACACTATTCGACTTTATCAACCGTTTGGCGATGCTTATGGAAGATGAACCGAATGACGAGAAAGAAGATAATCGAGTACAGTTACTCACCATTCACCAATCCAAAGGATTGGAATTCGAGTCTGTTTATGTCGTAGGACTAGAAGAGGGGATCTTACCTTCCGGAAGAGCCACAGTAGAAGACCAATCTGTGGACGAAGAGCGGCGTTTGATGTATGTAGCGATGACTCGGGCGAAGAGGCATTTATGCTTGACAGGTGCCGCTAATCGCCGCAAATTTGGGGAGCAATTGGCCTCCGAACCTTCTCGCTTCCTTAAGGAGATAGATCCGGAGACTTTGGACTGGCTTTCTAACGAGGAAACCAGACAACAGGAGACTAGTGATTTCCTGCAAGAACTCGAAAAATTGAAAATCGGATGAGAAAATGAGTAAATATCTGACAATATTGTTTATCGGAGCTCAATTCCTCCTCTACTGTGCAAGTACACAAAAAGAAGGGGCGGTTTCCGCCAATTTAGAGACCCAGGTCCGAGCGGAAATCAAGGGAATAGACCAGCAATTAAGCGATCTACACCCTGAAGACAAAAGACGTTCCGAGCTACTCCTCCAAAAATCCAAACTTTTACTAAAAATCGAATCTTTCAAAGAAGCTTCCCTTGTATTGAGAGAAGTTCAAAATTCCAAAGATGGTCGTAATCTTCAACATTTGGACCATTATTTAGGTTCTGCTTATCTTGGGATCAACGACTATGATAATGCTATCGTTCATTTCCGTAAATCGGACAATGTGGATCGCGATTTTGAGTCTGTTACCCGTAAAAAAATGTGGGCAAAAGCGTATTTCGAAGATGAGAAATATGGCCAGGCTCTCGGGATTTTAGGCAGAGCTTCCAGAGAGAAAAACTTCGAAAAAGATCTATTCTACTATGAGACAGTAGTAGTCAGCTTCTACAGAATTAAGGAATACAAAAGATGTCAGTTGGTTCTGGAAGAGGGATTACAGAAATTTCCGGAAAGCCTAGTACTGAAGGAAACCTCGGAGAAAATCAGCCAGGTTCTCCAACGGTAATTTACCTCACAATTCCTCTCCCTAAAAATCCATTCTTTAAAAAGGACAGCGTGACATTTCAGATCGCTGTCCCAGCTAAACTGTATCAATTCATATCTTCTTCTTTTCAAAAGATACAAACAATCGCTGAAAAACCTTCCTTTAGAAAGATATCCATAGCTCTAATTGTAGTTTTCCTTCTTCTTGCGGCAGCTAAAGAAACTGCAGAATGGTACTTCGTGAGAAGAGTCCTGGATTTGCGAGGAGTGAAGGAACTCACACGCGGATTCATCAATGAAGAATTAGACAGAGCAGTGACACTTGGAGTCGTAGAATACGAATTCCCAAATCATGTATTTATAGAAGATCTAAAAATTTCCAGCGATGAAGACTTTGCTTCCCAGAGAATGATCTTCAAAGCAAATAAAATAGAATTATTATTAAGAGGTCTTTGGAAAGGCCAACCTTCCGTAAGAGCGATCCGAGTGCGTAACGCACAACTGAGTATCGATCTGGAAGATAAGATCTCGGGAGAGATCCTATCCTATATCCATAAGATCAATATTCCTGAGATCCGATTAGAAGATACAACAGTTACAGTCTATAAAGGTGGCAAAGTACTTCTGGAGAATGTGAAAGGGATCGATTTTGATATCCGAAAAGAGGATACTAAGATCAATGTTCAAATTTCTGATTCTTTATTTCCGATCCCTGGATTTAGATATGTGAGCGGAAGATTCAGTACGGATATCGGAAGCAAGAACATGAATCTGGAAATTCTGTTTAAGAATGCGAAGGCAGAATCTTCCGGAGGTTTATATTCGGAATTTTCCCAATTTTTTCCTAAGAAGGGAAAAATTTCCGGTCGTGCCGTTCTGGAATCAGATGGAACCAATTTAAAGGTCGAAGGTAAAACAGAATTTTCTAATGTAAAAGGGATCGTTTTGCAGGAACTTCCATTACAAACCGAAGTTTGGGAATGGAAAGATATAGATCTGGAACATGAATGGACCCGCGATCAAAAAGGAGATGTCTTTACCGAGGAACATAAAGTATTCTCCGGAGAAGATAAACTCACTCTCCTCAAATCTAAAAATGAGAAAGGACTGAAGTCCTGGGATTTAAGTCTCACCGTCCAAGACTTGGATGATATCCGTAATTTTCTGCCCGTATCTTCCGATCTGAAAACTTTGGGTGGAAGTCTGGATCTACATTGGAAGGGATCCGAAACCGGAAGTTACGGAGATTGGATGAAGTCGGAAGCTAAATTCTCTCTCCAAGATTTTATATGGAAGGATCCTTATTTGGATCTGGAGATCAAAGATGCAGAACTTGGCTGGAATGTTTCCGGAGTTTTGGAAGCAAAACTCAAAGGAAAACAATTCGGTCTTCCTTGGTCTGCAAATCTAAAAGGAAAAACAGGATACAGAAAGGGAGTGAAGGGAGATGGGACTTCCTACTTTCCTCTGCAAGGAGAATATAATCTGGAGTTAGAGACAGACTCAATCGTTCTTTCTAACTTTTTTCCTCTATATAGTTCCGTTCGCCAATGGATCAGAGAAGATATCCATACCAGGATGGAGAAGTTAATCCCTGAAATTAATTTTACCAGAACTCCTATTTATAAGTATTTTTTAGAAAATCCAACTGGTAGCCTCAAACTGACTTCTAAGGAAGTAAAATGGGATCTTGGACTTCCAAGCATGGGTAAGTTGGATGTTGGTTTAAAATTTGCACCTTCTCAATCTAGACTGGATGCAAGTATTGCCGGTTCCGGAACTGCCAAATTGAATTCTTATTTTACCTACGGCACCGATAACCCTTATTTCGGGATAGATTTCGAGACAATCAATTTGGCCTGGGGAGTTCCTAGTTTTTCTTTCTGCGGTGGAGATTTGATCCCTGAAAGTCTGGATTCAGACGGTAATATACGATTTAACGGAAATAATTTCCTAGACATTCATGATAGAATGTACGTCACCATAGATAAGGTGAAACTTTCGAATACGATCTGGAAAGGAAAGGGTGAATTTCCAGTGCCTGTTCCTCCTAAGTTCGAAATGGGATTCGATTATTGGAATCCGGGTAGCCCTCCTAAAAGAAATGTTTATTGGAAGGGAGGAAACGTAAGTGCCACTGCGAATTCTTATATTGATTCCGATTCAGTTAAATATTTTGTGACTGGAAATACTTACTCACTTTCCAGCGAATCTAATTCTGCGGCGCCGATCTCAGCGTTTGCATTTAAGATAAAAGAGAATGGCGCGGGTTGTATTAAAGAGTAGTTGTTGGTTTCTCTTTCAAGAATTGAAGAATAGCTCTACTCGCGTTTTTAGAACTATGTTCTTCGCCTAAAGATTCTTTCACTGACCGGATCTCTTCTATCATCTGATTCCTGTACTTTTTGTTTTTCAGGATGGCCATTGTTTCTCTCACTGTTTCTTCCGGAGTACATTCTGCCTGAATGAGTTCCTTCACTGTTTCTCTTCCACTCAGGATATTGACGAGTCCGATGAATGGTGTACGGATCAGAAGTGCTGAAATAAAATAGCTGAGTAAGCTGACCTTGTATAAGATCACCATCGGTTTTTCGAAATATACAACTTCTAAAGTAGCAGTTCCGGAAGTTACTAAAACAATATCAGAAGCTTCTATACATCTCAAAGAACGATCGAATAAATATTCGATCTTGATACCAGGATGAGATTCTTCCGTTGCCTTAATTTTAGTTTGGATGAACTCTTCTTCTTTTAGGTTGATGTTCGGAATTAAGAAGCGGACATGTTTTTTTTCTGCCTCCGCTTCCTGGTGGATAAGTGCTGCGGATTGGAGTAATGTATCCAACATTCTGTGGATCTCTCCCGAGCGAGACCCTGGCATAAGAGTAATCGTTTGCAGATGAGCTAATTGTTTTTCATCTACCGGAATGGGAGCTTCTTTTCGGATCTTCTCCTTAATCCTTTGAGCGATCGGATGTCCTACAAATACGGAACGGACTCCGTAATCGTCGTATATCTTCTTTTCGAATGGAAACAATACTAACATCAGATCTATAGTTTCTTTGATCTTATAAATTCTTCCGAAATTCCAAGCCCAAAGTTGAGGAGAAACATAGAAGATCACTTTGATCCCTAATTCTTTGAGCCTGGCTGCTAGTCTAAGATTAAAACCGGGATAATCGACTAGGATTGCATGTGTGCAAGATCGCGCCACGGCTTCTTCTACCAATCGATCCATAAGGGCTTTTAGGAATTTGTATTTGAATAGTACTGCAGTGAAACCGATTACGGAAAGTTCTTCCATATCTTCTATGGAATCGAAACCTTCTTCTAACATTCTTGGGCCGCCTATCCCGAAAAATGTAAGGTCTGGATCATGCTTTTTAAGTTCCTTTAATACTTCTGCGCCTAGTAGATCTCCGGAATGTTCTCCGGCTAATATCATAAATACGGGAGAAGAAGGTACGGAAAGATTTTCCGTCCTAATTTTGTCTCCGGCCTTCTTAGGCTTTAGGGAGCTTTTTTTGGGTAGAGTTAATTTTCGAGACGTTGCCACGGCCGATGCTCAAGATATGGATTTTCAATTTTTCTGCAAGGTTAATAAATTCGGAAGGATTTACAATTATAGTCTCTCCTTCTCGAACGGCGAGTATATCGCAGTTATTCTCGCTCATTACTTTTAGGGTTTCTATTCCGACCGTAGGTAGATCGAATCTTGGGTCTTGGCTTGGTTTGGAACTTTTGCAAACTACTGCCTTTCTTTTTTTGGCAAAACTTCCGCCTCTTTTAATGGCCTGGTCTGTTCCTTCTACAGCTTCTACCGCTAATACCGATTTATCCACCACTACTACTGCTTGGCCTATGTCCAGGTGAGCGATCTTCTCCGCGTATTCCATTCCGAAGATCACATCTTCTATCTGTTTTTTGTCCAAGGATCTTTTAGTATAACGCCCTTCCGGAAGTAATAATGACTTCAGATAGGTTTTTTGGGAAATGATATGAATCCCTTGTTTTTCGAAATCTTCTGCCACTGTTTTGAAAATAGAATAGTCGTGGCGATTCACCATTCTCGCGAGTAGGGCGAGGGCTTTTAAGTCGAAGTTCAGACTTTTGAAGATAATCTCTTTTTTAACTTTTCCTAATAGAAGAAGTCTATCTATCTGATTGGCTTTGCACGATTTTAATAAGCCGCCGATTTTTACGATTCGGATCGGGATCACTCTATCCGGATAATTTCCCGGAGTAAAGTCGGACTCGGCTATGGAAAGAAAGAATGGATCTTCCCCTGCAGCGAGGGCTTCTCTCATTCCAATCTGAGGAAGATTTCCTCCTCCCGCTAATATTCCTAAACGTCCCAAACTTAGTTGGAAGAAGAACCGGAGGATCCGGTGGAAGATTCAGAACTTTTGGATGAGGATTTATTATCCGTTACATAGAATCCGGATCCCTTAAAGATGATCCCTCCTACGTTAGAGATCAATCTGTCTACTTCTCCGGTTTTACCGCAGAGAAGACAGGTCGTGATCGGATCGTCCTTCATGGATTGAAAATGTTCGAAAGTTTGTCCGCAAGCCTTGCATCTATAATCGTAAGTAGGCACTGATTTTCCTCGCTTGATCTTATGATCAAAATAAAAACTTAAATTGGAACGCTGCCGCATTCGAATCGGATTTTTTATCCGCTTGTTGTAGGCAGAGTTTGAATAGAACTCCCTCTGCGGAGGTAACTTCTTCTTCAGGAGAGATACCTTGAAGTACGGTTTTTTCTCCTACTAATAGAGACGCTGATATTGTCCCGTTTACCGAAAAAATTCCGAGTTGGAATCTTTTCTTTCCACCTGATCCAAGTATATACTTGTTTCTATTGATGGAAATACTCTCTCTGTCAAGGTCGATTTGGTAAGAAGGTTTCCATTCACCAGGTCTTCCGGAATACAGTTTAAAAATCGGAACAGGCTCTTCTCCGCTTAAACTTGCTGTTAAAAATTCCAAAGATCTAAAAGGTTCTTCTACAATCCTGCAGATCTCTTTGTATTTTCCAGTTTTAGATTTGTATAATACGATTCCATAATCCCCATCCAAGGCCAATTTTTCTGTGGGGATATATTCTCCATGAAATCCTGGAGGGATCTTATCTTCCGTCCAGAATGCAAAGTCCCAAGCTTGGCTTTTTTCGGATTGGGAGAATTCAGCAAATGTTTCTTCGGCTTTTGCAGAAGGATAAGGATCTTCTTCTAAAAAATGTGAGAAGATCCAACCTGAGATCTGTAACTCAGGAATATATACTTGGACCCAGTTTCCTTTTCTTCCTTGGACAGTTTCGGAGCGAGGGTCCTTATCCAATGCGTAAAGTAAGAGCCCTTTTTTTAAACGAGCCTTACCAGGGTTCTCGGTTCCAGGACCGGTTCTGAGATTTGTATTCTCTCCGGTGTTCTTAAATCTGGAACCGAGTAATGTAGAATCTTCTCTAACGGAAAGAAAACCTAATAGTTCGGAAAGTTTGATCTGGTCTCCGTCGGAAAGTTTGGTTTCTCTTTTTAAAACTTTTTTCAGAACGGAAGAATACGAAGAAATTCCTAATGTGACCGGATTACTTCGGATCAGTTCTTTTAGATCTCGTAAGAATAGAATATCATCTTCCCATTCTCCTGCGATCTCTGCTCTGGATAGAATTGCTTTTTGTCTCCAATATCCGCCAGGTCTTAGTTGTAAAATAAACGGGTCTTCGAATACGGGAAATTCTCCCTTGGATTCTAAGGATTTTCCAGAACCGATCCCATTTTCTTTTTGGAGTCTCGCTGAAATTTTAGATCTGTCTTCCGCGTCCTTCGTGACCAGTTCCGCATTCAATCTAAGAAGAGATTGAGAACCGTAAAAAAGATCTTCTGGAGTAGGGGAGGTCGATTTTTTTACTAGGAAGATTACCTTCTCCCATTTTTCCTTTTTATAATATTCGTAAATAGTGTCGGACGGTTTGGGCCAAAAACGAATGGTAAGCCAAACGATTAGCCCGAATAATACGATCCCGAATATAGAAAGGAAAAATCCGCGTTTCAATGAGAACTACGAAGCCTATTATTCCAAGTGCGGAATAAGTTTTTCCGCATCCAGATCGAATCTTTCCAAAAGCATGTTTTTCGCGATATAGTATCTCATTAGATCTATATTAAAATTCACTTTTGCTTGAGTAAGGCTGAGCTGGTCTCTCACCAAAGTATCCAAAGCATTTTTAACTGCGACTGCATCCGCTCTTCCTTGTTGGAAGCTTCGGACCACACCGTTATAATAGTTTTGGGTTTCTTTTTCGGTGACTATGGAGTTCTTATAAATTTTATAACTAGCTTCTAAAGAATCGATCCTTCCTCTTAGATCGTCTCTTACTTCATTCTTAACTTCGTTCTCTTTTAGAGTAGCTTGGCGAACTCCTATCTCGGAGTCTCTTCTTCCTGCAGCAACTCCCTTATCGAATAATGGATAAGAGAAACTTACTTTTCCGTTGAAGTCTTTGTAACGAGCAGATTGAACACCGTCAGTCGCGTCCGTATAATTTTTATCAGGGCTTGTGATTGTTTGAGCCTGAGAAGATGCAGAACCGGAAAGAGTTAGAGAAGGTAACTGATCACTTTTTGCATTTTTCAGCATAAGTTCAGCGATCTCTTTTTCTCTGACTGCGTTTAGATAATCCGCTCTTTTTTTATAAGCGATATCCAGGTCTTTTGTGTAATCAGGTTTTTCAGGAATTTCTTCCATAAGATCTGTTTCTTCTGAAAGATCCGAATCATTTTCTAATTTTAAAGTACGAGCTAATTTTCTTTTTGCTTCGTCTTTTTGAACGACTGCTGTTTCTAATTGGCTATCCGCTTGTGCGAGTAGAGCATTCCATTGGTTAACTTCGAATCCTTCCGAAAGTCCTAAACCTTGTTTACGAACAGTAAGATTTCTAATATTGCTTACATTCTCTTTTAATCTGCGGAATGTTTTTAAGGACTGTAGTTTAACTGAATAGTCCCAGAAATCCACAAGAGATCCTACGATCGCTTCCGAGATCTGAAGAGAAACTTGGCTTTTCGCCATTTCTTTTTGGTTGTCCAGGATTCTCTCCTGGTTTCTTCCCTTATAACCGAATGAGTTTTTTAATAAGTCTTGGGAAACTGTGGCAGTGATAAATCCAGTATAAAGTGGAGGAAGTGCAAGTCCTGCAAAACTCGCAGTAAGAGGGTTACTCTTGTCCTCGAAAGCGTTCGAGTCGAATCGTCTGTTTCCTGCTTCTAACTTGAAGTAGGTTCCGGTAGTGCGGATCGTTTTTTCAATCCCCCCTTTGATCGTATCATCGGAAGTTTTTGTTCCAGTAAATACGTTGTTCTGGTTCAAAGGAAGAACTGTTTGTCTGAAACTTCCGTCAGCTACTAATCTCCAAGAATATTGGGACTCCGCTTTTAAGTAACTTGAATCGGTTTTTGCCAATTCGTATCTAAGATTTTGTAGTTTGAAGTTGCTATCAAGAGCTCTTTTAACTGTCTCTTCAGTAGTTAACTTCAGGACCTTTCCGGATTTATTCTCTTGGGAGAATATCCCGGAAAATCCCGAAAGGAGGATGAGGCTCGAAACCAAAAAGACAGAGATTGTCTTCCCGCTTATTGTTTTGGTCCAAAAATTCCCATTTTCTAATTTCATAACCTTTCCTCCCGATCTTAAAGTATTAGATTAGCCTAATGCTTTTTTCATTTTTTCGCCGACTTCGGCGATAGATTGGCAAACAGAAATACCTGCATCCTGCATAGCTTTCATCTTGGAAGAAGCTGTTCCCATTCCTCCGCTGATGATCGCGCCAGCATGCCCCATCCTTTTTCCAGGAGGTGCAGTTTGGCCTGCGATAAATCCTACTACAGGTTTTTTAACATGAGCTTTGATATAAGCAGCAGCTTCTTCTTCTGAAGTTCC
This sequence comes from Leptospira selangorensis, assembly GCF_004769405.1. NCBI lineage: Bacteria > Pseudomonadati > Spirochaetota > Leptospiria > Leptospirales > Leptospiraceae > Leptospira > Leptospira selangorensis. The sequence continues at coordinate 94,942 of NZ_RQES01000018.1, forward strand.
GCCGATCTCTCCAATCATTACGATACCTTTAGTTTCAGGATCTTCATTCAGAAGTCTAACTGCTTCCGTGTGATTCATTCCTGGAACAGGGTCTCCACCGATACCGATCACAGTGGATTGTCCCAAACCATGTTGGGTAAGCTGTGCAACTGATTCGTAAGTTAAGGTTCCTGAACGGGAAACGATTCCTACGTTTCCTGCTTGGTGAATAAAACCAGGCATGATCCCCATTTTAACTTTGTATTTAGGAGAGATCACACCAGGGCAGTTCGGTCCAACCAGTCTGGTTTTGGAATTACGAAGTGCGCTATAAACCTTAAGCATATCATGTGTTGGAATTCCTTCTGTGATACAAACCACAAGAGGAATTTCATTGAAGATACCTTCTAAGATCGCGTCGGCTGCGAATGGAGGCGGAACGAAAATGATAGAAGCATTTGCTCCTTCTTTAACGATCGCGTCTTTTAAACTATTGAATACAGGAACGTTTTTACCGGCGAGTTCTACATTTTGCCCGCCTTTTCCAGGAGTTACTCCTCCTACAACGCTAGTTCCGTATTCTATCATTTGAGTCGCGTGGAAAGAACCTTCTTTACCGGTAATCCCTTGAACCACAACTCTTGTATTGCTATCTACTAATACTGCCATGTTATATTAAGTTAACCTTATGTTATTTATTTAATGGCATCTGCCACTTTTTTAGCCGCGGTGCGAAGATCCTCTTCTCCGATGATGTTTAGACCGGATTCGTTCAGGATTTTTTTACCTTCTTCCGCGTTGGTTCCTTTCAAACGAACTACTAATGGAACATTGATGTTCACTGCTTTAGCAGCTTCGATGATCCCCAGAGCAACTCGGTCACAACGAACGATCCCTCCGAAGATATTGATGAAGATTCCTTTAACGTTTGGATCTCCCAGGATCAGTTTGAATCCGTTGGTAACAGTAGTAACGTTCGCTCCACCGCCCACGTCTAGGAAGTTTGCAGGTTCGGCACCAGCGAGTTTAACGATGTCCATGGTTGCCATTGCAAGACCTGCACCGTTAACCATACAGCCGATGTTTCCATCTAACTTAACGTAGTTGATATTGTATTCGCTAGCTTGTACTTCTAAAGGATCTTCTTCGGAAACGTCTCTGAAAGCAGCGTTTTCTGGATGGCGATAAAGTGCGTTCTCATCTAAGTCGATCTTACAGTCACCTGCAATGATCTCGTTTTCTTTGGTAAGGATCAAAGGGTTGATCTCTAATAAAGATGCATCTTCTTTAATATAAGCATTATAAACGGAAGTAAGAAGAGCTTTAAAAGACTTATGGGATTCGGCAGGAAGGCCAAGATCAAAAGCAAGTTGAGAAGCTTGGTTTGGTTGTAATCCGATACCTGGATCTACTGCGATCTTCAGGATTTTTTCAGGATGAGTTTCCGCAACTTCTTCAATCTCCATACCACCTTCAGTGGAAGCCATGATGATTGTTTTGCGGATCGCGCGATCTAATAATACACTTAAATAAAATTCCTTCGCGATATTGATCCCTTGCTCGAGATAAACTTTTAAAACTTTTTTACCTTCAGGTCCAGTTTGAGGAGTGATAAGTTGCATGCCTAGGATCTTGTCTACGGCGGCTAATGCGTCTTCTTTAGTTTTGGTAACTTTAACTCCGCCGCCTTTTCCTCTACCACCAGCGTGGATTTGGGCTTTAACGACTACAACAGATGCTCCCGTTTTGGAAGAAACTTCTTCGTGGGCTTTTGCACCGTCTTCTTTTTTATCAATTACTACGCCGAAAGGAACTTTGGCGTTATGGCGTCTCAGGATTTCCTTGGCCTGGTACTCGTGAATTTTCATGAATCAACCTTGTTTTTTTGGATGTGAGTTCAGTTTGGAATGCTTTTTCTAAGGATTTTACCTGGAAGAATCCTGTCCATCCCCTTTCGGTAGGAGTTCCCACAAGAGGCTTTAAATGAAGGGACCAACCTTGGTCCAAAGTCCTCTGCGACTTTGCGTCTCTGCGTGAATCTATAATTTTTACTTTTGAAGATGACTCGGGTCCGGGGGTCGAAGGTAAAAAGATTCCCCGGAGAGGGGGTAGCGGAAGACGCGAATGCGGCTATAGCGTGGGGGATTCCTCCCCCTCAAAAATCGACCGAGACATTTCTGTGACAATACTTTAGAAACTGAACCAATATATTTTCCGTTATCACATTATATTTTCTGCTATATTGTATATTTTGCCTGATTTTTAGGATCATTCTAACCAAAAAGGGCTAACTCGTGGCTTGCCACGTTAGGAGAAATATAAATGAAGGTGATCTATATTGGGCTGGTATGCCTATTTTTGGGGACGTTTGTCTCCTGTGATTCAGGGGGCGGCGATTCTAATTCCGCTCTAGCGGTATTGGCAGGTTTTGGAAATTCCATTCCGGTCAGTTCCGCGGCAGATTTAACGAATGAATCTGCTGCTTCTTATGATGATAACGAATGGGGGCTTGTAACTTCTTCTCGTTTGGAATCTTGGGTAAGCGATTGGCAAAACCAAAAGCCGTCTCATATCAGCGGAAAGCTTGTGATCTTACAAAGTAGCCTTGCGAATAATTTTTCGGGGGATACAAGTGGGAGATCCTACGTTAAGCCTGATAATGCAAACGGAGTGTATGTGTATCATCTGGATGATTTTCAAGCTGGATTCCGTTTCAACCAGCAGAGAGATACAGGACTCATTCGTAACTCAGTACGTTACCAAGCTGACGGCCAAACTGTGGACCAATGGTTGAAAGTATTCGGGATCAATTTGAAAACAGACTTGGTAGTTTTTGCAGTAGGCTCTGCGAACAATAACGGTACCGCTTATACGAATGGAAGCCAAACCCAGGATATTACCAGAGGAATTTATTGGCTTAGATATTGGGGAGCGGATATCAAACATCTCGCGATCCTAAACGGAGATATCAGGAGCAATTTTACGAATGTAACTTATCTTTCTGCGACCAAGGATACAGCTCCGAATGCAAATGGGAACTTCAGCGTAAAACAACTGAAGGTGGATAATACGATTATCACTCTAACCTTAGAAGATATCATTAAGATCGCTAAAAATAATGGAAGCGCTTCTATTAGCGGGCTTACAGGAACTCAGATCATTGTGGATGCAAGACCTACGAATCAATATGACCAAACTGTCGGGATTACGAACTCAGGAGCAAATCATATAACAACCGCTTGGAATGATTCAGGTGCTCCTGCTGCAGGTGTGAGTGGAACTCCGAAGAAGTATGTTTTGTTTGAAACTAGGATCAAAGGAGCAAAAACGTTTCCTTGGGCTTCTTTATTAGATACTTCTGCTACCGGATATAGATTTAAGGATAAGGTAACTCTTGCAGGTATTTTTGCGAATACTGGAACCGGAGGAGCAGGTTATACTGCGGGAGCTACAATCGTTTCCCAGTGTAGGACAAACTTCGAAGCACAGGTGAATGGATTTGTTTCTCAGAATATATTAGGATATCCTACTGTATTCTATGATGGTTCTTTAGTAGAATGGACTTCTCTTGTTGCGGAATATCCTGATTCTACGGAAGGAACTAGTTTTAACAAACTTTCCTTAACTTCTCCTTTCAGAACGGATACTGCGGATTTGAGTTATGCTCCAGGCGGGAACATTAATTATAATTCACATTCTTCCGGTGGGACTGGAAGCCCTTATGTAACCGTGGCTCAGGCGGATATAGATCCTTCTTCCACTACAACACGCAAGGCTCAGGCAGAAGATAAGGCTTATAAGTATTGATCTGAAAAAGAAAAGGCTCCGAAGGAGCCTTTTGTAACTTGAATATTCTATATTTATAATGTTTATTTTAGAGTGAGGAAAGGATAGCAAGATCCAAAGAATAAGCTCCTCCACCTACGATTGCTAGTGCAATTGCAAGTCCGATCGCCAATACTTGGAATTCGTAACCTTCTCCTTTTTGAGCTCCATACCAGTTCATGAAAAATCCATGCTCTTTATGAACGAGCAGGGCTGCTCCAAGCATAATGATAGCGATACCGATTGCGGAGACTCGAGTAAGTAGTCCTAGGATTAATGCCACGGATCCGAATGACTCACCAATAATAACTAAGAATGCGATGATTCCTGGAAGCCCTGCAGTTTGAGTAAAATATCCATAGGTTCCTTTAAATCCGTAACCGCCGAACCAACCCAATAATTTTTGAGCGCCATGTGGGAAGATTACGATCCCGAGCGTTAATCTTAAGACCAGTGGGACGATATCGCTGCTGGTTGCTAATAATGTTTCTAACATTTTGAATACTTCCTTCTATTAATTCAGGAATTAATAGTTTATTGTTAAAGTATATTACTTTGAATATGAAGTATTTCTTACAAGTTTTTTTCACCAGGGTCGGCCAAAAATCGGAAATTTTTTCAGGTAGGAACTCCTGACCCGAAATTTCAGCGGGATAAACTGCCAAGAATCGCCGGTTTGTAAGGAAATTTTCGACTTTTAGAGATGATCAAAATATGATTCTATGGCCCAGTTTATTGGTCTGAATTTTTGTCAAAATTCAATATAGCAGAATTTAATCTGTTATTTATGATGATCGGATTTGGGATGGTCCTGGAGATCTTTCGATACATTCGTAAAAGATCGGGAGAGAAGATGTCTGAAATAGTCCACTGGATAATCTCTGTTTTATTTTTAGGATTTGTTCTCGGATTTCCATGGCTTGCAGGGAGTCTTTCTGGAAAGCATAAATGGTTGGGGTTTTTAGGACCTGTCGTTCTATGCTACGCTTCCGGAATCGTATTGGGGAACTTAATCCCAGCTGAGTTTTTACCCAAGAAGATCGCAGAAACAATTTCCGAAATTTCTATCCCGATCGCAATCCCACTGTTGCTTGCTTCTTCCGATTTTGGACGAGGTATCAAAGAAGCAAAACTTGCGTTATTCTCCTTCTTTCTATCTTGTATTGCAGTTGCGATCTCTTCCGTTTCCGTGGGCTTTTTCCTAAGCGCTCTACATCCGGAATCTTCTAAAATAGGCGGGATGCTTGCCGGTCTATATACCGGAGGAACTCCGAATTCGAATGCAATCGGTTTAGCTTTGGATACAGGAAAGGCAACGATTGCACTTGTGAACACTGTCGATCTTTTGATCGGTGGAACTTATCTTTTATTCCTTCTTAGTTTTTCCAAAAAAGTATATTCAATTTTCCTAAAGCCAGAGGTGGTAAGTGAGGAAGGAGGAGAAATTTTTTCGGAAGTCCAGGTTTCTCCCAAAAATCCTATTATTCGTTTGTTATTAGGAGTTTTTCTTTCCGTTTTAGGTTTGGCCGGTTCTCTTGGGATTTCTCAAGTAATTTTCGGAACTGCTTCCGCGCCTTTGATCCTACTCGGCATCACTACCTGGGGAATCGGGATCTCATTCTCTAAAAAAGTAAGAAGTTTGAATACATATCCGGTCGGGTATTATTTTATTCTAATATTCTCCGTTGCAATTGGGTTTTTGGCGGATTTTGGAAGTTTAGTTAAGGGAGCTTCAGGTGTTCTGTTGATCGTTCTTGCGACCATGTCGATTGCGATCCTTCTTCATTTACTTTTTGGGATCTTATTTAGGATCCCTGTGGATACTTGGATTATCACTTCTGTCTCCAGTATTTACGGCCCTGCATTTGTGCCTTCCGTCGCAGCTGCAATTGGTAATAGAGGTGTGCTGATTTTAGGGATTTTGACCGGGCTAATCGGGTACGCTGTTGGAAATTATTTAGGTTTGGCAGTGTATTGGTTTTTGGCGAGGTAGGGGGGAAGGACGCGGAGGAAGGAGAGGCTCAGAGTTTTTTCACGCAGAGGTGTAGAGCCGCGGAAGTTTTTTACTCAGGTTCAGGAGCTCGTTTTGTGCGAGAGCGATTTTTGCCTGGAAGCTATCGAGATTTAAGCAACTAGTAAGTAAACCCTCATTTCTCCGTTGTAATCCGGATTTCCTTCTAAGATTTGTTTTTTAGGATTTGGATACAAATCTAACGTTTCTAAAGCAAGATATCCTAGTAGAGGAGGAGTCCCAATCGGCAGCTCCATGACTTCCATATTGCATTTTCTATCCCAAATCTTAAGTTGTATTGGTGAATAGACTTTTGTTTGGACCGTTCCATTTGCAGTGATGGCGGGTCTAGTATACATTGGTTGCAAACCTAAAATTTGGATCAAATCACCGGGAAGGCAAACCATAGAGGCCCCGGTATCTACAAGGAATTCGATTTCGACCTTACGGATCCTATCTTGGACTAAATTTCCGGATTTATACGCAAGCACGTCCGCAGTATTTTCTAATTCTGCTTTTTGATAAATCCTTCCCAAATCAATTTCCCCCGTGGAGAGATTCGAATGTTTTCAGAGTGATGTCAAATGGATTCTTTAGGTTTTTTGAATGTAGTGAGGAATATTGATTCCAGGAATGGAGAGGCGAAATTTAGGAAGTGGAGAATTGAATTTTGATTCCGAGTTCATTTGTGAAGAATCGAATGTTGGAATTCCAACATATGTTTTAAGTGGAAATTCGGATTGTAATTTAGGAAATTTTCATATATAGGAGAATTGCTTCTCCCACAAGCCCACCTCCTCCACCCGAACCAGGGCGGGGGCCGTTTTTAAAAATCCGCTTTCGATCAATCTTAGCGTATCAATTCAACTTATACTCGTTTGACTTTCGTCACCGACTCGCATTGCGGTCGTCTTCTCGCTCCCTATGGGTCGCTACGAAGGGGCGGGGGCGATCTTCACCCACATGTTGGAGTTCCAGCAACCGTTACATTTTGCACGATCAGGTTACTTAAAGATTTTTTAATATCTCTCGGATCAGTTCTCCCGTATCCGTAAAACTTTGTTTTTTTAGGATCTTCTCCACTTCTTTGAGAGCGGATTTATCTTCGAAACCGAGCTGAACAAGTGCTTGGACTGCAGTTTCTTTAAAACGATCTTCAGGGGAAGGAAGTTTTTCTTTGGAAGTTTCAGGGATTGAAGGATCTTCCGGACCTGCTTCTAAAAACAGTTCCAGTTTTTTGAGATTTTGTTTTACTTCGAAAAAGATTTTTTCAGAAGTTTTGGCTCTGACTTTTGGAATTTTTTCCAAGTCCTTTGCTTCTCCGGAAGAGGCGATCTTATGCAATTCCCAAGGACTGAAGAAGGAGAGCACTTTGAGTGCGGTCATTTCTCCGATCCCGTGTAGGCCCTTCATTACTTTAAAAAATTCTTTATCTCTTTCTTGTAGGAATCCGAAAAGTTTTTGTCCTCTTTCGGTGATGGAATGATGGATATGTAGTCGAACTTCTTTGGCGGAAGTTTGGAATTCTTTCAGTTCCCAATAGGTCTTGAATGAAATTACGATTTCATAAGTTACTCCATGAACATCTAAGTTCACGGAGCCTACTTCTAGTTTTCGAATGGAACCTTGTAGTCCGGAGATCATGTCGGGAAGTTTAAAAAGTGATGCCTGCGGAGGCAATCATTTCCACAAATCCGAAATTCTGTGTAGCACGATCCTTGGATTTTCCATTGGTGTAGATACTTGTAAGATCTATATATCCACCTTTTGCTCCGAATTCAAAGAAGAAGGATTTGAATAAGTCGATTCTAAGTGCTGAATATCCGGAGACCCCGTATCCGGAAAGGTGGAATCTATTATTATGACCTTCTCCAAATAGCCTTACATCACTTCTACAAACTACAGGTCCAGCTCCCACGGAACCTACTAAGCTAAGCGCGTTCTCTCCGTTTGGAGAAACCCAGAGCGGTGCTACGTAACCTACATCTACGAATAGATAATTTAGGCCGTCTGTATGTTCGAATTTCAGGAAATCGGGAGAGATATTGACTGTTTCCCCTCCATGATATCCTGCAAATTGATTTATATTATTCGGAAATAGTAATGCATAAGGAGCAGACTCGAAAGAAGTATGAAGCCTTGCCCATTCTATTGCATTAGGATCAATATATCCGCTGATGCTTGCGGCCTGTCCTCTGGACATTACATATTTCATATGATCTTGCCCGAATGCAATAAACAGATTATCTGTGAGATAATAGGTAAGTTTAAAATTATACTGAGGGATTTCCCAGAGAGAAGGATTCAGATAAACATCCGTAGAAAATTTTTCCGGTTTATCGCGAGCAACCACATCTTTTAATGTAAAAGAATATCCGGGCCCTTTGAAGTTGATATCACTTTGGGTATAAGAATCTCTATTATAACCCCATTGGAAAGACCAGCGACCTTTTCTTTGGTCCACTCTTCTTTCTTCTTTTTTTACTTGTTCCGGTTTTGAAGCCTCTTTTGCTTGAGCAAGTTGTAACGGAGTTAGTTTTTCTTCTCCCCCTACGGCAAATAGGGAAGTGGAGAAGGTCAGTAGTATTAAAATAATATAATGGACGAATGATGACGATCTAGTTTCGGATCTCATTTTGGGTGGAAGCCTCCGTGGGACACAGTTCTATGCCAGAATTCAGGAATAGTTCCGGGAGGCATCTTTTTTTCTTAGGATAAAAATTTCCAAATCATTCCAGGTCTATTCCGCTACCGATAGTCCAGGGTACAATTTTGACCCCGTCCTTATTCCCCCAGGAAATTCCATCCGTAGGTGGGTTGATCCCTTTTGTATCGGGAGAAGCAGGGAAGGATAACCTTTGTTTGAGGTCCAACATAGGCTCCTTAGGTAGATCATCTCCTAAAGGAAACGTTCCCCAATGGATGGGCGCGAATGATTTTGCATTCAAATCCTTGGTCGCCATCAACGCTTCTTCCGGTCCGATATGCGCGTATTTCATAAACCATCTAGGCTTATAAGCTCCGATCGGAAGAAGTGCAAGATCCACCGGTTTACCTAAACGTTCAGAGATATTTTTAAAATGAGAAGAATATCCGGTATCACCCGCAAAGTAGATGATCTTTCCCTGAGCTTCTAAAGAATAACTTCCCCAGAAATATTGGTTCGTGTCGGAGATCCCCATTCTACTCCAATGGTGGGCGGGTAGAAATGTGATCTTTACCGATTCCTTTATGCTGACCTGACCTAACTCTTGGGAAACAGTAGGGCCTAAATTTTCTTCTTCTGAAAATGATTTCATTCCGGAAGGAAGAAGTATTTGTAAGTTCGGATTTTTACTTCTTAAGTATCTTAATGTATCTCTATCCAAATGGTCTCTATGAGCGTGACTTACTACTACAAAGTCGATTGGAGGAAGATCCTCTTTTGGGATAGGTAGTTTGACCAGTCTGGTTACCAAAATTGGAGCATCAAAGATAGGGTCAGTCAGAACATTTACGGTTTTTCCATTTTTGGTAGAAGAGATCCAAACTGTAGCATGTCCGAACCATACCACTCTTACCTTTCCTTCCGGAGCGATTAGGTCTTTAGAGTTTCTTTCCAGCACTGTAGGAAGTTCTTCTGTGAGCCCTTCGACTGCAGGAGCATCTTTAGGTCCCCAGACTTTCCAACGTAGGATAGCCAAAGGAGACTTTCCCTGTAATTCTTCATCCGGATCTAAATTATGATATCTGCCTTCTCTATAACTGGGGGACTTTACCCTGTCCGGATCCAATGGAAAACAATAAAATAATGAAATTGCGAGTAGGAGAGTCGCGGAATGGAATATTAAACTCATATTGTTGTTTTGGACCTATTGTAACATTTTTGGAGCCTAATTTTTTCTAAAAGAATAGGGCTTAATCAATTTATTTCTATTCTTCCTGGCGATATAAGATGAATATATTTTTTTTTTTTTCAAACCGACCGATGTCGCCGAGTCTTTGTTTAACAGGTTGCTTGCAGAAAATTCAGCTCTAACCCGTTCTATCCTAAATGGAAGCTTCTATACAGATCAGGGACCTGCCATTTGCGAAAAATAGAATACTTTCGCTCGTGGTCATATTTTTATTTATCAGCTTCCATTTTTTGTTACCATTGGGACTATTATTTGGTGATTTTCCCTATTGGGCAGCTTGGGTTTTTGCCTCTGCTTTAGGACCGGTGTCCTATACTTTTTGGAATCTGATCCATGAAAGTATCCATGGGAATTTTTCGAATGAAAGAAAGCAGAATCATTTTTGGGGAAGGTTTCTTTGTATCGTGTTCGGGGCTCCTTATTCAGTTCTGAAATGTAGTCATCTGATGCACCATAAGTTCAATAGAGAACCCGGTGATCGGATCGAATTTTATGATCCAAATTCTCGAAAACCGAGATGGTTCCAGAGTTTGAATTATTATTTCAGAATTACTGTAGCGACTTACATTTTTGAAGTTGGGACCGGACTTTTACTTTCATTACCTTCTCGTTGGACAAAACCTATCGTGGATCGATTCATTGAGTATCCTATTGAAGAAGGTTTTTTTAAATGGATCTATCGGCCTGAAATTTTAGAAGAATTGAGAAAGGATATTTTTTGGATACTTACCTTCTATATTCCTTCTTTCTGGTTGTTTGGAAATAATTGGCCTTTGTTGGTGTTCCTACTTTTGAGTAGGTCTTTCTTTATATCATTTTTCGATAATGCGTATCATTACGGGAAAGAAATTAATGATAAAAATTCGGCCTTTAATTTAACTCTACCGAAAACGGTAAGTGCATTCTTCTTACATTTTAATTATCATAGGATTCATCATAGATTCCCGGGATGTTCCTGGGATCGATTACCGAAACAAATGGAGGTTTGCGGAGAAACCTGGGACAAAAGTTTTATGAAACAAGCATGGAGCCAATGGGGCGGGCTCTTAGAACCTTTGGATGGAAAAATTTCTAAATAAAAAGAAAACATATGAGAACGATAATACAATCTTTCATTCACAATAGACTCTTCATGTATTTGGGAGTCATATTCATTGTTGCCGCGGGGGGAATGTCTCTTTGCGGTTTACGTAGGGACGCTTTTCCGAATGTGGATATGAAGCAACTCGTGATCACCACAAAATTCCCGGGAGCTTCTCCTGCGGATGTGGAATTACGGGTAACGTATCCTATTGAGGAGAAAATCAAGGAGATAGACGGTATAGATGAGATCCGTTCCTTCTCCCGTAACTCCGTTTCGGACATAGACGTTCGTGTAAGCTTAGAGGAGAAAAATCCGGAAAAAGTTTTGGATGAGATCCGAAGAGCTGTAGACAACGCAATTTCCGATTTTCCTGTGCAAGTCACCGAAAAACCTAAAATTACGGAAAGAAAATCGGGTTCCTTCCCGATCATGGACTTTTCCGTTTATGGTGGTAAGGACGAGATAGAACTTCATACAATCGCGGAATTTATAGAACTGGAATTAGAAAAGATCCCAGGAATTGCCAGAGTAGACGTATTCGGAAAACGTGATAGAGAATGGCATATACTCGTTAACGCCGACAGATTGAAACAATACCAATTGGATCTTTCCGATATCACAAGAACGATCCGTACTCGTAATATCAATTTACCTGCCGGTTCCGTGGATTCGGAAAACGCATTTGATCTTAGGATCGACGGAGAATTTAAACAACCTTCCGAGATTGGTAAAATCCCGGTCAGGACAAATGATATATTCTCCACTGTTCGTATAGGAAATCTTGCAAGGGTAGAAGATACATTCGAATATCCTCGATTTCTTGCGATTGCAAATGGACAGCAGGGTTTGATCCTTTCCGTGATCAAAAAAGAAAGAGCGGATGCGATCGAAGTTGCTGATAATGTCCAGGCTCGATTAAAGGAACTTGAAAAAATCTATCCGGAAGGGATTAAAACATTCAAATTAAATGATGAGGCTAAAAGAACCAAGAACAGATTGAATGTGGTTTCTTCCAATGCGCTCATCGGATTTTTGATCGTTTTTGGGATCTTGTTTTTGTTCTTAGATTTCAGAACTGCAACTCTGACTTCTATGTCATTACCTCTTTCGATGCTAATGACATTTGCGGCACTTCCTTTCTTCGATGTTTCTTTTAATATGATCTCTATGATGGGACTTATCATCTCACTCGGGATGCTTGTGGATAACTCCATCGTAATTTCGGAAAACATCTATACCTATTTAGGTGAGAAGATGGATAAAACATCTGCCGCCTTGAAAGGAACTACTGAGATGTTGGTTCCGATCTTCGGATCTTATCTTACTACCGTGGCTGCATTCCTTCCTATGTTATTCATGGCAGGGATCATGGGAAAATTTATCTGGCAGATCCCGCTCGTAGTGATCATTGCATTAACTGCGAGTTTGATCGAGTCCTTCTTATTTCTTCCTTCTAGAATTGCGGCTTTCGCTAAAACTCCGGATGAATTGAAGAGGTCCTCCAAGTTCAGAAAATCCTTGGATGCATTCTTTGCAAGAATGGAAGAAAGGTTTTCAGATTTCGTAGCTTTGACGATCCGAAATCGAAACAAATCATTCTTCGCGATCATATTCATAGTTATGGGTTCTTGCGGTGTAATGTCCCAAATGGACTTTATTCTTTTCCCGAAAGAAGATATTGAGATCTTCTTGATCAAGGCGGAGTTTCCTCCTTCTTCTCGTATCTTCCAAACTAGAGATAAGATGAAGTATATGGAAGAGATCTTGAAGAAAATCCCTAAAGAAGAATTGGTAAGCTATTCCACCAAGATCGGAGTGCAACAAACAGATCCAGATGATCCATTATCCAGATTTGGAGAAAACCTGGGAGTGATCATGGTATATCTCACTCCAGAATCCCAAAGGGTGAGAAAGGCATCTGAAATATTGGCTTCTATCGAGGATGATATACGAAAAACTCCAGGGCTTTCAGATGTATATCTGGAAGAAATGGCAATGGCACCTCCGATCGGAGCGCCGATTACGATCGGTGTACTCGGAAAAGATTATGAAGTGCTCAAAAAAGTTTCCGCTGATCTGCAATCTTTCTTAAAAGGGATCAAAGGTGTACATTCAGTTCGTGACGATTATAGGAATGGGCGAAAACAGATGTACATCCAGCTCGACGAAGGACTGGAAAGTTTTACCGGAGTGTCTACCTTCTCCGCAGCAAATATGCTTAGAACGGCGTATGATGGAGAAAGAGCGGGTAATGTCCGGCAAGGTAAAACTAAAATTTATCTAAGAGTGATGTATGATAAGAACTTCCGTAAAAATCCGGAAGAAGTCAAAAGTATTCCTCTTAGGAACAAGGCAGGAAATATCACCAACCTTGCAAAAATTTCCAGAATGGATCTGAAGGATTCCCCTGAATTACTTTCCCATAGGGATTTTGAAAGAGCTGTCACCGTGAACGCGGATATCAAGATCGAAACAGGTATGACTTCCAGAGAAGCCAACCAAAAGGTGATCGACGAGTTCAAACCTTTGATCGAAAGACAATATCCTGGAGTTTCTATCGTATTCGGAGGAGAGGAGAAGGACACACAAAGATCCATGGCCTCTCTCGGGAAAGCGGGACTCATCGCCTTACTCGGGATCTTTATCATTCTTGCATTAACTTTGCAGAATGTGGTAAGGCCTATACTGATCTTGAGTACAATCCCACTCGGATTTGTGGGGATCGTAGCAGGATTCGTATTATCCGGAAAGGCATTCAGCTTCTTAGCTATGATCGGTATCATAGGACTTGCGGGAGTTCTAGTAAACGCATCCATCGTGCTCGTGGATTGTATCGATTCGATACGCAAATCTTCCAATGCACCTTTGGATGATATCTTACTCGAAGCAAGTCGCAGAAGGTTCCGTCCTATTTTGCTAACTACCCTGACTACTGTTGCGGGACTTCTTCCTACAGCATATAGTGTGGGTGGATCGGATCCGGTATTGATCCCGATGACTTTAGCATTAGGTTGGGGACTTGGATTTGGAACTCTGGGAAGTTTACTCTATGTGCCTGTAACACTTTCGGTGTTTTCCCATTTGAGAGCCAAGTTGGGTTTTACTACTAAGCCCGTACCTAAGCACCATTAAGAGGAAAGTCTCAGAGTTTTAAGAGACTCTGAGATATTTTTACACAGAGATGCGGGGCCGCAGAGAATTGTGATGTAGGAGTTCCTACATCGCGACTCTCTGTAAGCTTTAGTATTCTCTATGCGAAACTTTTAGATCTAAAGTTTATTCTGTTCTTCTAAAATTGCTTGGAGTTCTGCGATCGCTTCAAAGTCTTTTGGGCGGCCACTCGCTTTTTTAAGTTCGATCAATTTTTTCAGTCCGATACATTTACATTTTTGCCCGAAAATTTCGAGATCAATCGTATCATTTTTTAAACTTTCATAATTTCCGCCAGGCACTTCTGCCAATAGATCTATATCACCTAAGTCAGTGCTTAGAGTGAAATTTAAACCGGAGGAAAGAGTTCTTTCATCAAAATGAAAAGGTAAATTCGGTGGTGCACCTCTTAAATGAGGATGCAATGAGGAAAACATTTCGGATATTTTTTTCCGGTTTTCTGAAGATCTAGAATACACAAGGTCAATATCTGTAGTTAAGCGAGAAGAACCGAAAGCCGTAGCGGCAAGACCACCGATCAAAATATAATCTACGCCGGCCTTTTCTAATAGCTCGAGAATTTTCTCAAATTTTGTCATTACGAGATTGTATCCATTTCTGTCCTGCTCGCCTTGTTTCTTCGGCGACCAGTTGGAGTTCCTCTAATTTCCGGATACGTTCTGTTGGAGTTAATTTTAGATTTTCCCGGATTAAGGTCCGATCTATATCATTCTTATATAGATCTATAATTTCTTGAATGGAATCTTTCTCAGGCATGGGAAACTTGTACTAAAGATACTCTTCTACAAACGTTGGGAAAGCCTTTTTTAAACGACTAAATCTCTTGCCTCCGAGTCCGGTCGGATCAATCTGTCCAGAAAATGGCGTACGAGCATAAGAATATCCTGGATACGGACCAGTTCTCCAAAGAGGATCTGGACTTTTTAGTCGAGAGAACTCGAGAGATGGAAAGGCTGGTGGAGCAAAATAAGGCCTTTGGGATTTTAGAAGGTAAACTTCTAGCTTCTCTTTTTTTCGAAGCCTCTACAAGGACGAGACTTTCATTCGAAGCCGCCATGGAAAGATTGGGGGGAAGGGTAATCTCCACAGTAGGTTTCCAATTTTCTTCCATCTCTAAGGGTGAGACCTTATACGATACCATGAAAATGGTAGAAGCTTATGCAGATATCGCAGTGATCCGACATCCGGTCGAAGGTTCTTCCAGAATAGCGGCGGGCGCAGTTAAAATCCCTGTCATCAATGCGGGAGATGGAGCGGGACAACATCCCACTCAAGCACTTCTGGATCTATACACTATCATTTCCGAAAAAGGAAAATTAGACGGACTCACTCTTGCATTTATCGGCGATCTGAAATATGGAAGAACGATCCATAGTTTGATCAATCTACTACGTCATTATAAAGTTCATCTCTACCTGATTTCTCCGCCTGAACTTTCTCTTCCTGAGTCTTATAAGAAGGGACTTGCTGGATTCCCTATCACTTTCGAAGAGTCCGACGATATCAAAAAAGTTTGGGAATGCGATATCGCGTATGTGACTCGCATCCAAGAAGAAAGATTTCCGGATCATAAAGAATACGAAAGACTAAAAGAATCCTTCAAGTTGAACAAAGAATTGATACTTGCATCTAAAAAAGAGACTACTGTTCTTCATCCTCTTCCGAGAGTGAACGAACTTTCTACGGATGTGGATGATCTTCCGAACGCAGCATACTTCCGTCAGGCAAAATACGGAGTCGTGAGCAGAATGACGTTACTCTGCCTTTCATTGGGCGTTCGTTTTTAAACGGAGTAAAATGGAACGTAAGATCTGGACATACGAAGAAGCTCGTAAAATTCTACCATATGTCAGATCTATCACGGAAGAATTTTACGAGACCGTGGGAAAGGTTCACAAAGAACTGAAAAACGGTTTATACCGAGAGAATGAACAAGAAGCCAGAGAAGCCAAAGTTGAAGAACTATTGGTGGAATGGTCCGGAAAAATCCGGGAACTTGGTATAGAAGTCAAGGGGCTTTGGCTCGTGGACTTCGATAACGGAAAAGGTTATTATTGTTGGCATCTGGGAGAAGAGGACCTTCTTTTCGAACACGGATACGACGAGGGTTTTGCAGGACGCAAACCGATCCAAAACATAGACGAGGATTACGAATAATTCAATGGCGAATATAAACGAAAATTATCTGAAATTAAAAGCGGGATATCTTTTCCCGGAAATAGCAAGAAGAGTAAAAGTTTATTCTGAAAAACATCCTAACTCAAAGATCATCCGACTTGGTATCGGTGACGTTACTCTTCCTTTGGCTCCCTCCGTTGTGGACGCACTTGTTTCTTCTTCCAAAGAAATGGGAACTTCTGAAGGATTCCATGGATACGGACCTGAACAAGGATATTCTTTCTTATTAAAAGCGATCGCAGAGAATGATTATGCACCTCTCGGTGTAAAATTGGACGAGAGCGAAATTTTCGTATCCGACGGATCCAAATGTGATTGTGGAAATATCCAAGAAATATTCTCCCAGGATGCAAAGATTGCGATCGGAGATCCTGTATATCCGGTCTATGTGGACACGAACGTAATGGCAGGAAGAACAGGAGAAGCTGGTCCCGACGGAAGATATGCCAATCTTATCTACATGCCTTCCACAAAAGAGAACGGATTCCAACCTGATTTCCCTAAAGAAAGACCGGATCTGATCTATTTATGTTTTCCTAATAATCCAACCGGAACAGTTGCTTCTAAAGAATCACTCAAGGCTTGGGTAGAATACGCTAAAAAGAATAATAGTATTATTCTTTATGATTCTGCATACGAGGCATTCATCTCGGAACCTGGAGTTCCAAGATCCATTTACGAGGTAGAAGGAGCTAGAGAGGTCGCGATAGAATTCCGCTCCTTCTCCAAAACCGCAGGATTTACCGGACTTCGTTGTGCTTATATAGTGATTCCTAAAGAATTAAAGGGAAAAACAAAAGACGGCCAGGAAGTTTCCATAGGACAACTTTGGAGCAGAAGACATACCACAAAGTTCAATGGTGTTTCCTATGTGACCCAAAAAGCGGCCGAAGCAATCTATTCTCCTCAAGGTAAAAAAGAGATCCGAGCAAGTATCGATACTTATATGAGTAATGCTAAGTTGATCCGAGAAGGATTGATCAAAGCAGGATACGAAGTATTCGGAGGGGTGAACGCTCCTTATATCTGGCTCAAAACCCCGAATAATCTCAGCTCTTGGGACTTCTTCGACCAATTATTAGATAAGGCCCAAGTGGTAGGAACTCCAGGTTCAGGTTTCGGACCTGCGGGAGAAGGTTATTTCAGACTTTCCGCCTTCGGCAAAAAAGACGATGTGATCGAGGCAATCCGTCGTATCAGCGCTCTCTAATCAGGGCGCTTTTTCCTCAAAAAAAAGAGAATATACATTTTGAAACCCTGCCGATAGACTACTAGTAGGGAAAGCTATGGGTTCGAAATATACACGCATTCTTCTTTTTATATTCGCTGCGGCGCCGATTTTTTTCACGGATAAGACTTATGCAGTTTCTCCGGACCAGACGAATCTTGCGATCCTGATAGATGAGAATAAGATAAACATAAAATTCATCAATATTTGCGTAAGTAATCTTGCACCACCTTTGGAAGAAGGTGGTGGACCTAAATCCCAGGCAGGGGTGGCAACTGCAGCGGAGAATGCTCAGTCCGGACAACAGACCACTACCAGCGGACAAACTGAACTTTTCAAAAAACTGAATACTATAGACAATTATAGATCGTTCAAGAAGGCAAACCAAGCCGACTTCAACGGAAATATGTGGTATTTCCAGAGTAATTATAGTTTATCTTATAAAAACCTGAAGGCCGCGCAAGGGGAGATGAAAGATATCTTCCAAGTAGTTCACGAAAATTATATCAAAACTGCTCGTATCCTTTTAGAAGCTGCTTCTCCGATGATCATTCGTTCTAACGATAAGATCGCACAACATTTATTGAAGTTAGGATTTAGGGATCTCAAATCCTCCGAAGATAATTTTACAAGTGCTTATAATTCCTCTCCTTACCAATTTAGAGTAAAATTAGTACTTTTTGGAGAAGGGATCAAAATCGCAAGAAGAGCCAGAAGATTTGCACTTCTCGCAATGATCGCAGCGAAAACTCCTAATGATGATAAACGTGAGTTCCAATTCGTGAACTTGGACGAGGTCAGAAATATAGCGGAGAAGGAAAATATCTCCGACTATGATCGTATCAGAAATACTTTAATTGATTATATAGATAACGAATTACTTTCTCCAAAGATTGCGCCTCCAGGAGAAGGAAAAGATAACCCTGTAGATTTGCTCGAAGTCCACGATGATAATTATAGTTTTATCACTAA
Source organism: Leptospira selangorensis (assembly GCF_004769405.1). Taxonomy (NCBI): domain Bacteria; kingdom Pseudomonadati; phylum Spirochaetota; class Leptospiria; order Leptospirales; family Leptospiraceae; genus Leptospira; species Leptospira selangorensis. The sequence continues at coordinate 113,286 of NZ_RQES01000018.1, forward strand.
TGGAAGGGTTTCCTTTTTAGAAAAAAGTAATGAAGAGATCCGCGTAGACGATATCAATAAAAATGAAGCGTTACCTCCTGTTCCTGCCCAAGGAGGGAACAAGTAATGGATCTTCCTACTCCGGCCGAGATCATATCCCTTAGAGTAAAAGGCGGAAGATTTTGGAAATGGTTAGTAGTATTTTCACTCATTGCTGTGACAATACTTGCAGGAAGGATTTATTCTTCTCAGTCCACACAAGGATTCAGAGAAAGAAAAAAATCAGTGGATTCCAAGGTACGAATCTTAAGAGAGATCGGAAATTCATTCGAATCCTCTGAACTCAGAAAAGACCTCCAAAAAATAGAAAATTATTCGGCAGATCTTAACTCGGCCTCCAAAGCAGGAAGTGTCCAGGAAAAATCTGACAGCCTCGCGTTACTCGAAAGAGCACTTCCTGAATCTATGAAACGTTGGTCTGAATTTGCGGAAACTTCTTCCGATAAATTACTCCAGCATGTGGCTAAAGAATCTCGTTTTCTGAAAATGGAATCGGAAGATCATCATCCACTTACTGCAAAAGAAGAAGAAAGAGCCAATGATTATTTCAGAATGGCAAGAGAAGAGTGGTTGTCCGGAAACAAATTCCGCAGAGACGGAAATCATCTTTACGCATTAGTGCTATATAAAAGATCCTTAAAATACTCTCTATCCAGCTTGAAAGTATCCAAACTTCCTTATCCGGAAGAATACAGAAACGTTGCAAACCGTTTAGTTAAGTAATAGCCTCAGAGTAAAAAAACTATTCTCCGCGTACAAAAAAGTAGAGGAATTTTCTCGCTTAGGCTTCAAAAGAAGTCATTCTGGGGGAAATTATCCTCCTTCTCCCAATGAGAATCGAAGTTTTATATAAATTTTTTCTCTATAGCCCCGCCAGTCATTTACCAGTATGGGAAGAAGGAACAGGCTTACTAGGATTACTCCCTAAAGAAAGAGTTCTAATGGAACTCGCAGACTTGAGCGCTGCCGAAAGGGAATTTGAAAGGATCCCTGAAGAATTTTTGATCCGAGAAATTCCAGAAACCGTTCTAGCATTTTTCCAAAAACAAAGAACCATACCTGTCTTAGGTCCATTCGGAGAAAAATTAGAGGATTGGGACAAACCTAGGTTTCTCTCCGAACTTAGCAGATCTTCTTGGATGGCTAAGGAGACAGAAAAACCGAAAGTCTCTCCACAAAAAACGGAAGAAGAAAAGGCAAAACAAAGCCAATGGTTTATGGAAGTACTTCTCCAAAACTTTCCGGATGGATTAATTGCGACGGACTTGGATGGACATACTGTATTTTATAACGAGACATTCGAAAAAGATATACTCGTCAAAAAATGGTTTAGAGACAGCATTCTTCAGGCGGAAAAACTACTGAAAGAAATGTCCAAGGACTTACTTGGAAATTATCTCAAAACTCATGAATTAAGATTGGAAGAAGGTAGGCTTTCCGTTCAGACATTTATTCCGGACCTGGATTGTATCGTAAGGGTATCTATCTTAAAGCAAAAAGGAAAACCTCTGGGTTATCTATATCATTTCTCCCCGGCTTCCGCAAAACTAAACAGCCAAGATGGGGAGGGATTTGCGTTCCCTTCAGTCACGGAAGCGTTCAATCAAAAACTTCCACTCGAAACAATGTTAAAAGAAGTGGAAGGAAGTTATATTTATCATACACTTAAAAGAAACCAAGAGAATGTTTCCCATGCCGCCTTGGATCTGGGAGTGCCAAGAACCACTCTACAAAATAGAATTAAGTTTTTGGATTTAACCAGTAAGTTTAAATTGAATAAGGACCAGCCGATCCCTAGAAAGAAAACAGGCAAACAAAGTCCTCCTAAAAAGGCAGTTTCGCAGACAAACAAACCTGCGGTCGCGGAAACCAAACCAAAACCTGCTTCAAAAAAAAAGCAGGTAAGTTCTAAGAAAAAATCCACGTCTAAAAAAAGGACAAAGCAAAAATAAAAGCCTTGACAGAGTTTGTAATCTGGAAATAGTCCACATTAAGAGCCGACCCTTTCCTCTCTTCCGAGCAAACGCTCGTTTGAAAAAATAAGGGATTCCCCGGTCGCTTAAAAAAAGAACCGACTACCCGGATCCTTCAAAACCCGCTCTTAATCGAATAAAAAATGAATACAGGAAGGTCCTCCTTCCAAATCCAATAACGGTATTCCATGGCCAATCCAAGACGAGACTCCAAGCCCCGAAACAACTATCAAAACAACAATAACGACGCACAAAACGATAATAACGAAGAAGAACCGAATTTACCGGAAGATGATCCGGAAACAGCGGAGATCCGTTCCAGAAAAAGACGTCGTGGTTCCTACGAGGGACCTACACCTGCTCCTATTGATTTAGTAGCGCTTAAAAAAACATCCATTGCAGAACTGATCGAAGTCGCTAAGAACCTTGGCGTAGAGAACACAGGCGGACTAAAAAAGCAAAACTTAATATTCGCCATCCTACAAGCCCAGGCGGAGAGAGAAGGTCAGGTCCATGCGGCCGGCGTTATGGAAAGACTTCCGGACGGATATGGTTTCCTTAGATCTCCGGATTATAATTACGTTCCGGGACCGGATGATATTTACGTATCTCCTTCCCAGATCAAATTATTCGGACTCAGAACGGGAGACACTGTCGAAGGTCAGATCCGACCTCCAAAAGAATCCGAAAGATTCTTTGCTATGCTCCGAGTGGAAACCGTAAACGGATACACTCCTGATGTAGCAAGCAAACGTGCCTTATTCGATAACTTAACTCCGTTATATCCGAATGAAAGATTGAGAATGGAGCATGACCCTTCTCAACTAGATACAAGGATCGTAGATTTAATGTGCCCGATCGGAAAAGGACAGAGAGCACTCATCGTAGCCCCTCCAAGAACTGGTAAAACCATTCTGATGCAAAATGTCGCAAACGCGATCACAAGCAACCACCCTGAAGTTACACTCATCGTACTACTCATAGACGAGCGTCCGGAAGAAGTAACAGACATGGCCCGTAACGTAAGGGGAGAGGTAGTATCTTCTACATTCGACGAACCTGCTACTCGCCACGTCCAAGTTGCAGAGATGGTCATCGAAAAAGCAAAACGCCTCGTGGAACACGGAAGAGACGTGGTCATTCTACTCGACTCCATCACCCGTTTGGCTCGTGCTTATAACCAGGTCATCCCAACATCCGGAAAAATACTCTCCGGTGGTGTGGACTCGAATGCACTTCACAAACCGAAAAGATTCTTCGGAGCCGCTCGAAATATCGAAGAGGGCGGATCTTTGACGATTATCGCAACAGCGCTCGTAGACACCGGATCCAAAATGGACGAGGTGATCTTCGAAGAGTTCAAAGGTACCGGTAATATGGAAATCCATTTGGACAGAAAACTCTCCGACAAGAGGATTTTCCCTGCGATCGACATCAATAAGTCCGGAACCAGAAAAGAGGAGCTCCTACTACCTAAGGAAACCCTCCAGAAGGTCTTTGTGCTCCGAAAAGTGCTTTCTCCCATGAGCATCACAGAAAGCATGGAATTATTACTCGAGAAGATGAGACAGTCTAAGACTAACGAGAGCTTCTTGGGCAGTATGAACGCCTAATAAGATTTTGGAAAAGGGGACAACATGAAAACAGACATTCATCCTAAATACGCTGACGCCAAAATTCGCTGCGCTTGTGGGGCGGTTTACGAGACTCGCACTACGGTCGGAGACATCCACGTGGAAATTTGCTCCAACTGCCACCCATACTTCACCGGAAAATCCAAAATTCTGGATACAACCGGTCGAGTAGACAAGTTCAAGAAAAAATACAAAATCTCCTAATCGGGATTTTAGGTTTGGGGGCGTCCCCTTTGCTTTCGCAAAGGTCGGGCTCCTCCGAGCTGCGCTTGCGCTCCGGTCGCTTCGCGACTGCTACGCACTCTTCGGATCCCTGACGCGATCAAAAAAGAAATCTTCCCGCTTAAAAGTGCTTTCCTGCTCTATCAACAAAGTCTAATCTAAGAAAGGCAATTATCATGTCAGTAATGGATTTTAACAGATATAAAGAAATCAACGACCAAAGGTTGAACTATAGAGAAATGGAAGACGCCACAGTCGTTTCCAACTATAGAAACGTAGGTTGTGGAGACGGATATCGTATCTATCTTAAAATAGACGATAACAGAAAAGTCACTGATGCAAGTTATACTACCACAGGTTGTGGATTCGGGATCGTTGCACTTGCAATGGCCACAGAGATCGCTAAGGGAAAAACCATAGACGAATTGAAAAACGTCACCACCGACGACGTCGAAAAACAATTCGAGTTTCCTGAGCGTCGTAAAAATTATCCTGAGTCTGCAGTAGCAGCACTCCAACAAGCAATCCATGATTACGAAACCGGAGCAGGAGTTCCGAAAGAAAGAAGGATCACTGCCGCAAAAGCAAAAGAGATTCTTGCGGAAACCGGAAGCCTAAAAGGTCAGGACTTATCTTCTATCATATTAGAAAAAGAAGATCTACATGGAGTGGATTTCTCCGGAGCAAACTTAAACAACGCATTCTTAACCAACTGTAATTTTGCAGGAGCCAATTTTGAAGGTGCACGACTTCGTGGAGCCTTCTTGAATGGAGCGGACCTAACAGGCGCCAATCTAAAAGGTGCGGATTTACGTTGGGCAAAACTCGCGGGGGCCAAGATAGAGGGTGCGGACTTTACGGACGCAGTCTATGATATAGGCACCAGAGTGGACCAAAGACAAATACATATTTTCTCTTCCATGAAGAAGGAAGGAAAAGATATCTATATGGAGAAACATGAAGCCGGGTGATAAAGCTAAACTAACTAAAAGAAGTTTTCTTTTAAAAGGAGTGATCGTACTCACCGGCGCTCAAGTGGAGATCCAAGAGATCAATGGAGACAAAGTTTCCGTCCTATATAATGATCGAGAAGGATATCCTCACACAATCGAAGATCTCACCCTCGCAGATCTTGCTCCTATAGAATAATAAAGCTCACGCTAAGCCGCTAAGATTAGAAATTAAAAAATTTCTAATCTAAATTCAAGAACATTGTCTTATTTCGGGTTTATTTGGATTATATTAAATATGATCCGGGCACTTCTTATATTTTTCCTTGTTCAAGGAGTTTTAAGCGCGGAAGAAAAAATTCCCTCTCTTATGCCTGTGCCGGTAGGAGGGAACTTATGTAGATACATTGACGAAGAAGGGAATTTTAAATTTAAAACCTATTATAAATGTTCTGATTTCGAATCTGATATGGCTGTGGTGTACGGAAGGGATTATTCACACTCACTTATCGATCAGAAAGGGAAGGAAATTAGAAAGCTACCGTCCGGATACGAATACATCGGGGTGAAAAACGAAAAGATCAAAATCCGAAAAGACGGACGATTCGGAATGATGGATTTGAACGGTAGGATCATTGTAAAACCGGAATATCCTATTTTAGGATATGAATCCGAGGGAAGAATCGCATACTGCGTACAACACATAAGGGATTGCGGTTATTTAGATTCGAACGGAGAAAAAAAATTAGGCGGGGATTTTATCCGAGTAGATGATTTTAAGAACAACACCGCCAAAATTCATAACAAAGAAAATCAAATTACAATCATCGATCTAGAAGGAAAAAGTATTCTGCCGATAGGATCGGAAGCTCCTTGTGGCATGGGGGAAGGACCTTTTCCGGTTATTTCCGGCCCAAACAAAGAGATCCGCTATTATAGTTTAGATGGAAAATGGAAAGATCTACCTACAGGCGTAAGATTAGTATCCATATTTTCGGAAGGATTTTCTTTTTTCTATAAGGATCGTTCTTTCGGAGTTTTGAATGAAAAATTCGAGATCGTTTGGGAGAAACCGTTTCCGGATCTGAATAAACTTTTTATTTACGAACATAGTCCTGTCACTGACAAGGATAGACAAAACTCAGTTTGTTATTTGCCATTACAATATAAATCCGGATTTGCGCTCGTCCCCCTAAAAGACCCGTCCTATCATATTGAATTTCTGGATACTAAGGGAAATCCGCTTGGAACAGTAAGATTTATCAATGCACAATATTTTCGTGGAAATTTAGCAAAAGTAGAATTTACAAAAGAACATTTGGTTTACCAAGGGATCTTAAATCGTTCAGGCAAGATCATCTATACATATTTAAAACGAGATTAGATGAATCCGAGATCTTGTAAACTTACCTAAATAAGAGATTGCATTTTATCTAAAACAAGTTCTTTAGAGAAAGTGATCCGCTTTTCAAAAGGCATCCTTGTCTTCTTATTTTCGACCGCGTTCTTGATCGGATGCAGTTCTGCAACGTATTCCACAATTTCTTATTCCAAATACGAACAGATACGTAGTGTTCGAGCAAATGCAATTTCTTCCGAAGAGCTAAGCCTAATTACGACCAGATTTTTAAAAAGTAATGATCTATACAAAAGATACCAGGAAGCCCCCAGAGTAGTCATCTACGATCTTGATAACAGATTGGTTGCATTAAAAACCAGAGAGCTCGCGTATTATCTTTCCGAATTATGTTATCATGTAGGATCCGAATTGGACCTGGAAGACCCGATGTTCGCAAGGATGTTTGCTTCTTCCTTAGTATATTCATATACGTATCTATTCGATAAAAAAGCTATCCCTGCAGCGGATCCATTCTCCATGGAATTTAGATTTGCATTAGAAACATATAATAGATCACTCGCACAATTGGTTCGATTTGCCAAAAGGAATAGGAAACTCGCGAATCTAACCGATCTAAACCTTCCGCTCATAAGAGGCGCACTCTCCATGACCAGGGCAGAAGTGGAGACGGCCTGGACTCCAAAAAACTTCTTAGAGGTCGAAGTCGCTTACGATTATAAAAATGCGGGATTCTCCAACCAAATCAGTAAATTCGGGATAGGAACTCCTCTTATCCTAATTAGAAAACATCCTGAAAAAGAACCGGAAGAAAGAAGAAAATACGAATTCGTAGCCGGAGTAGGCCAGGCATATCCCGGGACGGCTCTTCTGACCCTGGAAGAGTCTTATTTAGAAAATCGTAATTTAACTTTAAAGGCAGTTATACATCTATACGATCCTGTGCATAGGGACCGTGTCCAATTTTCCGGATTGGATTTGCCGATGGAAAGTGATACGACCACTCCTTTGGCGTATATGTTGTCAGGGGCGGAAAAGAGAGACGGATTTTTTGCGAAGTTCGACGGAGAGGTGGCCTTAGAAAGAAAGGGCCTCTATCTAGTATACCCATACAGAAAAGGAAAAATCCCAGTGGTGTTTGTGCATGGGCTTGCTTCTTCTCCTTTTATTTGGTTTCCAATGATCAACGAACTTTTGGCGGATCCTAAGATCAAGGATAACTATCAGTTCTGGGTATATTGGTACCCTACAGGAAATCCGATCACGATTTCCGCCGCGGATTTTAGGGATACACTTAGAGATTTACGAAAAACTTATGATCCGAAAGGAGAAGATTCCTCTTTCGATAAGATGATGATTGTGGGCCATAGTATGGGTGGACTTCTATCCAAACTAATGGTAACCAGGAGTAAAAAAGAAGATTGGATGAAAGTTGCGAATGTTTCTTCCGAAAAATTCGAATCACTTAACTCAGAGTCAAAGTTAGAAGTAAAAAGAGTATTCGAATTCAAACCGTTACCGTTTGTAAAAAGGGTGGTGTTCATTGCGACACCGCATAGAGGGTCCAATCTTGCCGAAGGATTTTTAGCTTCTATCGCAAGGATCTTATTCGTACTTCCAAAAGGTGCTCTTCATAATATAGGAAAGGCCTACAAATTTCTAACCTCAGATTCCGAAGAAGAATCTATTCTTCCGGAAACCTATGGAGTAGATGGACTTTCTCCAAATAGTCTGTTCATGAAAGTCACCGGAGAATTAAAACCTGAGGTTCCTTTTCATTCTATCATAGGAAATTCTAAGTTTAGGGATTTGGAATGGATCAATGATTCCGTAGTTTCTTATGATAGTTCTCATATAGATGGAGCGGAATCCGAACTTTTGATAGATTCGGATCATTCTGTCCAAGATCATATGCCTACAATTCTGGAGATCAAAAGAATTCTCTGGGAACATTCCGGGATAAAAAATTTCATTCCCAAATAATATTATAATTTATGAATATTTTATGAAATTCATAGCTACCTTTTTTCTAAAAACGAATATCCAATTTGGAATATAAGATACTTTCTATATTCAATTTGGGATAAGAACATTTTTCCATATTTAAAATTTTTATGCCTGTATTGCCGGTGCCGAACGTTAGTGTTGTCAGCAGAGAGAAGTTCCAAGTGGAACCTTGCACAAAATAGAAAGCGAATTAACTCGGATCGGCAGCGCGGTAGAAATTCCTTGGTCAGTGCGCTGCCGGTCTTCTCTTTTAAGAATTCATTCCTTTCCAAAGCCAATCGAAGGATTCCGAAAGTGTTTGGTCGAGCTCTCCTTCTAAAAGCCAAAGATTTTTGTTCAAAAATGCTTCCTTCACTTCTTTGGGCGGGTTATGATGTTGCCAAAGCATTAGGCCTAAAAAGTAAAAACGTAATATAAATTTTCTGGCGTTTACGATTGTAAGTCCGGTTTCTCTGGAAAGCCAGATCCTCGCTAGTTCGTCCATTCCATCCGAAGTATTCTTTTTGAATTCGTACAAAAAGTCTTGGTCCACATTACTTTCTAAAATTCCGGGAATGATCAATCCTACAAACATGAAAATTTCGTTCTGTGAAAACTGATGAATGATCTTTTCTTTTAGCTTGGCTAAAGAATATTCAGGACCTTGCAATAGTTCGCCCATTTCCTTAAAAAAGGATTCAGTTTCTTGCAAATGAAGTGTGAGAAAAATTTCTTCCCTGGTCTTGAAATAAAAATAGATCACACCCTTGGTGACTCCTGCGGCTTCCGCGATCTCCTGGGTGCTAGGTAGAGGATGTTTTTGTTTTACCAGAAGTTCCCGCAAGGCAGCCACGATGGACTGCTTGCGTATTTCCTTTTCTTCCGGCCTTCTGGCTCTTTTTTTATCCACTCTCAGGAAACTATACGGCAGCGGACAACATCCAGTCAACCGTCTCTTGGAGTGATTTTTTGACAGGCATAGGTTTCCATTGGAATTCTTTCGACAGTCGATCCGAATTGTATTCTTGTTTTCTTTGCAGATAATCTTGTACTATCTCGAAATTGATCTGTCTGTCTAAACCTGTGACTGCATGTTTGAAGGCATCCAGGTAAGGCATGACTCGAACGATAAAGGAAGGGAGTTCCTTTCCGGTTGTTTTTGCCTTAGGATGGATCTCTTTGACTAGTTTACAAACTTGAGAAACGGAAAGAGTTTCCCCGGTTGCAATATATCTTCCTTGTGCAGAAGGATTTTCATAAGCCATGATATGTGCCATCGCAACATCTCTGACATCCACGTAAGAAAAAGTCATCTTAGGTGCGAATGGAAGTTGCCCTTTTAAAATGTCCTGTATCAACTTTAAGGAAGAAGTAGGTTGGGTGAACTGTGGTCCTAAGATAGTTCCAGGAAGAACAGTCACTAGATTCAAACCTAATTTTTTAGAAATCTCCCAAGCCAATTTTTCGGATTGGGTTTTGGAAATCGCATAAGGTTCTTTTGCGGAATCATTCCATGTGGATTCGTTCAGAGGAGATTCTCCTTCCGCAATTGTTCCCACAGCAGCGATACTGGATGTGTATACTACCTTTTTGATCCCAGCCTTATGTGCTTCTTCCAAAACGTTTCTGGTCCCGTTTATATTCGGTTCCACAACTTCTTTTTGAGGATCTTTGGCGGTTAGATTGAAGGCCGCCGCCACTTGGAAGAGGCCATCCTGTCCTTGGAGCGCTTTACGAAGAGATTCTCTATCACCCAAATCGGCGGAGACTAACTTCACTCCTAACTTTTTAAGGTTAGCAGTTTTTTTAGAGTCGTTTGCATCTCTAACCGCAGCTGTTACCTCATAACCCCTTTCCTGAAGAAGTTTTACTAAAGAAAAACCCAGGTGCCCGCTCGCACCGGTTACCAATACTTTTTGCATGAGTTCCTACCTCATTAATTAATATACCATTGGACTATAAATAATATGCCAATAGTCAATTATTTTTTATAAAAAGACCGCCGGACTGAAAATTTCAGGAAAAATTTAATACTGTCAATTTGGCGTATTTTTGGACTAATGGAAAATCGTTCTATTCGGAAGTTTTTCTCATTTCGTTTAACAATTAAAAATGATCACCCAAATAGGAGAAGTATTCTGAATGATATTCTTTCTTGTCAGCCGACTTCCTTTAAAAAATATGTCTTAACTCCGACGCCATTCGCCAAGGAGAGTAACGTGTTAGTTGGAAGGTTGAATCACTTCTCGTGAAATTGATTTATTTTATTACAATATTATTACTTACTACATCTTTATTTTCTCAGGAATCTCCTACGAATCCCGTAAATACGAATCCTTCGGTCCAAGGATCTGAAAATACTAATCAGGTTCCAGAACCGAACAAAACTCCATCTTCTTCTAAAAAAATTTCAGAGCTGGGCTTCAGGATCATGAAATCAGAATATGATCCGTACATATACCAATCGAACGCAAATATTGCACAACAACAGGTAAATCGAGATTTTAATCTGACTGGAAACATTAGGACTATTTATCCTCTGTATTTCAAATTTATAGATGAAGAAAAAAAGTATGGGGTAGAGTTCTTATTTTCCCAAAATGCTCTCACAAAGGCTCACTATTATTATATTTATGGGAATGATGCCGGTTATGGTTTTAGAAGAAGAGATGTCTCTGATTTAGAAAGAAACGATTACAAGTTAAACTATTTGTCTTATGCTCTGACTCCGTTCGGAGAAAAATTATATTTCGGAGCCGGATTAAGAAAGATAGATACTAATATGTGGTCCGGAAGTTTATCCGGAATTGGCTCGGAAAAAATCCATACATTAGGTCCTCAGGTTGCGATCAAAAGTAATTTACGTTTATATGATTCTCTTTATTTGAATTTGAGTTTGGAATTTTATTATACGGAAGGGCGTAGGAGCCTTAGCTGGCAAGGTTATGATACGTTCTTAGAATGGACAGGATCAAGTTTTGAGGAATTCGCTTTTTTATATAAAGAATACTCTCATCATAATACTATGGGAGTGTTTAGGGGTTCCGAACTTGATATTTCCTTTTCTTATATCTTTTTTGAAAAATATAAATTGTACTTCGGCTATAACTATAATAGGTCTAATTTTTCATATAAAAATTATTCGGATCAGTACGTTACTTATTATCAATTTACGGATGCGATTAATATTTATCCCCAGACTCCTGATTCGGGAAGGGAGAAGATCCGGGGATATTATTTCGGGATTTCTGCAGTTTTTTAGGACTTGTTTGGATTCCCTTTCTGTTTTCTATACAGAGCAGGCGACATTCCAATAAACTTTACAAACTGAGAATGAAAGGTGGATTTAGAATTAAAACCCACTGCGAATGCGATATCTAAAACCGAACTATCGGATTCTTCCACCAAACGTTTGCAGGCTTCTTGTACTCTATACCGATTGATTAGTTCGTAAAAATTCATTTTGTGAACTTCGTTTAAGTATCTGGAAGTTTGGTGCAAATTTAATCCAAGTTCGGCCGCTAGGTCCACAAGTCTCAATTCGCTATCTCTATATAAGTTTCTAGTTTCTAATAATTCCTTAAGTTTGGAATTTGCCACTTCTATTTCTTTGGAGAGAAGTGGGGTATTTTGGTATTTTGCACTTTGGATAACTTCACTGATCTCATTAAAAAATCCAGGGTGCCTTTCTCTGACCAAGAAGAGTAGAAGCACCATTACGCAGATAAGGGAGGCCCCTAACTCGAACAAATATTTGTTTTTTAGGAAATAGGCGGTTCCTATAAAACTATTTGCGAATACCGGTAGAAGTAGTAAGAACCATACCAGTTTTAACTCGTACATTTCATATCTTCTGCTAACTTTATGATAAAGATACAGGCAGAACAGTGAATAAATGGAGACCTGGATACTTGCGATAAAACTTCCCAAGTGAGCCCAATCTAACCTGAATTCTTTGGCTCCCTGTATTACCTGAGCTTTCAATTTCGAGCTATCTTGGGAAAAGAAAATACATTCAAAAACGGTGAATAAGATCACCGGTGAAAAATGTAGTCCATAGCGGATGAGTTTTTCTTTCGGGCTTTCTTCTTCTGTCGCTAAGAAGGAACGGATATAGGTGTAGATCAGCGGCCCTACGGATAATACGCTTGTGTGTAAGAATATAAATAGATAAGGAAATTCTAATAGATCATCCTGTAGATACCAGGAGTATCTGAGTAGGATCGTCCCAGTTAGGATCATTATAAGCACCAAGATCCGATTCCCGGAACCTGGACGGATAATTTCCAGATAGGCGTATATAAATGCGGCTCCGGCCCCAAATTGCAGGAATTTCAGTAAAAATATATGTAGGTATTCCATAGATGGCTTTTTGAGCCGGATGCTATTTGATTCTCCTGCCGACATTCTGCAACTCGCTTTCGCGTCAAAAAGCGGCACAACAAGTCCGATCCGATAAGTTCGGCTATCCGAACCTATGGAGGCGGTCGATGACTATTCGAATATCTGTTAAGATTGGCCCATGAATTCGGAAACATATCCATTAGCAGTACTACAGCTCAAGGGTTCCCAAGAAGAGATGGGAAGACAATTTGGCGAGATTATGAATGAGATCGGGCAGTTCGAGCCGATCTTTGATTTTTATCCTGTGATGGCCCGCAATCTTCTATTGGGGAGTTTGCCTCGTAGCAATCGGAATTTTTTAGCGAAGGGTGTTACTTCTCTTCTGGTGAATTGGATGTCTAGAAGAATGATGAAGCATAGGCCTTCTGAATTTTCTGCGAGGACAATTGCTGCTTTAACTTCTGCGGGTCGTTCTGCGAAATTAGAGAAAGAACTTTTCACAATGGATTCCTTCCAGAACTCCGTTGGATTTTTGGGTATGATCCAGCTTCTTCCTGAGCTAGCACATATGAGTCCGGGCAGAAGTCCTCAAATGATTCCGGCTTGTACGAGTGTCGCCGTTTGGGGAGATCAAAGTCAGGACGGCAAATTATATCATGCGCGCAATTTCGATTTTCCAGGTGTAGAAGTTTGGGATAAACGCCCGATCGTTGTTTTCTGTACTCCTGAAAAAGGTTTACGTTATGGTTATATTGCATGTAGGGGTGCGGATGTTCCCGGGATCACCGCTTTCAATGAGGCAGGCCTTACAATCGCATTCCATACTCGCTTTCATAAAAAGATAGGCTTTAACGGTTTGGGAGTGATCGATTTCGGTCATAAAATTATCTCAGAAGCAAGATCTATCGAAGAAGCGGTGAGTATCGCTAAAAAACATAAGATCAATTCTACTTGGGGTATGATCATTACAAATCATAAGGAGAAGGGACCGAAGGCTGCGATCATAGAGACAAATTACGGAAATGTGGATGTGGTTTATCCTAATTTAGGAAAAGATCATATTGTTAATACAAACCATTACCAAAGTGAAAAGTTACAAGAAGGGGAGATTATGGCAGCTCCCGTTTTTTATCATCATTGTATTAGTCGTTTTGATAGAGCAGAACAACTTCTATCTTCCCAAAAGAAAAAAAAGGGAACCAGTGTTGTAGATCTTCAGAATCTTTTGGACGATACTATCGATTGCTCGAGCGGAGAAGTCCGTACAATGGGTTCCACGATCCGTCAGATCACTTCGGTTAAGTCGGTAGTGATGAGTGCAGAAGCTCGTAAAATTTTTGTCTCCGTCGGTACTGCTCCTACTAGTAGCGGCCCTTATGTGGAAATTCCAATGGCTTGGGGCGAACCTGGTTATAAACTTTTGGATCTTTCTGATTCCAAAAAAGGAAAAGTGAAGAGGGTTCCGAAGTCTAAAAATCTTAAGGTGGGATCTGCGATTCAACATTATAAAAAAGCAATGCTTATCAATGACGATCCAAGTATGGGCGGAATTGATGATATTCTTCTGGAATTGCAGAAGGCGAACGAAGAATTTATAGGAAAGGATCCTTCTATCCTATTCTTAGAAGCGATTTTATATCTGGAAAAAGGAAATCTGAATAAGGCCGCGTTCTTATTGGAGCAAGCGGAAAGTTTAGAGACTTCTTCTTTCAGAAAGCAGCAAAGTGCGTTGTGGCTGGCGAGAACTCAGTCAGTTTTGGGTAAACAAAAAATAGCGGATCATTTCTACGATAAGATCAAAAATTCTAAAACGGAATTTTCTACTCAGGTTTGGAAACAGAAAGCGTTTCAAGACAAGGGTAAATATTCCGCTAAGAAGTTGAGACAGGTTTCTCCTAACTTTATTATCGTAGAAGCGAACGAGTTATAGAGAAGAGTTTTACACAGAGATCGCTGAGAACACGGAGTGTCATGTAGGAATTCCTACATCTAATCAAATCTCTGTGTTCTCGGTGGACTCTGTGCGAAATTTAACTCAAGGATCCGCCACACAACGAGCGCGAACATTACTTGTGTCCGACTTAGAATAACTATACATTTGGTAGACCATCTGAGCGTGGGCAGTCGTTAGAGCGTTATTGGCAGTAGTTCCTGTCCATGCAATGGATGCTTGTATACTATTCGGGAAAAGTGAAAGTGGAAGATTCGAATTACCGATCGAGGGCTCCGAAATAAAGAAGGATTCTCTATGTGATGGAAGCCTCCAATCCGTTCTCGATGCAAAGTTTAGATTATTGCAATAATCTAATGCTTGCTGCCAATTTAATGGGCTTGCGGCTCCCGTACAAGTAGAGTCATCCGCCTGTCCATACGCACATTTTTTAATTATAAGTCCGGTATTCGTTTCTTGTAAAGTACCGTCTCCCAAATCCGTGAAACTTGCATTCGGTGTTTTAGGACCAGATACACAACGGATAGGCATGTTTGTAGTCTCATCAATTGGAGTAATACCTCCGTAGGAATAGAATAAGTATCTTCCGAAAAAACCCACTGCAGGTGTGGATGTCCAACCTCCGGATGCTTGTCCGTTCGGGAAATAGGTGCTAGATAATAGATTTGTTTGGGAATGATCTCCGAAAAGAGCAGATTCTCTGGCAGTAGGAAGTCTCCAACTTCTTCCTGCAGTGGTTAAAGAATTACAATATGCGTTCGCCACCTGCCAATATACATTGATGATGGAACCGATACAAGTGCTTCCGTTCCAAATCATTCCGAATGGACATCTTTGCCAAGTTAGACCGGAACTTTCTTCTAATATTGTTTCACCCGAATCTTGGATTTGTAATGAAAATGGGGCTGGAATATTCGTGAATTCTCCGTCTTCGCCTGTTCCTGTACATCCACGCGTTGCTCCGCTTGTATCA
This sequence comes from Leptospira selangorensis, assembly GCF_004769405.1. Taxonomy (NCBI): domain Bacteria; kingdom Pseudomonadati; phylum Spirochaetota; class Leptospiria; order Leptospirales; family Leptospiraceae; genus Leptospira; species Leptospira selangorensis. The sequence goes on from NZ_RQES01000018.1 coordinate 128,715, forward strand.
TAACAAGTTGTCTGGTTCGAATCTGGAAGTTGAAAGGAGAAAGCTGCAGGACTCGCAGCGCTTGTTAGGCTTAAAAGAACGGAAGTTTCTAGATCATAATTTTTATGTTCTACTTCACAATTCCATAGAACTAAGGATGTCAGGAATAGAATATACAAGGACCTGTACTTTTTCATTTGAGAAATTCCAATTTTAAAATATTCTTATAGGTTGATATATCCTAAAGGAAGGATGGCAGACAGAATATAGGGAAAATCGGCCGACTTTCCTATGAAAGTTTGGAATTTTTACGTTAGGCGGGATCTATTACCCAATTGGGATATTTAAATTATTGTGAAATTCTTGAAAAAGAAAGATCTAAAAAGTATTTTCACTGGCCACTGATTCTCTCTCCATCCACATTCCGGAGTCTTTGATCAATTGGACTAATCTTTCGTCCGCTTCTTCGGAAGGGACGTTTTTAAGTACGATTTCTTTTCCACGGTACAAATGGACTTTACCTGGGCCTGCACCTACGTAACCGAAATCCGCATCCGCCATCTCTCCGGGACCGTTTACGATACAGCCCATAACAGCTATCTTAACACCTTTTAGATGACCTGTTTTTTCTTTGATTCGCGCAGTTGTGGTTTGTAGATCGAATAAGGTTCGTCCGCAAGAAGGGCAGGAGATATATTCCGTTTTTGTAAGTCTTAATCTGGTTGCTTGTAGTATATCAAACCCGAGTTGTAGAACTGCTTCGGGCTCACTATCGATTACTTTGATACGAAGCATATCCCCGATCCCATCCGTCAACATTCCGCCGATTCCGATAGAAGATTCGTATAATGCAGTTTCCATGTCCGGATATTCTGTACTTAGGAGAATAGGATAATCAAAATCGCTGAGTATTCGTGCTAATTTTCTGTAATCGTGTAATATATGGAAAGTTTGTATGGAGAATGCTATTGATTCTATTCCTGCGTTCTTAAATTCTTCAGGAAGTCCTTTTAGGCTTTCGATTTGGTAGGCCTGGACATTTAGTTCAGTAATCCCTTTTCCTTCTCTTTTATGCAGAAATTCTAATAAAGAATCCCTGTTTTGGAAATGATGGAATGGGTCTACTGTTACTTTAGGGAATGGGATCAGATCTTCTAATACGTCTTCGAGTAATAATTCGTTTTGTTCTACGATGACCCCCACTGGAACCGAGGAAGATTTAATTGCAGAAATACATTCTTCTCTTAGGAATTCATCGGAAGGAAGTGGTACTGAAACCATTTCCAATTCTAAGGATCTGGATCTTGCATAACTTTTAAGTGAGGATAGTTCCTGCGAAAATCCGCTTTCGGATTCGAAAGGTAATACTGATTCGATCCGAACTGCATGATTTTCTCCCAGAGGAAGACTTCCTATTTGGATCGGTCTGCTATAAAATCTTTGGTAAGAATAAGGATTTCTGAATTCGGAATATCCTTGGCTTTGTGTTTCCGGAAATCTGAGTTTATTATATTTGTCCGCGAGTAATCTTGCGACTGGAACTTCGTGGATTGGATCTTCCGTTAAGGAAACTCGGATAGTATCTCCTAATCCGTCTTCTAATAGGGAGCCGATACCGATTGCGGATTTGATCCTTCCGTCTTTCCCGTCTCCTGCTTCAGTTACTCCTAGATGTAATGGATAGTCCATCTGCAATTCCATGAAACGACTGCATAATAATCTATATGCCTGGACCATCACCTGTGGGTTGGAGGCTTTCATACTTACTATAATATCTTTATAAGAAAGACTTTCTGCGATCCGGATAAATTCTATCGCAGATTCCACCATTCCTTGCGGTGTGTCTCCGTATTTATTCATGATACGATCAGATAAGGAACCATGATTAGTCCCAATCCTCATGGAGACTCCCAGTTCTTTGCAACGAAGTACCAATGGACTGAATACTTCGGAAATTCTTTCCAACTCTTCTTTGTATTCAAGTTCCGTATAGTCTCTGATCGCGAATTTTTTCTTATCAGCGAAGTTACCTGGATTGATGCGGACCTTCTCCACCCATTCTACCGATTTCATAGCAACGCTTGGGGTAAAATGGATATCAGCAACGAGAGGGACTTTACTTCCTAACTTTTTAAGTTCCTTACGAATATTCGGTAAGTTATCCGCATCCGGTTGAGAAGGTACAGTCAATCGAACGATCTCACAACCTGCAGCCTCTAATTCCAAAATTTGTCTAACTGAGTTTTCTGTGTCTCTTGTATCCGCAGTGATCATGGATTGGATGCGGATCGGATTGTTTCCGCCTATTCCAACATCTCCAACTTTTACCTCTCTGGTTCTACGGCGTTGGTAAGAGAATGGAGAATGATTGTATCGGAAGTTCATGAGTGCTCTCTAGTTCCATTAAGAAGGGCCCGAATCACTTGTCATTTAGGATTTTTCCAGATTAAGCCCGAATCTGAAAGGTTTTTGGGGATTTGTAGTGGATCTTACCTCAAGATATAACAGCCAAAAGGGCGGGCAAATTGAATAAATTGACTGGAAAAGCGGAATAGGCAGGATTGTTGGAAACCGATATGAAATTCCTGAAACGTTTTTTTGCTAAGATAGAATCTCCGGGAGAGGCGGAGTTTATATTAAATTTTTCCGCTTATATTCTGTTTTTGATCGGGTTTTTGCAGAGTATTCTTTTCGCCTTTCTTTTGGGATCTTTTCGGAACTTCTATATGGATGTTCTTCTTATTTTTATTTTTGGATTGGTGATACGATTTTCCAGGAGTAGGGTTTCCGTTATTCTTCTTTGTATTTATTCTTTGATCATTCTTATCGGTACAACCTTAACTTGGTTCGGGATTGCGGCGGGTGGTGGGAATAATATATTTCTGGCATTATTTTTACTTCTTCTTTCCATTCGTACTACCCAAGTAAATTTTCAATTTCATAAACTTACGGATACAAAACTTGTTTGGAAAAATATTTGGGTCCGCCATCTGATCGCGATCGGTTTTGCATTTATACTTTTTTCTTCCTTCTTTATTTCTTTTATAATGATCTCTAAATTTTTAGGGATCACGGAGATGAATAGCCTTCATGGAGAAATTATCTTCGAATCGTTTCCCATCTCTTATATTCTTCTTTTACTTCCGGGGCTTCCTTGGGCTCAAAAAAGAAGAATGTATACTGTCTCTGAAACTTTTTCTTGAACGCCGGTCTATATTCCGATTTTTGAACATGTTTTGGATAGAAGGTTGGCTGTAGCAATTGTTACAGTATTTTTGAGCTTTTACTCACTTTTTTTCCGAGAAGATTAAAAAATCTAAAAAGAAAATAATCACGGTTTGTTGTGCTATTAACTGGCCGGGGAATCCACATACACACATAACGTTCTGATTTGTCCGAAGTTTTGAGATCAAAGCATTCGATCAATCCGTATAACAGACGTTTGTTCCCCGTTTTGTGTCGTTCATTCCGAACGACCCCGAGAAAATTTTAAATAACTCGGAAAAATACACCAGGGACGAGCTGATTGGGAAAAACGCCGGAAGCGGAAATTAGAAAATTTTAATATTTTTCGAGATTTATGAAAAAGTCAGTTTTACTTGTTTTAGTTTTTAATATTTCCTTTTTAGTAGGATGTTCTTCCGAAGGAGGAGGAATTGATCCTATATCCGCGCTTCTTGCTACAATTTCTCCCGGTTCTCCCGGCACGGAAAATCCTCCACCTGGGGAGGCTGGAACTCCTACATGGTTGAGCGCGTCTGATGCGGTATTCAGTGATAAGGTGGAAATCCGTTGGGATCCGGTTCCTGCTCAGGAATACAGAGTTTTTAAAAAATTAGTATTCGAATCCACTTACCAACAAATCGGTTCGGTAACTGATCCTGTTTTTACGGATCCAATTTCAGATTCTCAAAGTTTATTTCAATATGCTGTCCAAGTTGTGGATCTAGAAGGTAAAGTTTCTCCTATTAGCGTTTTTGATACTGGAACAATTGCATTCAATTCTTCTTGTTCTACGAAATTGAATTCTCTAGGAGGAGGGACTTCTCTTTATTCTAGATTTAAGAATGGTTTTCCAGGAGTAGCAAGTTCGGTTTCTTCTTGGGGGAATTCTGTGCTTGTTGCAAGCGGCGGAAATGTCTATTTGCTGAACGTGAATGGGGATATGATCGGTGTTTGGACTGGGATCTCTCCTAAGGCAATGGTTGTAGATGTTTCTAATCGTATCTTTGCTTTGGTAGGAATGAAAGTATTCGAATTGAATTCCGATTGTACCCAAACAAGTTTAATCGATCTTCCATCGGATTCCGTTCCTAAGGATATTGCCTTGGATACATTAGGCAATTTGTATATTAGCGAAGCGAATTTCGATACGGGCACGGATCGTATTTTTAAATATTCTTCTGCAGGGAATTTACTCAAAACTTGGGATCTACCGGGAACATTCAGACAACCTTATGCGATCTATATTCATCCTTCTGATAATAGTCTGTTAGTAGCAGACAATTCTAATTTTGATTTGTTCCAATATGATATTACCGGGGATACTCCTGTTCAACTAGCATCCAAACAAATTACCGTCGGCCAGATCATTGATATGACTATGAGTGGCGGACAGATCCTTGTTGCTATCCAACAGAATACTTTTCCGGATAACGGACCTTATCTAGTTCGATTCCATAGTGGAATGTCCGGAGGTTCGGTGACTATGAAAATTAATCCGGCAGGACCTTCTACGATCCAAAGTATTGCAACAGATAATCGTAATGGAAACGTCTTTGCAGTAGATACGGAAAGATCTTCTATTCTTTCCTGTTCTGCTCCTATCTTTTCCAATTGTTCTCCAAGTTTAGTTGGAATTGCTCCTTTAAGAATTGTTCGGGACGATAAAAAGAATTTTTATATTCTTCATACGACAAAACAGATCACAAAGCTGAATCCGAATGGAGCTTATCTTTCTAGTTTTGTTTTGCCCGCTTTCCAAGGACGTTCAGTCCAAGGAAGTGATCTGGAGATTGATGGGGACTTCTTATATATTTCAGGAAGAAATTCTTCGGATGCAAGGGTTTTAATAAAAGTTAAAACGGATTTTACCGGAGTAACTACTCGGACATTACCTGCGAATTCATTCGTTGCTTTTACGAATATCGCTGTGACTGGCGGAAAAGTATTCAGTGATTATGTGGATTTAGGAGAAGAAGATAGTTTCACTTATTTGAATTTCTCTTCTATCAATGGAGGAGGGGATGGGAATTATTTAGATAATTCTTATAGAGAATCTTTCATAATGAGCACTGTGGAACTAGAGACTGATTATGCCGGGAATTTTTATCACATGCTGATCGGCATGGGCGATACTGATATCCATACTTCCATTTCTAAGTTCAATTCCAATACATTAGAATGGAATAATTTGGTCCAATCAGCTACGACTCCATTCCTACAGATCACAACGGATAAGTCAGGGAATTTATATACCTTAGAAGGAACTTCTAATAATGGATATAAGGTGTTTAAGAGGGATGGCAACTTTGCCGAGTTGAATCAAATATCTATACCTACGAACCAGATCTCTACCGGGGCGTTTTATGTATCAGACACAGGTGATTCTTCTTTCCTTGCAACTCCATGGACTCTCCATCGAGTTATGTTACCTTAATGTGAAGTCGCTCATCGGTAGGATTTTAATTTTTCAAAAGTAAAAAAATTCTATGGTCCAAATTTGAGATCGGGGGGTGGAAAATCCGATACTTTGGTTATAGAAAGTCTGGAAAGATTTTCAAATAAAAGGCCCCCCGCATGGAATTTCTGGAACCTAAAGATCTAACGGAAAATAAATCCTACCGGATCCGCCTAACCGTGGCCATTTATAGAAATAATATTTTATCTTATAAGAACGATATAGTAGTTCCTTCGGTTTATATGAGAAGAAATGAAGCGAGAGCTCATATTCGTAAAGAAGTGACAGAACGTCTGACTCATTCTTCTTTTTTCCGTTCTCCTCGCCCTGATTATGATCTGGTTCGTTATTCTGAAGAAGCGACCTGCAACACATTCCTGAGATACAGGATCATCAGCGGAAGTCCTACAGAAGAAACTTTACCTAAGACCGTTTAAGAAAGATTCGTAACTTAATTGTCTTGAATTCCGGTCTAGGGTTGTAAAAACTTGACTGCGAATCCGGATTATGGCAGACAAAAAGGTCATAGAAAAAAATTCCCATGGAGAATACGTTCTAACAGCGTATGGGGAATTTTTAAGTTATTTTCATACTCATATCCAACTTTTCGGCACGTTGATCTCCGCTAAAAAAATTCCTGCCAAAGAACAAGAAGCTCTTAAAATAAAACTTCGTTCTTATATTTCCAGCAACGTCCAAAAGACGGATCATTTTTTTGATCAACTTCCTCAGTTCGCTCAATTCCTCGGAATGGGTTCCCAAGAACTTTCTTCTTATATGAATCGAAACTTCCTGGGTGCTTTAAATAAGGTAAAAACCAAACTTATAGAACAAGAGTCCGCTGCAGAACAAACTCCCCGTAAGAAAAAATATTCTAAGATATCTGAAGAGATATTAGAAGGACTTGGATTTACATTCCCTGCGGGACACAGATTCGAAGCAGAAGAAGGGATGATCTATCTGGTAGAGATCTCTAGCGGTAAAAAAAGAGAAGCTGCCGCCTTGGGAGAAGTCGCAAGAGAAACTGCGGCAGCCGGTGCAGCCGCAAGACCTATCCCGGTTCCGGTCCGCAAAGGACCTGAAATTCCGATCCTAGAAGAAATATTAAAAAAATATGGTGAACTATTCTCCGGCAAACCTTTGATCATGAAGGTAGAAGAATTGGAAGAAGATGATTCTCCGGTCCAAATGGGAGAAGATATTCTTTCCGATGTAGAGGATCTTCATTTCGATGGGGACTTTGGAGGTGATTCTCCTAGTTTCTCGGAACCACCAGTAAGTATTCCATTTTCTAAATATATGGACCAAGTCGGAAAGGTGAGAGTATTCCAAAAAGCAGGACAACTGGAAGAGTATAAACGTTGGGTCGCTTCTTTACCAGTAGAAGAAAATGCACTTGTTCAATTACAAACTTCTCTTTTGAAAGAATCCAGGGGAGAAGTAGTAGAATGGGACGGGACTTTAGGTCAGCTTGGTTCTCGTACAGGTCTTTCAGAATCCAGACTCAGAAAAGTACTGGAACTAGGGCGTGATTTTTTCCGTATCAGAAACCAATTAGAAGCTTCTTGGAATAAAGCAAGAACCGCAAGTCCTGCAGTAGCTGAACTTGTGAAAAAAGCTTGGCCTCATATTCTAAGAGTTATGGATGAATATCCGGATTTCGCTCAGATCAAAGGAAAGATGGACCAACTTCTTTCTCGTATCCCTGATGCAAGCCAGAGAAAGATCCTGACTGATCTATTCTTAAATCCAGTTCTTTCTATCCGTAGAAATTAAAAATTCAATCCAGAACCGAATCTTTCAAAACTGCACTTCTACCGTCTTCTTTTTTGATCTGCCAAAAGATAAAACTAGAAGATAGAGTAATGATTCCCATACAAGCGAATGTGCTCCTGAACGCTAAAAGCATATTGTCCGGATCTTGACCGAATAGATCTCGGAACGCTTCCAAGGCTCCTGCAGCACATGCGACTCCCATTCCCATCGCTAACATTTGTATCATGGAAAGCATAGTATTTCCGCTACTTGTAAATTCTCCATTCAGATCCTTTAAGGTAAGAGTGTTCATTGCTGTGAATTGGAAAGAGTTGAATGCTCCGAAACAGAATAATTGAAAAGAGAAGATCCACCAGTTCTCCGAAGAGTTTAACCAGAAAAAACTGCTCATACTCAAGCCTATCAGTAGGGTATTCGTGACTAAAACTTTCCTATAACCTAATTTATAGATTAATAATGGAGCAAATCTTTTGATGCCTATTCCTGCGATCGCCATTGGCAAAAGCATTAAACCCGCTTTAAAAGGAGGATATCCCATATTCACTTGCAAGAATAACGGGACCAAAAACGGCATACTCGAACTTCCGAGCCTAGAGAATAAATTTCCAAGAAGGCCGATGCTCAATGTAGGGATAGAAAATATTCGAGGAGAAAAGAGCGGGGCAGAAGTTCTGGCAGCATGGATCCAATAAGCCGCGATACTTGCGAGTCCGAATATGGTAAGAAGTATGACTCCTGCCTTCTGCAAACCCAAGCTAGATCCTGCATCCAATGCTAAAGAAAAAGTAACCATACCAAATGCCAGAAGCAGATATCCTTTCAGATCAAATACGGATGAATTCCGGATTGGATTTCCTTTCATGTAAATGGAAGAAGCAATGATCCCCGCTACACCTACTGGAAGATTGATAAGAAAGATCCAATGCCAAGACGCGGTCTCTACTAACCATCCTCCTAAAACTGGACCAACCAATGGACCTATCAAGCCCGGGATGGCCACAAAACTGATCGCTTGTAAAAATTGTTCCGGGGAAACGGAACGAAGAAGTGCTAGACGACCTACAGGAAGTAAAAGTGCTCCTCCAACACCTTGTAAAATCCTAGAAAGAACAAGCTGGGTTAAATTCTGAGAAAGAGCACAGAATAGAGAGCCTAAGGCGAATAAGGATAAGGCGCCGATAAAAACCTGTCGTATTCCGAATTTGTCGGAGATCCAACCGGAAGCTGGAATGATCATCGCCATCGTAAGAAGATAGGCGACCACAACCGATTGCATTCTTAAAGGGCTTGCATCTAAATTTTTTGCGATCGCAGGCAGAGCCGTATTGACAATTGTCCCGTCCAAAGTCTGCATAAAAAAGCCGCAGGCCACGAGCCAGAGTAATGCCTTGGACCCTTTAGATTCTTCTGTCATAGGAACTTAGACGGAGAAACCTGATATAAGCGGTATATATGCGATTTGGCTCTGGATTCCTTTAAAAAGATCGTTTTCAAACTAGGCACTCGCAAATTTACTGGTCTAAGAATCGGACATTTGCTACAAAATTCAGCCAAACATCGCGTGGGTGGGGGTTTCCTCTGTCCGTGGACCAAGGCAAAAGCAGTGTCCCGGATTCTATATCAACCCTAAAGAGGAACCTTAGCGGATGTTAAACCTTGACGAACAGTTGCGGATCCAAAAGTACTTGGAGGAAAACGGTCTATATGACAAGTCCTTCGAGCGCGATAACTGCGGAGTAGGCTTCGTCGCTTCTTATAAGGGCGAGTCCAATCACCGAGTTGTATCAATGGGTTTGAAGGCGGTCGCATGCCTTACCCACCGCGGAGCCGTAGATGCAGATATGCAAACCGGAGACGGCGCCGGGATCATGATCCGTATCCCTAAGAAACTGTTTGCGAAGTACATCGAAGAGATGGGTCACAGACGACCTGACGAAGATTCCATCGGTGTAGGGATGGTGTTCCTACCAAGAGAGGACATAGACAAACAAGATGTTTGTCGCAGCCTCATCGAATCAGCACTTATGCAATTCAACTTCAAGCTATATGCTTGGAGATATGTTCCCGTAAATCCTGAGGTTTTAGGACCTAAGGCGAACGCTTCTCGTCCACAGATCGAACAAGTATTGATCGGAAAACCGGATGGGATGTCCAACGAGGATTTCGAGACTAAATTATTCCTGATCCAGAAGAAAGTGATGAGAGACGCACTCAAACTTTCCATGAGCGAGGACTTTTATATTTGTTCCTTCTCTTCCGAAAGGATCACATTCAAAGGATTGTTCAACGGGAACCAGGTCTCTCAATTTTATGAGGATCTAAAAAGTGAGGAGATGGTTTCTCCTTATTGTATCTTCCACCAAAGATATTCCACTAACACTTTCCCAAGTTGGGCATTGGCACAACCTTTCCGTATTCTCGCTCATAACGGAGAGATCAATACAATCGTAGGGAATAGAATTTGGATGCTCGCAAGAGAAGAAGAACTCGCCTGCGAAAAATGGGGAGAATTCCAAAAAGAGATCCATCCGATCATTCGACCTCATCTATCCGACTCCGCAAGTTTGGACAACGCAATGGAAGCGATTGTACGTTCCGGTAAGGACGTTCTTCATGCTAAAGCGATGCTTATTCCGAATGCATGGAGTAAGAACGTTCAGATGTCGGAGGCTTTAAAGTCCTTCTACGAGTATAATAACACTTTGACCGAACCATGGGACGGACCTGCTGCTCTCGCTTTCGCTGAAGGCGATTGGGTCGGAGGAAGTTTAGATAGAAACGGACTTCGTCCTGCAAGATATGTGGTCACCGAAGACGGACTCGTAGTAATGGGTTCCGAAACAGGACTCGTTCATATCGACGAAGAGATCATCACCAAAAAAGGAAGATTAGGTCCTGGTGATATGCTCGCGATCAACCTAAAAGAAGGTAAGATCTACTTCAACGAGGACGTTAATGCTCTATTCGAGAAAAAATACGATTATAGAGAATGGTCCAAAGAGAACGTTGAGTATCTGGATCAGACCATCGATGAATCCATCACTAAAACTATTACTTATAGCGGAGATGATCTAAGAAGAAGACAGATCTTATTCGCATATTCTCCATACAAACAAAAAGCGGTGATCAAACCCCAGGCGATCGCAGGTAAAGAAGCAATCGGTTCCATGGGAGACGATACTCCTTTGTCGATCTTGATGCTTTCTCGTATCGGTTTATATACATACTTCCGTCAGAGATTTGCGCAGGTTACAAACCCGCCGATCGACTATCTGAGAGAGAAGGGAGTAACTTCTCTTTATACTCGTCTTGTTAAGAAAACAAATCTTTTCGCAGACGAAAAACCTCAGAACTGTCTAGTACTTTCTCATCCATATCTGACTAATCTTGGATTACAAAGGATCAGGGATAAGGACGGAAAACAGTACAAGGTAGTTACCTTAGATGCGACTTTCGAAGCTCATCATGAGGAAGGCGCTGCCAGAAATTATCTAGAACTCGCATTGGATCAGTTACTTGCGAACGCAGTCAAATCCGCTGAAGAAGGTGTGAATATCCTAATTCTTTCGGATAGAAAACTGAACAAGGACCGCGCTCCTATTCCTATGGAACTCGCGGTTGCGGCAGTTCATAACCACTTGATCCGTAATAAAAAACGTGCGGCGACTAGTATTCTGGTAGAGACAGGATCTGCATTCGAAATCCATAATGTGGCCGTTCTACTTGGATACGGAGCTTCCGGAGTAAACAGTTATCTGATCTGGGATACTCTTCACGATTTATGGTCCAAAGGAGATTTCGATGCAGAAGACGGCACCCGTCCTTCTTTTGCTTCTCTATGCACTAACTACCGTGCAGGAGTGGATGACGGACTTCTGAAGATCATGTCCAAGATGGGAATTTCTATCATGTCTTCCTATGTGGGTGGACAGGTATTCGAAGCGATCGGTCTTTCAAGAACTCTGATCTCGAAATACTTCCCAGGAACTTATTCCAGAATTTCCGGGATCGGTATCGGCGGTATCGAGCAGAATATTCTACGCAACCACGACTCCGCATTTAATAAAGAGATTAACCCGGAAGACTTTGTCTCTGAGAAGGATGACCAACCTCATAGATGGTCTCCTAAAGTAGTAAAATTCATCCGTAAAGCTGCGGTGGATAATGACTACGAAGCATTCTTAGAAGCTTCTAAATTAATGGAAGAAAGTGATCCGATCAATATTCGAGATCTATTCGATTTCGTAGATCGTGCGCCTGTTCCAATCGAAGAAGTGGAAACTGTTTCTGAGATCCAAAAACGTTTCTTAACTCCAGGTATGAGCCACGGTGCACTTTCCATCGAAGCTCACACTGACCTTGCGGTAGCAATGAACCGTTTGGGAGCAAAGTCTTCCTCCGGAGAAGGTGGAGAAAGTCCATCTCGTTACGTTGTAGATGAGAAGGGAGACCTTGCGAACTCTTCTATCAAGCAGGTAGCTTCTGGAAGATTCGGAGTAACTTCTGAATATCTGAACTCTGCAAAAGAGTTGGAGATCAAGATTGCTCAGGGAGCAAAACCTGGAGAAGGTGGACAACTTCCGGGTAAGAAGAACAATGAGGAGATCGCGACTAACCGTCACACTCCTCAGGGAATCGATCTGATCTCTCCTCCACCTCACCACGATATTTATTCTATCGAGGACTTGTCTCAGTTGATCTATGACTTGAAACAAGCTAACCATACTGCTCAAGTATCAGTTAAACTGGTATCCGAAGCTGGAGTGGGAACGATTGCCGCCGGTGTTGCTAAAGCAAATGCAGATGTGATCTTGATCTCAGGACACGTCGGAGGAACCGGAGCGGCTTCTCTTACTTCTATCAAACATGCAGGATCTCCTTGGGAATTAGGTCTTTCTGAAACACATCAAGTTTTAGTAATGAACGGATTGAGAGATAGAGTTGTTCTCCGTACTGACGGTGGTATTGTTTCCGGAAGGGACGTGATCATCGCTGCATGTTTAGGTGCAGAAGAGTATGGAATTGGAACTGCTTCTCTTGTGGCATTAGGTTGTATCATGGCGAGAAAATGCCATTTGAATAACTGCCCTACAGGAATTGCTACCCAAGATCCTAAGTTCAGAGCAAAATATAAAGGATCTCCCGATCAAGTTGCTACTCTGATGACACTTCTTGCAATGGAAGTTCGTGAGTATCTTGCGAAGTTAGGATTCCGCTCTATGGACGAGATCGTCGGAAGAACAGACCTTCTGAAACAAATTACTCGTTATGAGCAAGACCGTTTAGATTCTTTAGACTTGAATCCGATTTTGGTCCGTCTTCCTCTTCTTTTCGATCCTAAGAAGAAAAAAGACAGATTCGTAAGAAGAGAATCCGTCGGAGAAGTTCTGGACGATCGTATCTTGAAAGATGCAGAGCCTGCGTTAGAAGGAAAAACTTCCATGTCTCTTTCTTATTCTGTGAAGAATACGAACAGAACTGTGGGAGCAAAAGTTTCCGGAATTATCGCACGTAAATACGGATCCAAAGGTCTTCCTGGAAAACTGGAAATCATTCTGGAAGGAACTGCAGGTCAGTCCTTAGGAGCATGGCTCGTGAAAGGAGTGCAGATCACTCTTCATGGTGATGCAAACGACTACGTAGGAAAAGGACTCTGCGGTGGAACCATCGTGATCCGCAAACATAGACGTTCTAAATTAAAACCGTACGAGAATGTGATCATCGGTAATACCTGTCTTTACGGTGCTACTTCCGGAAAACTTTTCAGTTCCGGTAGAGCTGGAGAAAGATTCGGAGTTAGAAACTCCGGAGCGGATGCAGTAGTAGGCGGAGCAGGTGACCACTTCTTAGAGTATATGACCAGTGGAACCATCGTTTGTTTGGGAACTGTCGGTAAGAATATGGGTGCCGGTATGACCGGAGGAAGTGCTTATTTCTTCCAAAAAGACTGGGAATTGGAGCCTCTAATCAATAAAGAATATGTGAAGATCGTGGATCTAGAAAACGAAGATTACGATATCATAAAGTCTTTGATTACAGAACACACTAAGTTAACCGGATCCGATCTTTCGGAAGAAATCCTGAAAACTTGGGATACTTCCAAAAAATATTTCGTGAAAGTTACTCCTAAATAAAGTAAATTTCCAGAATTAGTTCCGCAGACTAAAGGGCAAGGTTGTTATGAGTTCGATGTGATCGGACTTAAAAGACCTTGCCCTCTCTGTGTACGGATGATAGACTGGTTTAAGCATTCGTCTTGCTGAAAGGAAAGATACGAATTGTTACGATTGCATATAATTCTGGCTTTTGTGGCAACAGCCTTGCTCTTTGCCGTCGCAGATAGACAGCAGAGGCGGGATAGAGAAGAATCTGATTTTTCTTCTTCTCCATTACTAAGTGTGATGGAGGGAGAAATATCCGACCACAACACTCATCCTACATTCAAGTTTTCATTTTCAGATCTCAAGTCCAGAGCTAGGGCCTTATCTAAACTACGTTACATTCCACCTAAACATTCCACTACGGACTTTTTGAAAGGCCTACCTTGGAATCAATATAAGAACATTTTTTTCCGTCCTGAAAAGTCGGTTTGGAAGAAGGAAGGAAATCCTTTCCAGCTACAGTTCTTACATCCGGGACATTTATATAATACGAATATAAGAGTTTTCGAAGTGAGAGGAGATTTTGCGAGAGAGATCGCATATGATCCTTCTTCATTCGATCTATCGAAACTGAAGGGTGTGGGAGAACTTCCGCCTAATCTAGGTTATTCCGGATTCAAGATCCATTTTCCGATCAATACCCAAGAACATACGGATGAGTTTGCAGTTTTCCAAGGTGCAAGTTATTATAGGATCATTTCTAAAAAACAATGGTATGGTCTTTCTGCTCGAGGGATCGCAATTAATACCGGGATGCCTTATCCGGAAGATTTTCCTTCTTTTAGGGAATTCTATATAGTTAAGCCGGACAAGACCGACTCTACGATCACTGTTTATGCTCTTTTGGATGGAAGAACCGCCACGGGGGCTTATGAGTTCCAGATCACTCCTGGAAAAGTTTCTGCGGTAAAAGTAAACGCAGAGGTGATCCTTAGAACCAAGGTGGATCGGCTCGGGATTGCTCCTTTGACCAGTATGTATTGGTATAGCGAGACCAGAGGAATTCCTAAAGGACAAGCTTATCCTGAATCCCACGATTCGGACGGGTTGTTAATCCATTCAGGAAAAGGAGAATGGATCTGGAGACCTCTGGATAATCCGAAACGTAGCACAACGTATTCTTTCTCCGACGAAAATCCAAGAGGATTCGGACTGATCCAAAGAGATAGAGAATTCCAGAATTACCAACATAGTGAGATGAAATACCAGCTTAGGCCGAGTGCTTGGGTGGAGCCTGAAATTCCTTTTGGAAAGGGCTCAGTTCATCTTTTGGAAAACCCGACAGTTCAGGATTCGGACGATAATATGGGAGCATATTGGATGCCGGAACCTATTCCTCAGCCTGGAACTCCATTCGATTTTTCTTATACAGTTCGTTGGCCGGATACTGATCCTCTTCCTGATTCTATGGCAAAAGTTGTGGCTACTCGGATCGGGGACGCACAGGGAGACCCCGACCTAAAAATGTTCTATGTAGATTTCAAAAGTTCTAATTTAAGTTCTTTGGATCCGTTTGCTTATATTCAGGCAAGAATAGATACCGGAGAAAATGCGGAATTATCAGAGTATTCCGTTCAAAAGATAGAAGAGACCGGGGTCTGGAGATTAACCTTCGGTGTATATCCTAAGAATAAATTTAGGGCCTCCGATCTAAAAGCCGCATTAAGCAGAAACCAAGAAATCATTTCTGAAACCTGGAATTTCGTTCTTGAGCCGAACTAAGAAAAAACACGAAGACTTGAGCGGCTCCGGTCTTCCGGAAAATCTTCATCTTTCCAAAGAATGGGAACGTTTAGAACTTTATTTAAGAGGTATGGGAATTGAGGATAGTTTAGAGATCCATAATACTCTCTCCAAAGTTTTCGAAAAATCCAAATCTTCTGAAAAAAATATATTCGAAATTTTTAAAGAAGAAACTTCCGTAAAATTACATCGTGATTGGGAAAGTAGCCTTCCTCCCTTGGAGCCCGGTTCTATGGTTCCAAGACCGATCGATTTTGGACCACTCGCCGATCTTGCTTCTCCTTCCGCAGAAAAGCCCGAACCGGTTGCATTGGTTTTGACCGCATTATTCTGGGCCGCGGTTTATATCTCTCTGGCATTTTGGTATTTCTCATGAACGCGGAAACTTTTCCCACAAGTATACCTGAGCCGGAAGGTATCTTAAAAGAAGCATTCGATTCCAGAAAATTTACGTATAGAAGATTGGGATTTGTCGGAGTTTTGGGACTTCTATCCTTATTCGGTATCTATTTAGAATATCGTTTTCTTCTAATAAACGGGATCTCTCCTCTGGAATGGGCTACACTTTTGCTCTTCTGTTTTTTGTTTCCTTTGTTAGCGTTCGGGGCCACTACTGCGATCTTCGGGACAATCCAAAGAATACGAGGAGGAGATCCTACACGTATCTCCGGTTTAATCGCAGGACAAACCGCAAGCCCGAATGAACTCCCACCGACTGCAGTGGTCATTCCGATCCATTGCGAAGATGTAGCAAGAGTCGCGGCAGGTTTGGAATCCATGATGAAGTCCGCTGCTTCGGTAGGTCTTGGAGAGAACCTAGACTTCTTCTTATTATCCGATACCACTGATCCGGATATTTGGCTCCAGGAAGAGAAAGCATTCTCTAAACTTTCCAGAAAACCGGAAACAAAGGGAAGAGTATATTACAGAAAAAGAAGGATTAACCTAAACAAAAAATCAGGGAATATAGCGGACTTTTGCAGGAGATGGGGAAGGCGTTATAGATATATGATCGTCTTGGACGCAGACAGTTTAGTAACAGGGGAATGTATGCTAAATCTGATCCGACTCATGGAAGCAGTACCTAACGCAGGTATCATACAAACGGTCCCTAAAATTATCCGAGGCAAAAGTTTATTCCAGAGATTGGCACAATTCGGGACTTGGCTAGGAAATCCAATCTTTGGCGCCGGATCTTATTATTGGCAGGTATTTTCAGGACCTTTCTGGGGGCATAATGCGATCGTAAGACTAAAACCTTTTATGGAACATTGTGGTCTTCCCGGTTTGCCCGGAGAAGGAGCAATAGGCGGAAAAATCCTGTCTCATGATACGGTAGAAGCTGCATTAATTAGAAAAGCTGGATATACCGTTTGGTTTGCTTATGATTTAGAAGGTTCTTATGAAGAATGTCCTCCTAATCTTCTGGAAAGTTTAAAAAGGGACAATCGTTGGTGCCAGGGGAATCTGCAACATTTCTGGTTTTTATTCGTAGGGGGCTTACGGATTTCCAGTAGGATACATATTCTTTTGGGAATACTGTCCTATGCGAGTTCTCTCCTTTGGGCATTACTCTTGGTTGCGACCAGCTTTACAGTAATGGCGGATACCGATTATTACCGTCTTGCATCTATTCCGGAAGAATGGGCTCAATTCCAAGAAAGTATGTATCTCCCTGTGTTCTATGGATTACAGATTTATACTATTCTAATATTGTTTATGCCTAGGATACTTTCCTTCTTGGACGGGTTGTTTTTCCGTAGGAAAGAAAGTGGGATCGGGTTTTTCTCTTTTATAATTTCCTTTTTTGTAGAATTTATTCAGTCGGTGATCTTGGCTCCTGCTTATATGGTCCAATACACTAGATTCCTTTGGATGACTTTCTGGAATAGAAAGATAGAATGGGGCCCTCAGAACAGGGACCCGGCTCAAGGCATTGATAGAATGGCCGCTGCTCGTGCCTTATTGCCTCAGGCATTTTATGGCACTGGAATTTCTATTTGGTTATTCGTATATTATCCTGTACTTTTTTATTGGCTGCTACCGATCACAGGTGGATGGCTTCTTTCTTATTTCTGGGGAGTCTGGACTTCTTCTTCTAAACAAGGAGAAGTTTGGAAAAAAAGAGGATTTCTTTTAACTCCGGAAGAAACCAAACAGAATACACTTTTGTCGGATACTGAAAATTTAGAAAAAGAATACTCTGAGTTCTTGGAAGGAATGGAATCTGGCAGAGGGATTTTTCTTTCCGTTGTAGATCCTCTTCTATTTCGTTTTCATATATCTCGTTTGAGGTCCAGAAAAAAAGAATCGGATGCACGTAAAAGATATATGGACGTTCTTGTTTCCAATTGGAAAGAATCCGGTCCTGATTCTTTAAATTCAAAGGAGATGAGCAGGCTTCTTTGGGACAAACGTATTCTAAGTGATCTTCATTTCTGGTTTTGGGAAACGGATATCTCTAAAACTCATCCTTGGTGGAAGGAAAGATTTTTAGAATACCAAACTAGAATACGTAAAGAACAGATCGTAAATTGGTTCAACTGATCCCAAAAATCCTTTTAATCTTTATATTATAAAAATAGAAATCGTTACTTAGGTATTCTCTGCGCAGGATCATAAAAGAATTGTTCCTCTTTGATCTTTTCTCCTTCCCAATGCTGATAGGCAAGTTCTTCCATATCCGTTGTAGTGCCATCTTTCCAATCGAAATGAAACACCCATCTAATTACGACGTAATCTCCGTTGATAAATACTGGACGAATACATTTAGAAGTTAATGACTTCGCTCTTCGAAGTACTAATTTTTCATTTGTAACGAGCAAATCTCTACCTACTCGAGGTGGTGACTGGTTTTCCTGCATAGAAGCATCCGCCGTATAAAAAGCTTCGATTGCTTCATCATGTTTATTCGATTCTACATGCGCGATGAATTTCTCTAGTGTTTCTAAAGTTGGCATAGATATACCTATCTCTATAACGATTGAGTGATACTTCCTTGGATAAAATTAGTCTGTAAACTCGAAAAATCCTAGTTTGGTTTCCAAACCTATACTCTATTCACGCCTATAGAATGAGGATTTTCGAGTTATTCCAATTAACAATTTCTATCTCACTGCCTGATAGATCTCTTCTCTATCTCCTTTCGAAAATACAAACTGCCAAAGTTGGATTTTTCTGGAACGAAACGCACCAGCACAGCTCAAAAGATAAAATTCCCACATACGTCTGAATCTTTCTCCGTATTTTTTCTGGATCAGACTCCATCCTTTCTCGAAATTATTATACCAAGCCATGAGTGTCCTATCATAGTCCGGTCCGAAATTATGAAGATCTTCTAATACGAAAAGATTTTCGCTGGCTTTAGTGATCTGTGCCGCAGAAGGAAGATGTGAATTTGGAAAAATATATTTTTCGATCCATCTATCGGTAACCTTATTGGAAGTATTGGAGCCGATCGTATGAAGTAAAAATAATCCTTTATCCTTTAGGGATTTATAAACTATTTCCATATAGGTTCTATAATTTTTATAACCTACATGTTCCATTTGGCCCACGGAAAGTATAGAATCGAAATTGTCCTTCACATCCCGATAATCCATTAATTCGTATTTTACTTTCAGGTCTTTGGATCTTTCTTCTGCGAGTGCCAATTGTTCTTTGGAAACGCTGATCCCGAATACTTCTGCTCCATATTCTCTGGCCGCATGTCTGGCGAGTCCTCCCCAGCCACATCCTATATCCAAAACTTTCATACCTGGCTGGAGGTCCAACTTCCTACAGATCAGATCCATTTTGTTTTCTTGGGCTTCATCTAATGAGTTCGCATTCTTCCAATACGCGCAGGAATAGACCATCTCCCTGTCTAACATCAGCTCGAATAGATCGTTTCCAAGATCGTAATGTCTTTCTCCGATCATAAATGCTCTTCTTTTGGATTGGCGATTTAATATTATAGATTCTAGATATAGAAAAAAGTTCCCCCAGGTTTTAGCTGCCTTTTCTATTCCCTTATCTAATAACCTTCTGACTGTTTCGTCGAACCTACCGCATTCGAACCATCCATTCATGTATGCTTCTCCCAAACCTAGAGAGCCGTTACTGAATATTTTTTCGAATAATCTATCATCCTTTACTTGGATGTCCCAATCTGCATTTCCTCCGAAGCTGACTCCTGCCTTTGCAAATAATTCTTCGACCTTACCGCGAACTTTTTCTTTCCACATGACTCCCTCCCTAAACAATCGCAGTCGCCGATTAAAATACTCGATTTTTGAAAGGAAGAAAAGTAAAAAAGATAAAAGAAGATATTAGACTATATTCTATTCTACCAAACGCTTGTTAGTTGAATGATGTAACTTATTTGATAATTTCTAAGATCGAATCTTGGATTTCTTGGATGGCATCTTTTTGAAATCTTGGATCAGGAACAACGTTAGAGGATATTGCAGATTTGGATGCTTCTTCCCAACGGAAAGAAAATAGGTCATTATGGGAGATATACGAAGATTTATACTGAGATTGTAACGTTTCCACCAGGTATTTATATTCCGGAAAGTTACCTCTATCCGTATAAAGTATAGGAGTTCCTGCAAAATACGATTCGCTTAAAATACCGTAGCCTGGTTTTGTTAATACAAAGTCACATGCTCTAAGTAGATCGGGATAATGGCAGTTTGGAATCGTAATAATCCCCAGATTATTTTTAGCTTCTATCTTCCATTCAATACCGCCGATAACGATCCTTCTTTTGGACGGGTTCCATTCATTCCAATCAAAATGAGAAGAGTCGATCCCATAGGCTCCGAAGGAAAATAGATAATAGTCTATTCCTTCTTCAAAACCGTAATATCTTCTGGCTTCTTCTTTGTTTAGATTAGGTTTACGTCCTAATAGTCCGATATTTTTGGTTTGATGGATAGAAGTGACTGGGCAGGAAAGTGGAAGAATAAGTCCTAAATCGCAAAGCGCATATTCTTTTTTTAATTCTTCTGAATATTCTTGGAATATTTCAGATTCATAATATGAATAGATATAATCCCAGGTAAAATTTCCTAGAAATAGGGAAGGGATTTTTAATTCGGAAGAGATTAAAAAAGGAAAAGAAGAAGAATCCGACCAAATAAGATCAGGCTTTTCTTTTTTGAGAACTTCAGTTTCTAATTGTAATAAAGAGTTTTTATTTTTCTTAAATTCTAAAATTTCAGATTCGGTGGAATCCAAGTCCATTCCAAGAGAATCTTTTTGAACAATCCCTACATCTGATTTTGTTTTTCTGAATTTGATCCTGGATCTGACCTGTCCCCAAATTCCGGAAACATCCAAGGAAGATGCAAATTCTTCTCCTCTGGGAGAATTGATGGTAGCGGTCCAACTCGGATTTTGAATTAAAATTTGTAGGATAGCTTCTAGGCTACGGCTGATATGGCCGAAACCGTGGCCGCTTACGAACGCGGAAATATGGATCTTTTTCATTAACGGTTCTGTCGATATAGTAGCACCAAAGCGCACAAATGCATTGCGTGGGCTTCCATCATCCTATAGTTCCTTTCCAATCAACATAAAATACTACCAAGAGCGAACGGAGTATTTCTTAGATACCTTTTATCCAAAGTTCTGCCCTGAATGCAAGATTCAACTCAGAAAGAGAGTAGGGCTGAGAACTTACCTAATCCGGTGTGAACAATGCCACCGCCAAGCTTCGCGACTTTCATATACACCGCTCCACCAATTCAAGCTTCCGTTATGGACCTTTAGCTACGTATTGGAGGAGGCATATCTCAGAAGCCCAAAGGTATTAACCTCAGCGGAAA
This sequence comes from Leptospira selangorensis, assembly GCF_004769405.1. Taxonomy (NCBI): domain Bacteria; kingdom Pseudomonadati; phylum Spirochaetota; class Leptospiria; order Leptospirales; family Leptospiraceae; genus Leptospira; species Leptospira selangorensis. The sequence goes on from NZ_RQES01000018.1 coordinate 149,867, forward strand.
TTCAAAGGAAGCTTGGAATCTCATACAAGGCGGCTCTACTTCTCAAACGTAGAATACAACTCTTCGCGGCAGAACAAAAGGAGAACTTCCGAGACCTGATCTTCCGGAATCTGGAATCCGAATTCCGGGAGTTCCGACTTCCAGAAGCGATTCCGGAATCAAATACGCGTCTCACGACAGTTCCAGTAGAAGGAAAGAAGCGTGGAGTAGCCCGGGACATTTCGGACAAAAAGGGGGCGATGAAACGGGCGATTCAAGGAAAGCCAATCGTTAACGCCGATACACTCGTATTATTCTCAGCATCCCAAAGGGCGAATAAGGGCCGTAAACGGCACAAACACGGTGGATCTACCGCTTCCATCTATATGAACGACAAGCTGGGAGGAAGGCAGATCGGGACGATGGTTCACACGATCGTGACCAGTAAAGGCGCACTCATACTCGATTCAGTTCCGGACCAAAAGATGGATACGCTTGGGCCGCTATTCTTACGGAACATTCCAATCACCGCTCCTATATTTACCGACAGCGCATACACGTGGCTCGGGACCGCATACCGGAACCACCGAATGGTAAACCATTCGGCCCGTTCGAAGGACAACCGTTACAGATGGGCGAGGAATCGATGGAGCAAGGACGGAGTCCACGCTCAATACGCCGAGGGAAACCACCGGGCAATCAAGCAGGCGTTCTCCCAATACGGATACATCCAACCGAAATATTCACAACTCTACTTGGATGAGTATTGTTTCTTTAAGAATCTGAAGGCTTTTGGGATGGACCGGCTAATTGAAACGAACCGGATGAGAAGAGGAATCGAGGTGGTTCCGACTCAGGTGTGGGAGGATGGGGTATCCTCGTTTCCAGCTCAAAAGGAAAGAAATAATTTTACAGATACTCGGAACATTTCTTCCGCTTTTAAGCTGAAAGCGATGATACCAACCGATGTGCTAAATGTCAATCTGAGATTTCTGTCGGAGGACTTCGTACATTAAAATTCCGGCAGACATCGCGAGATTTAAACTGTCCGCCACTCCCTTCATGGGAAGGGAAATATATTGATCGCTTTGGGATCTTGCATACTCGCTTAGTCCGTACTGCTCGCTTCCGAAAACAAGCGCTACCTTTCCTTTCAGATTTGCGTCCCAGTAAAGTGACTTAGCTTCGGGAGTTACTGCAAATGTTTTGTATCCTGCATTTTGTAGTATGGGATATAGTTCTTTGATATCGGACTGAAAAACATCCAGTGTGAATAATGTTCCTGTAGAAGATCGAATAACGTTTGGATTGAATAGATCCAACCTTGGATCCGCAACGAATACCTTATGAAATCCAGCACCTTCTGCGGTTCTTAAGATGGTGCCTAAGTTTCCCGGTTTTTCCACACCTTCAATTACGAGTACAGGATCGTTTGAAAGTTTTGTTTTAGAAGATAGGGAGAAGTCCGGCAATTCTGCAGTTGCAATTAAACCATCCGGTCTATCTCTATAAGAGATCTTTTCAAAAATTTGTTTTGGAACGAGGATCGTTTTTGCATCGATGGACGATACAAGATCTTCTTCATTTTCTCCTAAGTAACAAGCGGGGCAGGTGAGTAGATATTCGAATTTTACTTTGCCTGAAACTTGTGCTCTTTGGATCTCTCTAAAACCTTCGATGAAGAATGTGCCTGATTTTTCTCTGTTCTTTTTGTCTTTTAATCCTGAGATATATTTCAACTTTTCATTGGAAAAGCTGCTGATTTCCAATACGTTCTTCTTCAAAGTTTTACTCTATTAGAATAAAATACACAATTGGAACCGGCGGGATGTAATCTTCCAGTGGTTTCCGAGATGGAGAGTTCTTCCGTTAGATAGTTACCTGGAGTTTTAATTCTACCTTCCAAAATTCTTCTGAGTGCAAGAGGGCTAAAACCGGTAGAATGGCAGGTTAAAAATACGAACTCAGGTTTATTATTACAGAGTTGCATGAGTAGATCCATCATCTCCGGTAGATCTTTTTCTATTTTAAAAACTTCTCCGCTGGCACCTCGTCCGAAAGTAGGAGGATCTAAGATAAAACCTATATATTTTTTTTCTCTTCTGATCTCTCTATTCAGGAATTTTAATACATCTTCTATGATCCAACGTACTTTTTTGCCCGCTAAACCGGAAACTTGTGCATTCTCTCTGGCCCATTCTACCATTCCTTTGGAAGAATCTAAATGACAAGCATCCAATCCACCGGCTAATACGGATAAGGTGGAAAGCCCGGAGTAAGCGAATAAATTTAAAACTTCTCCCTGTCCTGCAAGTTGAGAAGAAACATTTCGGATACGATCCCAATTGCTCAATTGTTCCGGAAAAATCCCAAGATGTCCGAAAGGAGTAAAACGAATCTTAACTGTTAAAGGGGGGATTTGGATCAGGAACTCATCTTCTGAATCCGGCCTAGAACCGCTTGAGCCTTTCCAACTCCAATTTCCTCCGCCCTTATCGCTTCTATGATATTCTCCGTCGGCATCTTTCCAAAGAGAAGCTTGGGTAGGTGGCCAGGCAGCAACTGGAGAAGGACGGATCACTTTATAAGGACCCACTTGTTCTAATTTTTTGAAATTCCCGGAATCGATGAGTTGGTATGTATTTTTATTTATGCTCATATATTATTGATCCAAGGGCTCGCATTTTTTATAGATATGCACCTTGAAGTATTTTCCCTCCGGAAATTCCTTACGTGTAGGATGATCCGGTTCCGGTCTTAATTTGAAAAGATCCTTATACTTCCATCCTTTGTTTGCCAATGTTTCTCGGCCAATCTTTTCGAATTCGGACTCTAGGATTCTTCCGGAACAAGATAGTAAGATCAGATCTCCTCCAGGTTCCAAATGGGAGAGCGCCTTAGAAATTAGACTACGATATGCCTTTTTACCTGCGGGAATCGAGGCTTGGTTTGGGGTCAGATTGGGGGGATCTAAAACTATTAAAGAAAATTTTCTATCTTCTAAAAATCCCCAGTCTTGGAATAGATCCGCTCGGACGAGATGATGTTTACCCTTTGTGAGGATCGTATTCTTCTTTTCGAAATTTAAGATCTCATTCTCCGGCAAAATATGAGATACAAATTCTTCGAGAGCTTCTTTAGCCCCATCAGTGGATAAGACAGATTTTGCTCCTACTTCTTCTAAACATACTGAAGTTAAGCCTGTATGTGAAAATAGATGCAGGCAATCTTTGTCGCGTGCTAATTCCGGTTTTTCTAATATATATTGGCGAAGATTTCGTACATCTAAAAAGAATCCGCCTTTCTGGCCTGGGATCTTAGTTTTCCATTGGACTTGGTTTAGAAAAATTCCTTCTTCATAAGGAATTTCTTTTTTGCCTCTTAAGAAACGAACAGGCAAAGATTTTTCGGAGCCAATTCTTTGGGGAGAGATCCATACGATTTGTTTTGGAATCGGTTCTTCCGAATTAGTGGCAGCGGAGTATAGAAGTCGGACTACTAATCTGGAAAATGTTCTTAATGAATTAGAATAGGTTTGGACTACCCAAGTAGATCCGTACCTGTCCACTGTGACTCCTGGGATGAGATCATTCTCTCCATGCAAAAGTCTATACGCATTTGTTTTTGTTCGGAGTGGTTTTCTAAGTTCTAAAACTTTCTCTATCGTTTGTTTTAGTTGGGGAAGTGAGAAATCATTTCCTCTTTGGATGATACGTATTCCGATCGGCCCGGAAGAAGAATAGATCCCGAATCCTAATGTTTCATTAGTTCCGGAAACAAGCCTCATCCAATCTCCGTCTTGGAATGCGGAGATCGCAGTGGATAATTTTCCGTTTAAGATCCAAGGATGTCCCGAGTTCAGCACGGACTCGGTTGTTTTGTTGAGTTGGTAACGGCGAAAACGATTCGCTAAGTTGAAATTGGACAAACTTAGACATACATAAATGTCTATTTCTTAAAAGAAACCTCTTTACAAACTAATCGTTCAGAATTTTTGGAACGAGCCCGGATTGAAATATGTCTTGTGCAATCCAAGTTAAAGAACCTTCTCTATCATCCAAAGAATGTTTAGTGTGAAGAAAGGGTACTAATAAAATTTCCACAATGGTAGTTCTGCTTCCTGAACCTGAAAATTTTCCAAGTTGTTTACCACTTTTGTGATATAGGACACCTTCATATTCTAGATTTTTCTTGGACCAGGCAGGTATGATTCCAAGAGTGAAAAAACTTAGGAGTGTTGATATTGAAGATAAAGGTTTTATTGCACGCTCGCTATTTATATGAACTTCAGCAATATATTCGTATTGTTCGTCCTTATCAGGAACGCTATTAACGAATACGTTGAAATCAACTAAACATCTGCACGTAGCCACTGTATTTGTATATCTGTCTATAAAACGTTCATTTTTTCCGGATTCATATTCCAATATCTCTGATTTAACTATGAAGGTGATCGGCTTCATTAGTTCTTTAGGTTGTTTGGATATTTCGATAGGATTTTCTCGAGAAGTGAAAACCAAACAAAACTGATTAAAGAAAAGTGCGATCAGCAGTATTATAATTTTATTAAATTTATTCATGATATTTTACCATAATGCGATCTTTCGTTTTTTTAAGGTCCAAGTCGGGAAGAATTCCCTTAAGTTTTTCCATACAGTAAAGCTTATCAGCGTCAATCGACTTAGTTTCGATATTACCGAGTCTGCCAAATGAAACCGTTCCGAAATAATGGATTTCACCGTCTCGTAATTGTAGCGCTCTTTTTGTAAACATACTTGGTTCGGAGTATAATAGTCTTCTGTCTCTTGCCTTTTCCTCTTCCGTAGGCATTACTCTGTAGTTGATGATACGTAGTTCCGCCGTATTTCCTATCAAAATTACGCATTCATCTAATTTGGCAGAAGCCTCTTTCGGATCGCGAAAGGGCCTAAAGATAAGTTCAGACGGATTACTGAAGTTTGGAAGTGAGCCGTCTTTTACTTCGAGGTAGAAATGTACCGGCCCTAAGCCTCCGGCTGGTCGTGTAGATAATCTAAAGAATCCTACCCCAAAAGGAGTTTTTAATGAGGAAAGATCGGAAGGAGAAATTTCCGATCTTTTAGGAGTGAAGTCACGAATATTCGGAGTGCAGTTAAAGATCAATAGAAGAAGAAAAATTAAGATTTCACGTGGCATCATTTTGACCAAAAGAATTTTTAATATTCCAGTAAAAATGATCCTTAATGTAAAGGCAAATTTCTTAATATGGGGATTTAGATTTCTTGCTGGGAGGGGAATGAGGAAAGAGACCCGAGCTCAGTTTTATCTTAGAATACATAAAAAAGGACAGAGGAAAAACCCTGTCCTTTAAAAATATCAGCCTTAAAAAATCTTACTTTTTCTTAGCGCTGTCGTAAGAAGTGTCAGTTGCGCCGGTGTAGATCTGACGAGGTCTTCCGATTTTCATATCAGGAGATTCTATCATTTCTTTCCATTGAGCGATCCAACCAGGAAGACGTCCCATCGCAAACATTACTGTAAACATGTTCACAGGAATTCCAAGTGCACGGTAGATGATACCGCTATAGAAGTCCACGTTCGGATACAGTTTTCTTTCTACGAAGTAAGAATCTTTAAGTGCCGCTTCTTCTAATTCTTTAGCGATATCTAATAGAGGGTCATTTACTCCCAATCTGGAAAGAACTGCGTCGCATGCTTTTTTGATGATCTTAGCACGAGGGTCGAAGTTTTTATAAACCCTGTGTCCGAATCCGGAAAGACGGAATGCATCATTCTTATCTTTTGCTTTTTCTACGATCTTTTTCACAGGAAGACCGGAAGCTTTGATCTCTAAAAGCATTTCTAATACTTCTTGGTTTGCTCCACCGTGACGAGGTCCCCAAAGAGCACAGATACCTGCGGAGATTGCTCCATACAAGTTTGCAAGAGAAGAACCGACTAAACGAACAGTAGAAGTGGAACAGTTTTGTTCGTGGTCAGCGTGAAGGATCAATAGAAGGTTCAGAGCTTTTACGATCTCAGGATCGATATAATATTCTTCGCTTGGAACCGAGAACATCATGTTTAAGAAGTTGCTACAATAATCCAGGTGGTTCATCGGGTGAACTGTAGGTTGGCCCAATGATTTTTTGTAAGCGAATGAAGCGATTGTAGGGAACTTCGCTAAAAGACGAACCATGGAGATATGTCTATGATCTGGATTTTCCGGGTCATAAGAATCTTGGTAATACGTAGAAAGTGAACCGATCATTGTGGACATGATCGCCATCGGGTGACCATCTTTCGGGAATCCATTATAAAGACGTTTTAAATCTTCGTGGATCAAAGTGTGCATGGTTAACTCTTTGTCCCATTCTTGCAGCTCCGTGTCGGAAGGAAGACGGCCGTAGATCAAAAGATAAGCTACTTCGGTGAAGCTAGATTTTTCGGCTAACTGTTCGATCGGGATCCCACGGTATCTTAAAATTCCTAACTCACCATCCAGGAATGTAACTGCACTAGTGCAGGCTCCGGTGTTTAAATAACCGTTATCTAATGTAATGTATCCTGTTTGTTGTCTGAGTTTGGAGATATCTATGGCCTTTTCGTTTTCAGTTCCCGTAATGATGGGTAGTTCATATTCTTTACCGTCGATTTTTAAGATTGCGGTGTTTGCCATTTTTTACTCCTGTTAGATGAATGATATCGGACGAACCGGCATAAGGTAGACCTCAGGACAGAGAGGTGAAATTGAGAACTCGGCCCGGTCCTTAGAACTATTTCACGGATCTGAAATTCTAGACAATCCAAAAAAAAGAATCCGTTTTGGATGCTCAGCGGTTTTTGTACTGCCTTAAACTTTGGTAATTATAATAGTTCGACGTTACGATCCTGCAATAATCACGGGGTTCTTTTAGAGGAAGTTCTTCCAAAAAATGATTAAAATCTCCGTGATAATGATTTCGTTTCCATTTTCTGAGATTTCCTGGTCCTCCGTTATAAGCGATTGAGGCCCATTTCAAATCGTTTTCATTAGAAGAGAGAAGGTATTTTAGGAATTTTGCACCCATTTGGATAGAAATTTCCGGATCAAAAAGAGAATAAGGACCGAGGCCTAAACCTTGGGCTAACCCTTTCCCCGTAGGTCCCATAATCTGCATAAGACCTCTCGCATTGGAAGAAGATACGGCATTCTCCTTAAAAAAGGACTCCTGTCTCATCACAGCATAGACAATATCTTCTTCGATCCCGAAAGATTGGGAATAATGAGAAACTATATCCCTATGAGGTCTTGGATAGATCCTAGAAGCTAGTTTGGAGGGAAGAAGGATCACATCGTCAGGGATCCTTCTTCTTTTCATTAGATTTCTTGTATGAAATACCGTAAGATATTGATTGCCGGTAACTTCTCCAAGTGCGGCAAAAATTTCGTCTTTTTCCTCTTCGGACGTTCCTGTTTGTAAAACGAATTTGTCTACCAGAGAACTAGCATATGCCATTTCTCCGATATCTAAATATTCTTTAGCGTTTTGTAATAGAGTATTTCCTCTTACCTTGCTATGAGCGGAATCGATCCGGACATCCAGGGAAAAAGAATCCGGAAAATATGCAAATTCCAGATCTCTTCCAATGATCTTATCCGAATATTTTGGATCACCGGCAGTTAGTGAAAGATATTCGAATAATGTATCCTTGTTTCGAAGAGGACTGTCCGGTTTTTGGATAGAAGAAATCTCGGTCGCAAATTCTTCTCGTATAACTCTGGTATAATAAGAACCTGGAATGAATTTATAATAAGATCTTAACCAAGAAAGAAGTTCATCCTGTTTTCCTTTGGATTTTAAACTTCTCAAATACCAATACACCAATCTACCTTTTACGGGAAGATTGGGGATCCTTTTTAAAGCCTCTTTCCAATACGACTCTTCTAAAAAATTAGAATGGTCACCTACCAAAAGATCGATCAGTTCATCTTGTCGGATCAGATTATACGGATTTTTTTCGAGAGAAGATAGAAGTCCGTTAAAATATTTATCCCTTTCTCCCAACCGTTTATAAGCCCTTGCATAAGCGTATTCCACGGACTCGGAAGAAGAAAGATTCGTCTTTTCTAATAGATCCAAACCCGATTTTGCAAGGTTTTGATTGGAAAGTTCCACAGACATTGCCGCAGTAAACTCAGGAAAATATTCCGCATAATATTTATGTCTGGAAAAAAGAGAAGAAAGTCTCTCCGGATAATACCCGACTAAACCTCTCGCTGCAGCCTTCCAACTTTCCGGCCTTTCGAAAACGATAGAGCTGAAATATTGATGGGAGGATATAAAAGTTTTTTTATCACTCGCATCCAAAAAAGGAAGGAATAGTACTCCTTTTTCCAAAGGGATCTGTTTATAAAAGGATTCTCCCTTCCAAGTCCTTAAATCGGTATAAATATCTTTTTTAACGTAAGAAGGAACGTTTGCATCTTCTGCGAGAGCGTATAAAAGATTTTCTCCCTTCTGTACTTCTCCGAATTTGTATAATGCCTTGGCGTATCTGTAATAAGCCATGGCTCCGAAATATTCTTTTTTATCTTTTTCGGAAAAACTTTCGGCGTAATCTTTGGCTTCTTTAAATTCTCCATTTTCATAATGGATGCGGAGAATTTCCCCAATAACATTTTTATAAATAGGATCATACTCGGGAGGGAGTTTTTTGAGATAAGAAATAAGTTCGGAGGAAGATAAACTTTTTCTTTTTACCATTTCCTCATACAATTTCCAAAAACTCATTTTGGAGACCGCATTCATAGGAGGGAGTGGATTCTTGATCAGACTATGAAGTTCGTCCTTGGTTACACCAACTACGAGTCTCCCCTTTAAAAGAGAGACTAGATATCTGAATTTATTGCCCTCGTCCCCGTCAGGATGTGTTTCATGGAAACGAACTAGAGCATAAACCTCGGATTCTTTGGAAGGGGATCTTTCCCTGAAAATCCTACGTATTTTTTCTAAACTATAGGATTTGACCAAGTATTTTAGGTCGTCGTCCGCAAAAAGACTGCCGACAACTAGAAACGGGAGTAACCCCAGAATCGTTTTTTTCATGCGATTCTTCTCTCTTAATCTGCCTTAAAAAGGGTTCAACTCCAAAAAGGAGTCTTTATGCATATATCGGTATCAAATACAGAATGGCCTGAAATAACTTTAAGGCATCCGGACTTCGAAAGTAAAAAACAGGATCGAAAACCTGATACGGAAGTCATTCGACTCAAAACAAAAATTTTAGATCATTATAGCGGAAGTATCCTGACACATTTGAGACCCTCTCATTGTTTCAGATCGGACTTATTCGGTAGATTTGTATTCCATTCTCCTCGCCTAGATTGGATCAGGGAAGATGGAATCACTGAAAGGGAAGAAAAACTTCTCCGCTTATTTTTCCAGGAGTTGTTGGATGAGTTGAAAGGAAATCTGGTATGGGATCCTGAACTATTCTTCTTATGTTCTGCGTTCTTACTTTGTGAGGATCGGATCAGAGATTACCAAGAATTGGTAGATTCTTTCGGAGAGGATCTGAAAGAAGCAAAAGAAGGAAGAAGATTATTATACTTTATAGATGCGATCTCTGAATCCGAAAGTTTTCTGAAAGAAGGTCTGGAAAGAAAAGAAAGGATTGCGTATCGCCACAAACAACAAGGGCTTAACCAAGAAGAACAGAATGAATTATTCGATCTGGTGATTTCCTCCCAAGAGCCGGATCTGGCAGGGCTTGCTTATTTCTATTTCAAGGATAAAAAAGAAGGGATCCGAAACATAAAGGCTTTGGATGCAAACATTTCGAGAAGGATCGAAGAATTTTCCAGAACGGAAGCCGACTTCTTCTTAGATCATTATTCTCTCAGACATCCTATCCTGGATAGATTTTTCTTAGTTAAAAAATGTAAACCGAGAGACTTCGTATTCGAATGGATCTTGGAAGAAAAAAAGAAAAATGGAAGAGAAGAATTAAAGGAAACTCTACGTGATTCCATCCAAGAAGGAAGTGATGATTCTTTATTCGAGCGTTATAAGATCTTAAAAGAACAAGGGATGTCTTACACACTCAGACCATTCGAACTTTTAGTGCTTTGGAATTCCACAGTAGCCGGAGAATTGGATTCTGAAATGATCGGAGTCAGGGCCCAAACCCCGGGTTCCTACCTGACCCAAAGGGCAATCGCTGTCCAAGAATTTAAGGACAAAAAATTCGATATATTTAGGGAAAGATTACTACTAACAGGAAGATTCCAATATTCTCCTGAGATGGTTTACCTGAAAGCGGTCTCTCTTTTGGAAACCGGACCTGTAGAAGAAGGTGTACAACTAATGGAATCTTTGGTGCACAAATTTCCACAGTCTGATTTTTTAAGATTGGTTTTGGACAGGTATAAGAGCAAAACTTAAGGGAAGAATGTTCTTGCTCGAGCAATAAGTATTTTCTAAAATTTGCACTAAGACCCTATGGCAATCACCCAAGAACAGATTCTAGAACTCCAAAGACATCAGAAGATGATCCAACAATTGGAGAAAATCCAAAGATTGTCCAAAAATGACGAACAGAAATACAGGGTTTCCAGGGATCTGGAAAAATATAGAAATCGGATGAGGGAAATTTCTCCGGAAGGAATTCCGGACAATCTCGAAACCGCCGCAGAGCAGATCCGCATGTTCCGTGAGAATCCGGACGCCGCTGGAAGGATCTTGGCCAAATATCCTATCATGAAAATTTCTCCGAATTCTAACGATACCGAGGTGAATCAGATCGGGACCTGGATCAATGTATTGGATCGAGAGTATCTTCCTATATTAAATGAAACTCATATTCGTTTCGACTTCTCTCACGGGAATGAGAAGGACGGAGTGGTCAAACATATGGAGAATATTCGTCGGAACATCAAGGTTTTGACGGAGACGATCGAAGAATACCAGGCTGCTGAAAAACAAGATTTCAGAGAACAGCTAAGCCGGATGAAAAATAAACAAACCCGTATTTTTATCGCGGAAGCTTTCGAAATGTTCCAAAAGTTTAATGAATTCCTCTCCAAGGTCTTAGGCGAATTTAAAGCGGGCGGGGGAGTTATTATGAATTTAGAAGACAAGATAACTTTCAATTCTAGATTCGAGAAGGCCACCGAGTTGGAAGGCAAGTCCATTCCGGAAGCCTTGGACGAATTTAGGGAATTCACTGCAGAAGTTTTAGATCGGATCAACGTTCCGAATATCAAACATTGATAAATACTAAAATCAGAAAACTTTCTTCGAATGAATCTCCACCTATGGATCTGCTACTTCTCGCAGATCCAAATGAAAAAATTGGTGCTCCATGCGATTTCCCAGGCAAGAGAAGAAGGTTTTCATACCCTCGAAATTGGGACAGGGAACGCTGGAATCGGCCAATTAGGTTTATACCAAAAATGTGGGTTTCGAATTACTGGGATCGATTTCGATTTTTTTACCAAAAATTATCCGGAACCAATCTACGAGAACGGGATCCACTGCCGGGACATGATCCGATTGAGTCTGGATCTGTAAAAATAGCTTCCAGTTTAAAAAATTCCTTTTCGGAAGGGGCGGGTCCGGTTTATTAGTGTATAAACCGAAAACCTGCGGTCTTTCGCAAATAGGATTTTATATTCATGGCACTTGTTAAGAACTCCTCCGAAGTTACAAACTCCACAATCGGCGAAAATTCCTACTTTAACGGAAAATTCTTCATCAATGGATCCTTAAAGATTGATGGAAAGTTCGAAGGAAAATCTCTTCAAGCGGAACAATTGTATATCGGAGCTTCCGGTAAGGTTCGCACAAACATCACTGCAGCCAGCGTCATTATAGAAGGTATCGTAATCGGAAATATCACCGCTCGTAACAGAGTGATGCTTCTTCCTACTTCCAGAATTTTGGGAGATATCCGCACACCGGAATTGATCATCCAAAACGGAGTAGTGCTCGAAGGACGTTGTATCATTTCCAGCGACCTGAAACATTCCAATAAAGATCATATCGAATTGGAATACGCTAAGGATTCCTTAACCTTAGAAAGACTTTTCGGTAAACAAACAGCAGCTAAGGAAGCTTAATCTTCCCGGTATAGGCCTTGATTCCCATCCTTATCACAGAGGGAGACCCTTGTGGGATCGGGCCGGAAATTCTTCAAATGTCTAGGGAGAAGTTAAACATCTTCTCCCAACAAAGACAAATTTTACTCATCAGTTCTAATTCTTCCCTTTCTTATCCTGGTTGGCAGGAAATCCAAGATCCATTTTCAATATCTTCTCCCGGACTTTATCTTTGGAGAACATCTGCACTTTCTAGTTCCGAACAAAAATCCTTAGTGATCGGTAAACCCGGTTCTCTATCAGGAAAAGCTGCATTTGCAAGTTTGGAAGAAGTTATTCGCATCCAAAAAAAAATCGGCGGTGACTTAATTACACTTCCATTAAGTAAAGAATGGGTGATCAAAGCCGGGGTAAAAAAATTCACAGGTCATACCGAATATCTGGCGGAAGTTTATAAGAAAAAAACATATATGCTCATGGCCGGAAAAGAACTGAATGTTCTTCCTTTAACCACTCATGTTCCATTGAAGAAGGTACCTTCTTATTTAAAAAAAATCCATATATCCAGTTTCATTTCTGCCATTCGTTCTGCTCCTATCTCTAAAGGAAAAATTGCGTTCTTAGGTTTAAACCCTCATGCAGGAGAAGGTGGAAAGGTCGGGGATGAAGAGAAAAAGATCCTAATGCCGATCATTTCTAAAATGAGAAAGGCAGGGTTAGATGTTACGGATCCGATCTCCGCAGACGGTGCGTTCAGCGAAACTTCCAGGGCAAAATACTCTTTGTTTTTGGCATGTTATCATGACCAAGGGCTGATCCCATTCAAGATGTGGGAGGGAAAATTCGGAGTCAATGTAACTTTGGGACTGGATTTTATCCGGGTTTCTCCGGATCATGGGACTGCTTTTGATATCGCAGGTCTCGGAAAAGCGGATCCGGAGAGTTTTCTGCAATGTTTAGAGTGGGTGTCCGGGCGGGTTTCTGCCGAAAATGATCTTAGGAGATCTAATTGATGTTTCTCGCCCAGTCAGGTTCCTTATTACAGCAGATCGTATTTCCTATCTTTTTGATTTGGTTTGTGGGTTTGACATTCGTACTGATCCGAAACGATATAGAGATCATTTGGAAGATCGCTACATTTTTCGTTTTTGTATTCTACTTCTTCCAATTCTTTCCCGAGTTAAAAGAAGCTTATGAAAGATTATCTAAATCTTATCCTTCTGAAATTTTAAGCTGGATCTACGGACTCCCAAGAGCATTTTACTTTTTCCTATTATTCTTATGGCCAATTGCAGTGGTTCGTATGTATTACACTGCTTCTCCACTTTTAGCGAATATGACTGCGAGGACTTTGGTTGCGGCCACCTTGGCATACTGGATTTTCTTTTTGATTTATCATCAGTTCACTGGGCAGATCGATGCATTCTTTCAGACTAAATTTATTGAGTGGATTACGATTGTTCCGACTGGGAAATGAGGAGTTTTTCTTTCCACAACGGGCAAAACTTACAAACATCCGAAACCTCATTTTTACACTGAATAAACTTTCTTAAGAACTACAAGTAATACAACCTTCTTCCATAGAGCAACTAGCCCCGGTAAGAAACTCTGGCTCTGGTAGAGTTTCTAAACCTTGAGCAGCAACGGATACAGGGATTTTTTCCGAAACGGGTAGTTTCTCCTGAGCCTGTATCGGAGAACGCTCTTCTACATTTTCTGAAACTGTAAATTGTACTGCTTGTGCGGCGGCTTGTGTTCGAAGATAATACATTCCTGTCTTTAAACCTTTTTTCCATGAATAAAAATGCATGGAGGTAAGTTTGGAATGATTTGGAGAATCAAGGAATAGATTTAAAGATTGAGATTGGCATATGAACGGCCCTCGGTCTGCTGCCATGTCGATCAACGATCTTTGTTTAATCTCCCAAACTGTTTTGTAAATTTCCTTAATATCATTCGGAATTTCTTGGATGTTTTGGACAGAACCATTTGCTTTTATGATCTTATTCTTCATACTTTCGTTCCAAATTCCGAGCTTTACAAGATCTTTCAGAAGATATTTGTTCACGACGATAAATTCTCCACTTAATACTCTTCTAACATATATATTTGAAGTGTAAGGCTCGAAACATTCGTTGTTTCCGAATACTTGGGAAGTGGACGCAGTAGGCATGGGAGCAAGTAGTAAGGAATTTCTTACTCCGTGAGTCTTTATCTCTTCTCGCAAACTTTCCCAATCGTAACGTTCTCCTGGATTGACTCCCCATAGGTCGAATTGGAATTTTCCCTGCGATAAAGGAGATCCAGCAAACGTTTCATATGGTCCGAATTCTTTTGCCAAATCCTTACTTGCGGTCATCGCGGCAAAGTAAATGGTCTCGAATATATCACGATTTAATTTTCGAGCTTCTTCGCTTTCGAAAGGAAGGCGTAAAAGAATGAATGCGTCCGCAAGTCCTTGTATTCCCAATCCGATTGGTCTATGTCTAAGATTTGATTTTTCAGCTTCCGGGATGGGATAATAGTTTCGATCTATAATCCGATTTAGGTTTTTAGCGGCATGATATGAGATTTCGTATAACTTATCGAAATCGAAGCTATTATCAGCTACAAATCTAGGTAAAGCGATAGAAGCTAAATTACAAACTGCTATTTCGTCCGGTGAAGTGTATTCTATAATTTCTGTGCATAGATTACTGGATTGGATCGTCCCTAAATTTTGTTGATTACTTTTAGAATTTGCTGAATCTTTATAGAGCAAGTACGGAGTCCCAGTTTCTATTTGTGAATCCATAATACTGAACCAAAGTTCTTGCGCAGGGATTGACTTTTTCGCTCTTCCTTCTTTTTCGTATCTTTCGTATAATTCTTCGAATTCCTTTCCCCAACATTCATGAAGTCCAGGTGCTTCGTCCGGACAAAATAGGCTCCAACTTTCATTTTGCTCTACTCGCTTCATGAATAAATCGGGAATCCATAATCCATAGAATAAGTCTCTTGCTCTGAGTTCCTCTTTTCCATGATTCTTTCTGAGATCTAGGAAAGATTGAATATCTGCATGCCAAGGTTCCAAATAAATAGCGAATGCTCCTTTTCGTTTGCCTCCTCCTTGATCCACATATCTTGCAGTATCGTTGAAAACGCGAAGCATAGGAACGATTCCGTTGCTTGTTCCGTTTGTGCCTCCGATATAACTTCCCGTGGCTCTAACCTTATGAATGGAAAGACCGATTCCTCCAGCACTTTGAGAGATTTTCGCTGTTTGTTTTACTGTCTCGTAAATTCCTTCAATACTATCTTCCTTGATCTGAAGTAGAAAACAAGAAGACATCTGAGGTTTTGGAGTGCCTGCATTGAATAGAGTAGGAGTTGCATGGGTAAACCAACGTTCGCTCATATAATTATATGTTTTGATTGCGGATTCAATATCATCCTTATGGATTCCGATCGAAACTCTCATGTACATATGTTGAGGTCTCTCTACAACTCTACCTGACATTCTAAGTAAATAAGATTTTTCTAAAGTTTTGAATCCGAAATAATCGAACCCAAAATCTCTGTCGTATACGATCGAGCTATCTAATAAGTCAGAATTTTTGTCGATAATACGCATTACATCTTCCGCGATCAAAGGGGTCTTTTTGCCGGAGATTGGATCGGTATATTCGCTAAGAAGTCTCATTGTTTCGGAAAAGGATTTAGTCGTATTTTTATGAAGATTACTGACTGCTATCCTGGAAGCTAAGATTGCATAATCCGGATGTTTTACTGTAAAGGAAGCAGCGATCTCCGCAGCTAAATTGTCCAATTCTGTTGTGCTGACTCCGTCGTAAATTCCTTCGATCACACGTTTTGCGACTGTGGTCACATCAACAAGAGGATTCAGGCTATAACTTAGTCTTTCTATTCTCGCAGTGATTTTATCGAATTTGACGCTTTCTTTTTTGCTGTTTCTTTTGATTACAAACATGATATTACTCCCGGTCCCTCTTTTTTAAAAATCCTCTTCTAACGAAAACACTTTGCCATTCTTGGAATCCTTCACACCGGCCTTTTGGTAATCACCGACCCGTTTTTCGAAGAAATTTGTTTTTCCTTGCAGCGATATCATCTCCATGAAATCGAAAGGATTTTCTGTGAAATATTCTTTCGAATATCCTAATACGTTTAACCAATGATCCGCCACGAATTCTATGTAAGCTTCCATAAGCCCTGAATTCATTCCGATCAAATCTACCGGAAGAGCTTCTGTCACGAATTCTTGCTCGATCTCTACCGCCGATTTTATGATTTCCAACACTCGTTCTCTCGATAATTTCTCGGGGGACATTTTGTATAGGAGACAAGCGAACTCACAATGTAGTGCTTCATCTCTACTAATGAGTTCGTTACTGAAAGTTAGTCCGGGTAGAAGTCCTCTTTTTTTCAGCCAAAAGATGGAGCAGAAACTTCCGCTGAAAAAGATTCCTTCCACTGCCATAAACGCGATCAGTCTTTCTAAAAAATTTGAACTATCTATCCAACGTAAGGCCCAATCAGCTTTTTTCTTCACCGCGGGGATATGCTCGGCTGCACGAAAGAGTTTTTCCTTTTCTTCCGGATTTCGAATATAAGTATCTATGAGTAATGAATAAGTTTCGGAATGGATATTTTCCATCGCAATTTGGAATCCGTAAAAACAACGAGCTTCCGGCAACTGAACTTCTCTCATGAAGTTCACTGCCAGATTTTCATTCACGATCCCATCACTTGCCGCAAAAAAAGCCAGAACATGCGAGATAAAATGCCTTTCTCCATCAGCCAGTTTTTCCCAGTCCGATAGGTCGCTCGATAGATCGATCTCTTCCGCCGTCCAAAAACTTGCCTCGTGTTTTTTATACATTTCCCAAAGCATCGGGTGACGTATCGGAAGTATCACGAATCTGTTTTTGTTTTCGTCCAACAATGGATTTTCTCGAGTTGCTTGCATGTTTATCCTATTTTTCTAATATTTTTTGCGGCTAATGTCCGTTTATTTTGACACGGCTCTTAGTTCTTTTGCAGCATCTACCATTTCGATGAGAGCTTTTTTGGTTTCTTCCCATCCTCTAGTCTTTAAGCCACAATCTGGATTTACCCAAATCTGATCTTCGGGAAGAACGGATTTGGCTTTTTCCAATAGTTTCACCATTTCAATTTTGGAGGGGACTCTCGGAGAATGGATATCGTAAACACCGGGACCTATTTCGTTCGGGTATTTGAATTGTCCGAATGCTTCCAATAATTCCATTTGAGATCTGGAACATTCTATCGTGATCACGTCCGCATCCATGTCCGCGATATTTGATAGAATATCATTAAACTCGGAATAACACATATGTGTGTGGATTTGTGTCCCGTCTTGTACTCCGCTTGCAGAAAGAAGAAACGCTTTCACTGCCCAATCCAAGTAAGCTGCTTCATCTTTTTTTCGAAGTGGAAGACCTTCACGTATTGCAGGTTCATCGATTTGTATAATTCGAATTCCTGCTTTTTCTAAATCTACTACTTCGTCTCTAATTGCTAAGCCGATCTGAAAGCAGGTTTCCCATCTAGGCTGATCGTCTCTAACGAAAGACCATTGCAGAATTGTGACAGGGCCAGTAAGCATCCCCTTTACTGGAAGGGGGGTCAGAGATTGTGCATAACGACTCCATTCAACAGTCATTGGCCCGGTTCTGGAAACGTCACCATAAACGATAGGAGGCTTTACACAACGAGATCCGTAACTTTGGACCCAGCCGTTTTGCGTGAAAGCGAAACCGTTTAGTTGTTCTCCGAAGTATTCGACCATATCGTTTCTTTCGAATTCTCCATGGACCAAAACGTCTAGTCCGACTTCTTCCTGCCATCGCACAGCTTTTTCAGTTTCAAGTTTTAACAGGGAAGTATATTCTGATTCTGTAATTTCCCCTTTTTTAAATTTAGCTCTCCAAGAGCGCACATCGGAGGTTTGAGGAAACGAACCGATTGTAGTCGTAGGAAAACTAGGAAGATTTAAGGATTGTTTTTGTTTTTCCTTTCTGGAGGGAAATGGATTAGATCTTCTCATATCTTTTTGGGATATGTTTCGCAATCTTTCCTTTACTTTAAGGTCATGAATGAGAGAGGAATCTTGGCGGCTTCTTTGGATTGCTTGGTTCCTATTCCATTTTTCAGGAAGATTTTCATTTGAAATTCCGGAAGTCAAACCGGCGAGAGTAGCAACTTCTTCCAATTTTTGTTTAGAGAAAGAAAGCCATTGTTTTATCTCAGGTGTAAGTTTTACGGAATCCGTTTCCAGATCGAGATCGCAAGGGGAGTGAAGTAGGGAGCAAGAAGGAGAAATAAAAACTCGATCGGCGCCAATTTTATTTACCGCTTTTCCAATTTGTATTAGAGAATTAGAATAGTCGTTTTTCCAAATATTCCTCCCATCTACAATTCCTAAAGAAAGAATTAATTTAGAATCGAGATGATCTAATACTTCTATTAATTGTTCAGGAGAACGAATCAAGTCTATATGTAAACCGGCCGTTCCTAAAGTAGCTGCTAATCGAGTATTCTCTTTTAGACCTTCGAAGTAAGTGGTTAACATGATCTTGGAAGAAGTGCTGGAGATTACTTTGGAGATTTCAGAGTAAGCATAATGGAATGCTTCTTTACTTCTTGTATCTAAATCCAAAGCAAGGAATGGTTCGTCGATTTGGATCCATTCTACGTTTTGTTTTGCTAATTCTTTTAGAAGGTCCAAATATTTAGAAAGTAAGCTTTCAAGAAGATCTAACCTATGGAAGCCGGACTCTTTTTCTTTTCCGAGAAGTAGATAAGATACTGGACCTACTAAGACCGGTTTCGTTTCGATTTCTAGTTCTTTCGCTTCCTGATACTCCCGCAAAATTTTTTCAGAATTAAGAGTGAAGGTTTGACCTTTCTTAAATTCAGGAACGATATAATGATAATTCGTATCGAACCATTTAGTCATCTCCATAGCGGTGATATCTAAACCGTTCTTCTGATATCCTCTCGCCATTGCGAAGTAGAGATCATAAGCATTAAGGTTTTGATTCGCTTCGATGGCTTTATATCTTTCGGGGATATTACCGAAAAGAATCGAATGATCTAAGATTTGATCATAATATGAAAAGTCGTTTGAGGGGATTAGATCGATTCCGATCGATTGCTGTAATTTCCAGTTATGGATACGGATTTGTTTTCCGACTTTTAACAGTTCATCTAAAGATGACTTTCCGGACCAATAAGCTTCTTCTGCTTTTTTTAATTCTCTTTGGCTGCCGATTCTTGGATAGCCCAGGTTTTGCGTTTTCATTCGAACTCCTTATGCGGGAGTTCGCGTGGATAAGAAAATCCAGACGAGGGGTCCCGCTAACATATTGTCCGGGGCCCTGAAAAAATAATTTTCGGAACGAAAGATCGGGTACGGGCGATTCTTTCGTGGGAAGATCCGACTTGTAAGATCTATGTCTTACTTACGGTTGCGCCGTCAGCTGAGGATTCTCACCTCAATTCCTCCCGGAGTTGGGACATAATTCCTTTTTCTCCGAAAGTACTTCAAGCAAAAATTTCACCTTCTGATCGATTTTGCAGGATTCGGTGCAAAGAGAGAATTCTGTTCGCATTCTCCACTTCGATCGGTTCTATAACATGGCCTTCTACTACACAGATCGCGAATCCCTCGCGTTTTGTTTGTTCTAAAGCGGAAACGATCTTTTCTGCTCGGACTACTTCTGAGTCTTTTGGGCGAAATGCTTCATTTGCGTATAGGATTTGGTTAGGATGAATGATTGTCTTTCCATCGAAACCTAAATTTCGAGCTTGCCTACAATGAAGTTCGAAAGTTTCCGGTTGGGTGTAGTTTAGATAAGCACCATCTATTACAATTCTTTGATATGCTCTACAAACTAAGACCAAATGTGATAAGGAAAAAAGAAGTCCTTCTCTTTCAGAAGAAGGATAAAGTTTTAGGCTCGCTGATAGGGAATTGTTCTCTAATACTAGTGCGAGTATTTGTTCCGAAGTTTTTAAGATAGATTCAGCCTGTAATACTGCTTTCGCATGTTCGATTAAAACTAGAACGGGTAAATTTGGTAAGACGGAATTTATTTTTTCCAGAACAAAACTGATATCTTCGGCGGTTTGGATTCCTGGAATAATTACGGAATCAGGCCTTATCTTTTTTAAAGTCTGTAAGTCTTCTTGGAACCAAGGAGATTGCCAATGATTGATACGAATGATTCTTTCTCTTTTAGAAAACTCGAAGGAGCCTAATGTTTCTTCTACCAAATGTCTCGCGTTCTCTTTCTCTTGAGGAGGAACTGATTCTTCCCAATCGAAAATGAGAGAATCCACATCCAGTTCTTTAGATTTTTCTAAATAACGTTTTTTCCATCCAGGTACGAATAATAGGGATCGTCTCGGTCTGTATAAGGTTTGTTCAAGAGAAGTGCTCATCCTTTTTAACCTTTTTCCGTTGCATTTGCTATTTCGATTTTTTGTTTCCAGTAGGCTGGGCCGGTCTTATGAATAGAATTCCCGGAGGTATCAACTGCAACTAGCACTGGCATATCGAATACTTCAAATTTATGAATTGCTTCCATTCCTAATTCGGGAAACGCAATGACCTCGGATGAGCGGATTGCCTTAGATACTAAATAAGCTGCTCCTCCTACTGCGATTAGGTATGCTCTTTTTTTGTTCTTCAAAAGTTCCACAGTTTGATTTCCTCTTTCCGCTTTTCCGATCATCCCTAAGATCCCCGTTTCTAAAATTTCTTCGGTGAACTTATCCATTCGAGTGGAAGTAGTTGGGCCTGCAGGTCCGACAACTTCATCGCTTCCCGGTTTTTTATCCACGGGACCTACGTAATACAAAAATTTTCCTCTTAGGTCGACTGGAAGAGATTTACCTTCTCTCAGAAGTTCCACGATCTTTTTGTGAGCTGCATCTCTACCGGTAAGTAAGGTTCCTCTTAGAAGGAGGCGATCTCCTGCTTTCCAATCCAAAATTGAGTCAGAAGTTAATGAATCGAGATCAACGATTTTAGATTCTGTTCTCGAATCTTCTTCCATATCCGGCCATGTTTGGATAGGTGGAGGAATGAAATCTGGTATGGTTTCTCCATTTAATGAAAAATGAATATGTCTGGTTGCCGCACAGTTCGGTATTAATGCAATTGGAAGAGAAGCAGCATGGGTAGGATAAGTTCTGATTTTTACATCCAGAACGGTTGTAAGTCCTCCGAGTCCTTGTGCTCCGATTCCGAGGGAGTTTGCTTTTGTATAAATTTCCTTTCTTAACTTTTGGACAGGATCAGAATCATTCAGCTTGTCTATATCAATTGGATCTAGTAAGGAACGTTTGGCAAGAAGCATCGCTTTTTCAGGAGTTCCACCGATCCCGATTCCCAATACACCTGGAGGACACCATCCGGCGCCCATTTCAGGAATTTTTTGAAGGACCCAATCTACGATACTATCACTCGGGTTTAATACTGCAAATTTGGCTTTGTTTTCGGATCCTCCACCTTTTGCAGCCACCCAGAAATGGATCTCGTCTCCCGGTATGGATTCCATATGGATCACTGCAGGAGTATTATCTTTCGTATTGATCCTGTTACTTTCGGGGTTTTTTACTACGGAGGCTCTAAGTGGATTTTCCGGGGAAGTGTAGGCTTTTCTGACACCTTCGTTGATCAGATCTTGCAATGAAAGTTCTGTGTCTATCCAGACCTTTGTTCCGATCTCTACGAAAACCACTACTATCCCAGTATCCTGGCAAATCGGTCTGAAGCCGATCGCAGCCATTTTAGAATTTTTTAATATTTGCCCGATTGCATTTTTTGCTGCAGAAGATTCTTCCTTTTTCCAGGCTCTTGTCATGGACTCTATGAAATCAGGAGAATGATAGGCAGAGATATATTGTAAGGCACGAAAAATTGCCTCGGTGATATGACTTTCCGGGATCCTTCTCATCTTATCCTCTCGCTGGATTGTTCTCAGCGGGTTGGATCTTAAGTGCCAATTCTTTTCTAAGCACTTTTCCATTTTTGGTTCTTGGAAACTCTGAGAAGAAATGGACCTTTTTGGGAGCCTTGTATTCTGCGAGCCTTTCCTTTCCGAATGCGATCAATTCCGATTCTGAAACTTGCGTATCCGGTAGTAGAAGGACACATAAAGAAACGAGCACTTTCGAATTTCCAATATCTTCGCCCAAGGCAACGCATTCCGAAATTGCAGGATGTGATTTCATCACTCTTTCTATTTCGTAAGGAGATACCCTGTATCCGAATGTGTTGATGATATCATCTTTTCTTCCAACGAACCAGATATATCCATCTTCATCCAGTTTCGCATAATCGCCTGTTAAGAAGTATCCATTCTTTCTGGAGGATTTATTCTCTTCCGGGAGTCTCCAATATTCCAAAAATAGGCCGGGATCCTCCTCTGAGACCACGATCATTCCTTCCTCTCCGGGAGGGACTTCATGAAAATCAGAATCTACGAGTTTGACCTTATGACCGGGTTGGATCTTTCCCGCGGATCCCGGCCGAATGAGGGAGTATCTATTTTGTGAAATATAATACGAGAACTCGGACATACCTAAACCCTCATAGATAGGAAGTTTAAATCTGGTTTGCCATTCTTTCAATACTTCGTCTGTAAGATGTTCCCCAGCGCACATTCCGTAACGTAGAGAGGGCACATCTGCCTTAGTTGCATTTGTTTTTTGTAATATTTGTCTGTAAATTGTAGGGACACCTATGAAAATTGTGCATTCATATTTCGCGATCAATTCCAGCCATGTCGATACGTCATTCTTTCCTTCGAATGCGATCACGGTATGTCCTCTAAACATCGGGTCCATGAGTGCGGTTCCTAAGACGTAAGTCCAATTGAACTTCCCAGAATGAAGGATCTTGTCGTGATCCTGGAAATGGAACCAGAACTCGCTTGCGGGTTGTCTACCTATTAAAGCACGATGTGCGTGTAATACTCCTTTCGGATAACCTGTTGTGCCTGATGTATATACTAAGTAGGCTGGATCAGAAGACTTAGTGCGAACAGGTTCGGCAATCTGGAAGGATTGATCCAGGCTTTCGGATAGATCAAAAATCTTAATTCCGTTTTTGAAAGGAGGGAGAGGACCTTCTCCCGTTAGAAAAACGAATTCTAATTCGGAATTTCCAGATAACTCTTCCGAAAATTGAGGCCAAGATTTTTTATCTATAACGAGCACTTTTGCTCCCGAGTCGGAAGCTAAATAACCTACTTCCTTCGGAGTTAATAAGGTAGAAGTGGGAACAGCAACGGCACCTGCTTTCATCGTTCCGTAAAATGTTGTAGGGTAAGCGACTGAGTTAGGTAGGCGGATCAGCACCCTAAAACCTTCTCCTATATGTAAATTTCTTAATATAGTTGCAAACTTAGAAGAAAGGATCGACAGTTCTTTAAAAGTGCAGACCTGGGGTTTTTCTCCCGGTTCTTCCACTATGAGTGCATCTCTGTTTTCGATCGGAGTTCCCAGGTGTGAGTCTGTTACTGCTACCCCTATATTGAAATATTCAGGAACCTTTGTATAATCTTTCATAATATCCTCTTAATAGTTCTTTAATTAAAACCCGCATAAGGCCAATTTTCTAAAACGACTCGATTGGGAAGGTTTTTCAATACGGAGAGGACGAATCTTTCTCCGCCTTCAGGTAATTCTCCTAAAGACTTTGCTCTAAGCAAAACTTGTAAGGCTTTTCCAAACATTGGTGGATCTAACATTTCGCCTTCGAAACGGATCGCACCTCCCAATAAAGCTCCTGCATCCGTGGCCGCTTCCAATATTCGGATATTTCTTTTTACTTCTCCAGGGGAAGGAACGAATGCGGCTCTACATAAATTGATATGATTCGGATGAATGACTTGTTTTCCGGTGAGTCCTAAGGACATTTCTTTAGTAGCATGTTCGAATACGATCCTGGAAGCTTTGTCTCCTCTTAGATCCAACCATCTTCGAACGTCAGAGGCTTCTTGTGCATTGTCCGGAAGGCCTTCTCCATTGATCATCGGATCAACTCCACCTATAATTCCTCTTCCAGCCTGTCTTGCTTCTATTAGAAGATCGTAAAGATAAGGTTTTAATTCTTCTAACCAGTTCTCCGGACTGATATGAATTGCCATTGCTTTAGAAAAATCATGTATTCCAAAAATGAGATGTTGGACCGTAGAAAATTGCATCATCTCTGCAGCGAGCTTTAAAGAGCGAGGATGTTCAATAATAGGCTGGACGGTTGCAGAAGGATTAATTTCAACTAAATACGAGGACAAGTCACGTATTTCAGCCGTTCCATATTGTTCTCCAGCCTTCGCAAGAACGACCACATCTACGAATTCACCTATATCTTTTAATAAGAGCAGGTCTTCTTCATATTCTTCCGTTAAGAAGGGATTGATCCGTATCGCTGTTTGGAATTTTCTTTCGGAGAAAATATGGATCTCTTTTCGGAGAAGTTCCCTGCTCAATGCTTTTCTGGCGCATCCATCTTCCAGATCGAATAGAAGTGTATGCGCTCTTGTATGAAGAGCAATCCTATTCAATCTATCTGCTGCGGTTTCCAGATCTTCGTATTTGGATTCCTTCGGAATGAATTTCACCGGAGGATAATAGAGTTGGATACCAGGCCATCTCATATTTAAGATTTTTTTATGAAATGGCCCAGGTTCCGGATTCTCAAAATGAGAGATCGTAGAATTTGGTTCGTTTTTTAGTTTAGGATTCACGATCAATTCAGGTGAATTCCCAATGTCGGATCCACGTATAGATCTACGTATTCATGCACTGGAGTAGCTTCTAACTTTTTCTGATCAAGTGAAACTTCTAAGATTGCTTTTCTTTGCTTTTCGGAAAACCTTCTACTTAAGTTTTTTCTAAACTTTGCTTCTAAAAGAGGGATGCCATCTTTTCTTCTTCTCTTATGACCGATCGGATATTCCACCACAACCTCGTCTAAGATGGTTCCATCTTTTAAGGTCACAGTAAGTGCGTTTGCAATAGAACGTTTTTCCGGATTGTGATAGTCTTTGGTAAATTCAGGAGCTTCTTCGCAGATTATTTTTTCTCTAAGTAAATCTATCTTTGGATCAGAAGCTACCGAATCTTCGTAATCGGATGCAGCTAATCTTCCGAATAGAATAGGAACTGCCACCATGTATTGGATACAATGATCTCTATCTGCGGGATTGTGAAGAGGTCCTTTTTTATCTATGATCCGAATACATGCTTCATGTGTGCGTATCTTGATTTCTTTGATATCTTCTGCAGAATTTCCTCTGTTTTTTAATTCGTTATGGATTTGCATCGCAGCTTCTACTGCGGTTTGGCTATGGAACTCGGCAGGGAAAGAAATTTTGAAGAGTACATTCTCCATTACGTAAGATCCATATTCTCTTTGGAATTGAAAAGGTTTTCCATTGAATAGAACATCATAGAATCCCCAGGTCTTAGCGGTTAATGCAGAAGGATATCCCATCTCTCCCGTTTTAGCGATGAGTGCAAGTCGTACGGCTCTGGAAGTTGCATCGCCTGCCGCCCAGGATTTTCTAGACCCGGTATTCGGAGCATGTCTATATGTTCTTAAACTTTGACCGTCTACCCATGCAAGAGAAACTGCGTTGACCGCTTCTTCTTTAGTAAGACCTAAAAGTTGTGATGCAACTGCAGTTGATGCCACTTTTACTAAAAGCACATGATCTAATCCGACTTTATTAAAAGAATTTTCTAATGCGATACAACCTTGGATCTCATGAGCCTTGATCATTGCTGTTAAAACATCCTTCATCAAAAGAGGTTTTCCTCCTACCGAGATAGAGTTCCTAGAAACCCAATCGGCGGCCGCAAGAATTCCTCCTAAGTTGTCGGAGGGATGTCCCCATTCTGCAGCGAGCCATGTATCGTTAAAATCCAACCAGCGGATCATTGCTCCGATATTCCATGCGGCTTGGACAGGATCTAATTCGTAAGGAGTTCCTGGAACTTTTGCTCCGTTTCTGACTTTAACTCCAGGAACTACCGGTCCTAATAATTTCGTACAAGCAGGATATTCTAAAGCTTCCAAGCCGCATCCTAATGTATCGATCAAACAGTTTCTTGCAGTTTCGTAAGCAAGTTCGCTCTTGATTTCATAATTGAAAACGTAATCCACGATATCTGTAATTACTTTGTCTGGTTCTTGTTTGATATTTTGAATAGTAGCGCTCATATTTGCGATTGATCCTTTATAAATTTTTTTAGTTTTCTTTATGTTCTATCTTCAATGGATACGAAGTCTAGATTATCCGGCCCGATATAGTTTCCGCTAGGTCGGATGATTTTATTATCCAATCTTTGTTCTATTACGTGGGCACTCCATCCCGTGGTTCTTGCGATAGCAAAGATAGGAGTGAACATTGCGGTAGGAACTCCCATCATATGATAGCTGACCGCACTGAACCAATCTAGATTCGGGAACATGTTTTTATGTTTTGCCATGATACCTTCTATCCTCTCGGCAATTTCAAACATGGTCTTTGTTCCCGCTTCTTCCGAAAGTTCTTTGGCGACCGACTTGATGATTCCGCTTCTAGGATCTTCAATCGTATAAACTGGATGTCCAAACCCGATGATGACTTCCTTATTCTCCAATCTCTTAAGGATATCTTCTTCAGCTTCTTCGGGATTTTCGTATCTAGTTTGGATCTCTAAAGAAACTTCGTTGGCTCCTCCGTGTTTCGGGCCTCTTAATGCTCCTATTCCTCCGCAGATAGAAGAGTAAAGATCAGCACCCGTTCCTGCTACGACTCTCGCTGTGAATGTGGAGGCGTTAAACTCGTGCTCTGCGTAAAGAATGAGACTGATCTGCATTGCCTTTGTCGATAATAGAGAAGGTCTTTTACTATGAAGAAGATGTAGGAAACGTCCAGCGATGGAATCTTCGTTAGATTCTAAATCTATTCTTCTACCGTTATATGCGAAGTGGTACCAATAGAGTAGCATGGATCCTAAAGAAGCAAGAATACGATCTGCGATTTCTTTTGCACCGGAGATACTATGATCGTCTTTTTCAGGAACATTACATCCTAAGACGGACACTCCTGTTCTAAGCACATCCATCGGATGGGTGCTAGAAGGCAATTGTTCTAATGCCACCTTGACCGCATTCGGCAACCCTGCGGCAGAATGTAATTTGTCTTTATATCTGCGAAGTTCTGAGACTGTTGGAAGTCTCCCATGAATAAGAAGATGAGCGACTTCTTCAAACTCGCATTTTTCTGCTAAGTCGCGAATATCATATCCTCTATAATGAAGATCGTTACCAGTTATACCTACCGTACAAAGTGCGGTATTACCTGCGGCCACTCCGGAAAGGGCTACGGATTTTTTTCCTTTTGTTGGCTTTGCTTCGACAGTCATCTCTTTCATCTAATTTCTCCTTTTCCGTTTTTTGATTTAGCGGCAGCGAATAATGCATCTAACCTATCTTCGTATTCATAATAGCCGATCGACTCGTAGAGTTCATTTCTGGTTTGCATAGTATCCAATACGGATTTCTGACTTCCTTCTTTACGAATGGTTTGAAAGACTCTTTCTGCAGCCTTGTTCATTGCTCTAAAGGCGGATAACGGATATAATACGAGTCCGACTCCGGCGGACTTTAATTCATCTACAGTGAATAATGGTGTGGCTCCAAATTCAGTGATGTTTGCGAGTATTGGAACGGACACTGCTTCCGTAAATTTACGATAGGTTTCCGGATCTGTGACGGCTTCTGGGAAGATCATGTCTGCCCCTGCATTTACGAATGCTTTACATCTTTCTATCGCTTTCTCTAAACCTTCGTTTGCCAGTGCGTCGGTTCTTGCCATGATCACAAATTTAGGATCCGTCTTTGCATCTACTGCCGCCCGAATGCGATCGACCATTTCTTCCTGGGAGACTATTTCTTTGTTCGGTCGATGGCCACATCGCTTTGCACCAACTTGGTCTTCTATATGAAGTCCTGCGGCCCCTGCTTTGATTAAGGATTTTACGGTTCTTGCCACATTAAATGCGCTAGGTCCGAATCCTGTATCCACATCTACGAGCAAGGGAAGATCGCAAACATCAGTGATCCTACGTACATCAATGAGAACATCTTCTAAGGTAGTGATCCCAAGATCGGGAATTCCTAAAGAACCTGCAGCCACTCCTCCTCCAGATAGATAGATCGCTTTGAAACCGGCTCTTTGTGCAAGAAGCGCATGGTTTGCGTTGATTGTGCCTACGATCTGAAGAGGTGATTCCTTTTTTAACGCATCCCGAAGTTTCTCACCCGGAGTGTAGGGCTCTTTATTTTTACTCATAGTAGTTCGATTCCTTTTATTATTTATCTATAATGTATTTATTTCTTTTTGGATTAAGGTAGGGACTTTCGTTGGGCGGCCATCTTCTCCTAAAGCGACCATCACGAACTTTCCTTTCGTACCTAAATAGCGTTCTCCGCTAAGAAAATCCTCAGCATAGAGTTCTACTTCTATTGTCATTGAAGAATTTCCTACGGACACCACTCTTGAGATTAGTTCGATCAGATTTCCTTGCCGGACCGGAACACGAAAATCCACTTGTTCACTTTTGGCAGCGACGACTTTTTTTCGAGAATATCTAGAAGCAGCGATGAATGCACTTTTCGCCATAAAAGACAATGCGTCTCCAGCGAATAATGTTCCATAATGATTGGTAACTTCAGGGAAGACCATTTCGATCTGTCTTGTTTCAATAACAAGTCCCGGCTCGAGTTTGACGGAATGATGGTCAAGGCTTTCTCTATTCATAAGAAAAACCTTATATATGAAATAGGTAATATATGATTCGTAGGCGATTTATGGAAAAAATTCCCGCAAATCAGGCCACATAAAAAGGAAATAGGATATTTAAGCTCCAAACTCTCACCTCGCGAGTCGAAAATCGAAGCCTTGAGGGGGTTTGGAAAGAGAGGAGGGCGTAAACGGACAGGAAACGCGAACCACCATCCAACCCTCCCTCGAGGTTCCGGTAAACCCACATCCGTTTTCTCTAGGATGAAGGGCTTTGGCAGGTCTTCGGACTTACGAGCTTGGGAAGAATCTTCCTTTTCCTAATTTTCACTGCTTCCCAGATCGCGCGATCCAGTGCAGAATGTGAATTTCGTTCTCGAATACCGCTGCGGGGCAGTCCCGGAATCATCACCGGGTTCCCTTTTAAGTTCCGCTATAAGAGCAGAACACCAACGCTTCTTACACCAGGGTTTTTGGGCTTGTAAATGTCAAGGAAAAAAACAGAACAATTGAAGAAGAAGCCTGTGTGACTTAATATATCTGTGATTGAAATCGACTGTTTGTTAGGGGAGTGGATTAGTTTTCTGGATTCAAATCCATAGCTTAAAATTTGAATTGAAATTATCATAACTTAATTCCACATCCAATCTATGGGAATTACCAAAACAGAGCTATTTAATAAGCGGCAGAATAAGATTGCCTCTTATGCAAAAGCCCTCGGGCATCCGGCTCGTATTGCGATCTTGGAGTCCATTCTCAAAAGAAAAGCCTGTATCTGTGGTGACTTGGTCGACGAACTAGGGCTTGCTCAGGCCACGATCTCACAACACCTAAAAGCGCTAAAAGACGTGGGTATTTTACAAGGAACCATAGACGGTCCGTCCATCTGTTATTGTATTAATAAAAAAACTTGGGAGGAGATCGGAGGATATTTTGCTCCTTTTCTTTCTCAGATCCCCGAAAGCGGAAATTCCTGCTAAAACCGCTTGACATTAATCGCAATATTGCGATTAAACGATTAATGTCTTCTCATGTCATTTCCGAAAAAAGATTATCTTTTTTAGATAAGTTTCTAACCGTCTGGATCTTTATCGCTATGGGGATAGGGGTCTCTTTCTCTATTTGGTCTCCCGGTTTTGTTGATTGGATTAGAAGTTCGGAGTTCGGAGGGACAAATCTTCCGATCGCTATCGGACTTATTTTTATGATGGTTCCTCCTTTGGCTAAGGTGAATTTCACGAGGATTCCTAGGGCGTTCGGACGGATAGACCTGGTCTTATATTCTCTACTTTTAAATTGGGTGGTCGGCCCATTATTGATGTTCGGGTTGGCGTTCCTTTTCTTTCCGGAAAACCAGGAATATCGAATCGGATTAATACTGATCGGAATCGCACGTTGTATTGCGATGGTTTTAGTATGGAACGATCTTGCGGACGGAGATAGAGAGGTCGCTGCCGGTCTTGTCGCCTTAAATAGTATCTTTCAGCTTCTTTTTTACGGAGTTTTGGCGTATTTATTTGTAAGCATCCTTCCAGGGACTTTAGGATTTACGAACTCTTCTATACATGTGAGTTATTGGGACATCGCATATAGTGTCTTGATCTACTTAGGAATTCCGTTTTTACTCGGTTGGGGAATACGAACCTTAAGCCTTCGTTTTAAGGGAGAAGAATGGACGACTCAAAAATTATTGCCGTCTATTTCTCCGATCACACTGATCTTTTTACTTTTGACGATCGTATTCATATTCAGTTTGAAAGGAGACTCGCTTATCAATATTCCTTTAGATGTTCTCAAAATATCAGCTCCTTTACTGATTTACTTTATTTTAATGTTCTTTTTCAGTTTCGGACTAGGACTTCTAATAAAAGCGGATTATCCAAGGAATGTAGCGGTTTCTTTTACTGCTGCGGGAAATAACTTCGAATTAGCGATCGCTGTCGCGATTGGGACTTTTGGGATCGCATCCGGACAGGCGTTTGTAGGGATCGTGGGGCCTCTTGTGGAAATTCCAGTCCTTGTTTTTTTGGTAGAGATCGCGAAAATATTCAAACAGAAATTCTATCTGAAGAGAGGAGCAGTATGAATTCCCTTTTCGATCCAATTAAAGTTTTTTTAGAGAAAAGAGAAAACGAATCGTCTTTCATTTCGGAGGAAAGAAAGGAAATATTACTCCACTTCGCGAATGAGATTCGAAAATTAAAATTAGATCAGAATTATTTTGAAATGATATTTGTCTGCACTCATAACTCTCGTCGTAGCCAAGTTGCACAAATGTTTGCGTTTGTCTGTGCAGAGTATCTCGGACTTTCCGGGATCGGGTCTTATTCAGGAGGAACGGAAGTAACTTCTTTTCATCCGAACTCAGTTCAAGCACTTGTAAAGATCGGGTTCAAAATAGAGAAGGAAGAAGAAGCGGAAAATAATCCTAGATACAGGGTCTCTTATAAAGAAAATTTCCTCCCTATCGCTGCATATTCAAAACTTTATTCAGATTCCGCAAATCCTAGAGGGAAATTTATAGCAGTGATGGTCTGCTCTTCTGCAGATGAGGCTTGTCCTTTTGTTCCCGGAGCAGGGGCGAGGATCAGTCTTCCATATTCAGATCCCAAGGAATTTGACGACACTCCTCAAGTTATAGAAAAATACCTGGAAACATGTGAAACGATTGCGAGGGAACTTCTTTTTGTAATGGATCATGTCTAAGGTTGTATAGCGGATAATGGAATGGAAACTAACTTAGCAGAAATATTAAATGAAAAATGTTCTTGTTCTACTTTGAATAAAGAACGTCTGAGTGAAGAAGCTCATTTTTATTCCGAAACACCCTCCTTTATCAATATTTCTGATAAAAATAGGATCGAGCAAATTCTGACTTCTATCCGGGACGCTTTACGTTTACCCGAGGTCAGAGATAGAATTTTGTCGGATTATGATCCCAGGGAAAGGGCAGGGAATACTACCGGGGGAGTTTTTCTTAGTTTAGATTTTCATTATACGAAAGAAGGTCCCAAACTCATCGAGATTAATACGAACGCGGGCGGGGCTTATTTACAATTAAAACTTTTAGAAGCCCAGATCAGATGCTGTAAGGTCGTTGATATTGCTATGCCTAATGTGGAAGTTCTCCGAACTTTAGAGGAAAGATTCTATTCTATCTTTCTTGATGAATGGAGCTCCAACGGACGAATAGGACGACCTGACTTTATCGCTATCGTGGACGAAAGTCCTTCCAACCAATTCTTATATCCTGAATTTTTACTATTTAGAGATCTATTTAGATCCAAAGGAATTCACTCTGAAATTTTAGATCCGGATCAGATAGAATTGATAGGAGAAGAACTCTATTTCGAAGGAAAGAGGATCGATTTAATATATAATAGATTGACCGATTTTCATTTATCCGAAGATCCGAATTTGAAAATTTTTCAAGCCTGGAAGAGTGGAAAAGTAATCGTCACTCCTAACCCAATCGACTATGACTTATACGCTCGGAAAACGAATTTGAACGTTCTTTCGGATAATGATTTTCTTATAAATGCAGGTCTTAATAAACAGGATTCGGAAATCTTAAGATCTGCTATTCCGGTTACCAAAATTGTAAGCTCGGCGAATGCGAGCGATCTATGGGAAAGTCGAAAAAGTATCTTCTTTAAACCTAAAGAAGGTTTCGGCAGTAAGGCGGTCTATTATGGAGGAAAACTTACTAAGAATAAGTTTTCTGAAATCGTAAATGGGGAGTATATAAGTCAAGAATATATCCCTCCTTCTATTAGAGTCACATCTATTTCCGGAGAAGAAAGAGAGTTAAAAATGGATATAAGGACTTATATTTATAATGATGAGATCTTACTTTTAGCCAGCCGCTTGTACCAAGGACAGACTACAAATTTCAGGACTCCCGGAGGAGGATTTTCTCCTTTATATACATTGCCTGAAATTCTATAGATCTATTCGCATCCGGTTTCAGATACGAATCGATCTATAGAATAGTTTATTTCGTTCAGATACTTTCCTGTAGTTCTTTTCTTTTTTGTTCCGGTTTTTTAGAAGTTATCTCTGCAAAAGTTTTTTCATACTCCGGATGAACTGTTCCGAATAGATAATCCCAAACAGTCGTATAAAGTCCGTAATTATATCGGAAACTTTGATGGTGCATATCATGGTTCGTATTTGAATTCACCAGTTTTAGGACTTTATTCGTGCCCATCCAGTTCGGAAAAATTTCGTAACCGCTATGACCTAAAACATTTCGTACGATCTGGAATGTCATAAAGATCATCAAAGCCAGAGGATGGACAGGAAATAGTAAAGCAACGATCGGCATGATCAGAGAATGGATCAATGCCTCCCAAGGACTGAAAGAGTATGCGGTCCAGGGAGAAGGTGTGGTGGAATCATGGTGCAGCTTATGGACTCTTTTATAAAAGAAACGAGTATGCATTAATCTATGAGTCCAGTAAAAATAAAAATCT
Organism: Leptospira selangorensis; assembly: GCF_004769405.1. NCBI lineage: Bacteria > Pseudomonadati > Spirochaetota > Leptospiria > Leptospirales > Leptospiraceae > Leptospira > Leptospira selangorensis. The sequence goes on from NZ_RQES01000018.1 coordinate 183,214, forward strand.
TGGATGCCTAAGATCAGCACCGTGCTTACGATCAGGTATCCCCAACCATAATCCTCAATACGTTCGTAAAACTTAAAGTAACCGTATTTTCTAAACAGAAATACGATCAGAGTTACAGAGGTGTAAACGATTACGGAAGAAACGGAATATAAAAATTCTTTCCTAAATTGAGAAGGTTTAGCTTTCTTCTCTTGGATCTTCCTGTACTGAAAAGGATGTTTCCAAATATAGAAGACCAAAAACGCGATACCCGCGAATAGAAAGTATCTTATAAAATCTATTAGGAATATGATTGGGATTTGGGGAACCAAATCCATCATGTATTGAAATAATTGTTTGTGAAAGCACATGTTCGATCCTTTGCTCCTGTGTAGGATTTGATGGATCATTGAAACATTTTTTCAGAAATGAATCCGATGGATTTCGGACAATATCTGATCGATTCCGGATTCGATCGGCTATTTTGCGGAATTGTTTTGTTTTCTGAAATCGCTGGGGGTCATTCCTACTATTTCTTTAAAGGCTCTATTAAACGGGGCAAGGGAACCGTAGCCTAAATCCATTGCGACTCTAAGCACCTGGAAATCGTTTTTGCTCGGATCTGAGAGTAGTAACTTTGCCTCCTGTATTCTGTAATAATTCAGGAATTCGTTGAAGTTTCTGTATCCCAGCCCTTTATTTATGAGCTTACGTACCTTCTTCTCCGGGACATTTAACTGTTTGGCCAAAGCTAAAATGGTCAGGTTTTCTTGTAGAAATATCTTTTGGTTTTTTAAGAGAGACTCTAGTCTTTTGACTAACCCCTCGTCTAAAGGTTCTTCGGTTGTTTCTTCCTCTTGTATTTCTCCATTTGGGAATACATTCTCTCTGAATTGGAAAATCCGAAATGAAATAAAAAATACCAATATAAATATGAAAGAAGAATTGATCAGATCTAATTGAGCTGAATACCCTGCGTCCTTGGTGATCACTTCCATCAATACGACTGACATGCTATAAAGACCTGTTACCCAGGAGAAGATAACCCTGAATTCTCTTCTGGATTCTAATAAATCTATATTCTTATCTTTTAAAACTTTTCCTAAGGTAAGTAAGATCAGTCCAAGATAGAATACCTGAGGCATGCTGAATAGTATATTAGAAAAAACGGAAGTCTGGTTTCGGATATCTGAGACGAGGAAAACATAAAAGCAGAATATATTCAGAGAAAAAAATAGTATTCCATGCCATACTTTCAGTTTGAATCCATCTTCGAATAGGCTCGATACGAATAGATAGAAAAGAATGGAAACTGAAAAACAACCTGTATGTACAAGGATCAGAAAGAATATATTTGTAGAATGGTCTAACCATGGACAGATAAAATAAGCGATAAGAGAAGAAGTGAACAAACTTCCGAGTATGCTACGAGTGTTTAGTTTTACTCGGATTAGAAAGTTTAAGATCAGAAAGCCCAGTTGAGCGATCGTGGCAGCTTTTAAATATTGGATCAGATTTGAAGTTTCGAACATTAATCTAGGATAGGCAAGGAAACTGTGGCGAGTACTACTTCTACAGGTTTTTCTCCGAGAGTATGATCGATAACATTATGTATTGAGAAAATCCCGCCATGTTTTTTTATTACGAAGTCCACAATCGTCAATCCTAAACCGGTAAAATATTCCTCTTCTTCCAAATTTTCATCCACAAAGCCGGCAAGTCTGTAGAATGGTTGTTTGACCAGCAGTTCTTTGTTTTTAGGGATACCTGGGATAGATTGTGGATCGAATTCGTTTTTCAGATTGATATTCAAGTATCCCCCTGAAATGGAGATATATATGTTTATGACCGAATTATTGGAGGAATATTTTAAAGCATTGATCAATAGTTCCGTAAATATCCGACCGAGCGAATCCGGATCCGCATCTATATCATATCCATTCGTAGGAAGTGAAATCTGAGGAATTATTACATTCTTTTTTTTCTTATATTGTTGGTTAGAATTCTCTAATTTTAATCTGGATCTTTCTAATAGATCGTGTATCTGCTCGCTATTCGTTTTTTGGAAAGAATTTTGGAAGTTTTTATTAAGTATCTCTAAACTTTTTTCGAGAGAACGAAGCCCTTTTTTCGTGTAATAAATATTCTCAAAAAGTAATTCGACTACATCGGAAGAAAAATTATAAGATGAATTATCTTTTTTAGCGCTTGCTTGGAGTATTTCTACTATACTTACAATTGCCCCAAAGCCTCCTCCGCTAAAAAAACTTTGTTTTAAATTATTGAGTGTGCTCTTGGAAAGATCTATATTTTTTTCCAGATCGGTAAGCCAGGATTGTTTGTATAGGATCCAGTTCAGCTGGGCCTTAAGACGTTCTTCGTTTTCCTGTATTAGTATCCTTTCACTTTCTTTTAATCGTATAAATTCTGAAATCCTATCCAGCACTTGGTATAATCTTTCTCTGTCGATCGGTTTGATAATATAATCGAATATACCTAATTTCATCACTTTGATGATGATTTCCGGGACATCATTTCCAGAAATTACGATGAATAAGGACTCGGGCTTTTTTTCTTTTATCTTTTTTATAAAATCGAATCCGTTCATGACTGGCATTTCCAGATCCACTAAATACAGGGAATATTCCTTGGACTCCGCCATCTCGTAGCCGGCTTGTCCATCCGGGGCTGTGTCCGCATCTACCCCGAAACTCCTGGCTAGTCTTGCGATAAGATCTCGAGTTTCTGCTTGGTCCTCTACGATTAAAATTGGATTATGTAGGTTTAATCTGAATGCCATTATTAAAACAGAGCGTGTTTTAAATATTTTGCATATAGAGTGGCTCTGAAATTAGAACTTTAAATTTTCTTTATGCAGGACCAATTGCATTGAATTTGTATAACTTTGTAAAGATGAAAATGTAAAACATTTTTTCTTAAATCATGGATAATTAATGGACAAGATTACGTCGGTTACGTTATTTGCCACTTTTAATAAAAAGGATTGGTTTTTCTGAAATTATTCGGATTGCTACCGGTTGCTTTTTTAAATTCCAGATAAAATGAGGAACGAGAACTAAAACCGGCAAGTTTTGCGATATGAGAGGTTGTTTCATTCGGGTTTTCGATCAGTAAAAACTTGGCTTCTTCTACCCTGTATTGGTTTAATAAGGAAGGAAAACTGGTTTTAAATTCCGTATTTATGATCTCGGAAAGTTGGTGGACGGTGATGCCTATTTCTTTTGCTACATCCTCTTCCTTTAAGGATTGTTTTAGATAGATCCTTTCTCTTTTTAAAAGTCTCATTAGATTTTCTATGCAGGCATTTACGTCTACGGAAGTCAGATGAGAACGTTTCAGTAGAATTTTTTCAACCGCCCATTTATTAGTAACTTTTCTGGCCAAAAATGAAGATACGATGAAAAATATAGGAATATAGAAGATGATCCCGTATGCTGAAAGCCAATTGTATGGATAAAATTCGAACTGGAATACTGTTTTAAAAACACTGAATAGAAAAAATACGGCCCAAGACCCGATATAACAAATCTCACTATATGATCTAAATACAAAAAGAGAAGAATGTATTTTGTAGAAGTAGTGGATCATCACTCCGTAATTTATGATCAATATCCAAATCCGATTTTCATACCAAAAATCAAAAGAAACTATTAGAGGATAAAATAAACCTAAAAGGCCGGAGATCCCGAAAAAAGGCGATCTGTGGGTTGTTCCTTCTTCTTCGATCGACCAAGAAGCAAGATATAAGAAGAAAGAGAGGTGTGTCATTCCCAAGAATAAAAAAAAACTGTGTCTCAAAATAGAATGATCAGATTTGAAGATGGAAGAAAATTCTTTTCCATGCAGGAAGTAGATCGTGAGTGAGATAGAAATAAAAAGGATAGGTAATGTTATAAATAGTTTTCGTTTCGTTTTGAGATAATAATATCCGCAAAATAATAAGGAGACAATTAATGCTAAACATCCGAAAGAAAGTATCGCTGACCTGATATGGATCTGTGATTCATAGTCGGATTCGGATAAAAGACTGATCGGATATTGAATGTTTTCGTTTGTCTGGATAAATAAATAATAAGTCTTTTCTTCTTGTGGGGAGAGTTGGATCGTAAAATGAGGAAGTAAAGAGCGGAAACCGAATAAAGTAGAAGTTTCATTTCCGGAATAAAATACTTCATATTTCCCTTTTGAATCAATGGAGCATAGTTCAGCTTCCGGTAGATTCAACCAATATAGGGATAAGGTCCTGATAACAGGATGTTTGCTTAAGTTGACGATCCTGAATCTGAGCCAATTTCCCGAATTATTCCGAGGGACTCGAACTACCTCGCTTGTGTTCTGGTGCCACTCCATTGAGTCCAAGGAAAGAAGTGTCTCTGGTTTGCAGTGTTGGAATTTATTCTCTAAATATCTATATTCTATCTTAGGACTTAAATTTTCAGGTGGGGATTGTGAGAAGATCTCTATCACTTCTATGGATTTAGCAAATAAACCTATGGGGAAAAATAATACACAGATCAAAACTCTTTTCCCTGTTAGCATCTTTTCTCCTTATTATTTGCCAAAACGGCATGAATCGACATTGTATTTAGATTCAGTTAAAGGAAATTTCAATATTAAAAAATGTCCAAACTTATAAATTTAGAAAAAATTAGCTTATAAGTTTTAGCCTGTGATCTCGTGTTGGGTATATATAATATCGAGACTTCCTATAAGGTTACTGATAACAAATACCTCTTTACAAAAAAGAATACTGAATTAAAACTCCCCGGGGTTTATATCCTGGGAGAGAATGGGAATGATATTAGCAGTAAGAATTTTAGCAGCTATCGTAGGTTTATTACATGTCTGGATCTTCATAATGGAAAGTGTATTATGGATGCGCCCTCGTATTCACAGAAGATTCGGAGTCACAGATACAAAATTAGCGGAAGCGATGAAGGGAGTCTTTTTAAACCAAGGATTTTATAATTTGTTTCTCGCGATCGGCGCATTGTATGGAGCCATCTTTTTCGAGATACATTCATGTCATGCCCCTGCGATCTTAGCATTCTCTTGTCTTTCTGTTTTCGGGGCCGGGCTTGTATTATTAGTTTCTAAACCTGCAATGGCAAGAGCCGCAATTATCCAAGGACTTCCTCCTTTGATTGCTGTTGTTCTTTATTTTATTTCTATCTACGGATAAGATATATAAAACTTTTCGCTCGGAAGATCTTCAAAAATTTTTTTGGGATTTTTCGGGCGAACTATTAGACACAGAGTTGTAATCTATCTTTCAAAAATGTACTTGTGGGAATTGTATAAAATCGGATCCTTAAGCTAACGTTCGCAAGTTGAAAAACGAAAAGCTCGCATCCGAAAATCCCGAACATCGTTCTTTAGGCCCCGCCAAATCAAAGAACATGTAGATTCGAAATCCAATTTTCAATCCAAGGAAAACCCGATGCAGATTCGTTCCGCAATCGTCCTCATATCTATTCTACTTTTTCCCAACCTACTTTTCACGGAAGAGATCCAAAAGATTTCGTCATTTGATTCGATTGTCAGCCTGAATTCCGCAGATACCCACACTTGGGAAATCACGGAAGAGGCTTTAGATCCAAAACAATTCTCTCTTTCCTATTTAAGCGGAGAAGTTCCCGAAACCAAAACAAATCCATACAAGGCTCCCGGAGTTTATAGGGTGTCCGAGGAATCGATTCATAAGGTTTATTTAATTAAGAAGTTTATCGCTCCTGAAACTTGGAAGGCAGCGGGGATCTCAGTTCGGTTGGGAACCTTGACGGATAAGGACAAAACCTATCTAAACGGGAAACTGATCGGAGAGACCGGGGACATGAATTCGTCTGAACCCCAAGCATATGATAAAATTAGAATATACTCTATTCCTCCCGGGCTTATCCGAAACGGCAAAGAGAATATACTGGTTATAGAAGTGAAAAAATATTTTCATCCGGAAGCAGGAATTGAACAAGACCGGACCGAAATAGGAGATACACTTCTTATAAGAGGGGATTACTATAGGGCGGAATATACCAAGATAGCACTATTGATGATCTATCTTACGGTAGGAGGGTATTTTCTATTTTTATTCATGAGAAGAAGGACGGATACCGAAAACCTGTATTTCGGATTATTTACCATCTTTCTAGTGATCTATCAATTTCTTAGGAACCAGATCAAATATGAGCTGGGAATTCCGTTTTTGTACATGAAAAAAACAGAATATATTATTCTGACCGCCCTTATCCCTATATTTGCGAATTTTATCCGATCTTATTTTAAATTTCCGAGAGGTAAATTTATCAATGTATTGGATGCGATTTACGGAATTTTTATAATATTCTATATTCTTTCGAATAATGTAATTTTATATAATAAGCTAAATAGTTCCGCGGTGCAGTTGGGTTGGGCCGCTTATATGGTCCTGATCTTTTATTATTTGATCCATAAGATCAGGACAAAAGATAGGGATGCATTACTCATCTTGATCGGAGTTTCGGTTGTGGCCTTGTCCACAATTTTGGACACTATGTCCAATCGGAACTTGTTTGTTTTTCCTAGGACCGTGGGATACGCATTCTTCTTCTTTATTATAAGTATTGCCACTATCCTTGCTAATAAATTCGTAAGATTGAACGAACAAGTAGAAGAATTGAATGAACATCTGGAACAAAAAGTAGAGGAAAGGACCCAAGAGTTAAACGAATCCCTGGCGAATGTGAACAAACTGAAAACCCAGCAGGATGGAGATTATTTTTTAACTTCTCTGCTAATTCGTCCATTGTTTACGAATAATACTGCCAGCCCTTCTTTGAAGATAGATTTCTTTTCTAAACAAAAAAAGGCAATTTTGTTCAAAGAGAAACATTATGAAATTGGAGGAGATATTAGCATCTCCGGAAATATTTCCATCCAAGGAGAAAAATACACAGTATTCGTTAACGGAGACGCAATGGGAAAATCCATCCAAGGTGCGGGCGGGGCGCTCGTGATGGGAACCGTTTTCCAATCCTTATTAACCAGGACCAATCGTAACGGTGGATATTCTAAAACTCCTGAATCTTGGTTAAGGGAGTCCTTTTTGGAACTCCAAGGTATTTTCGAATCTTTTGACGGATCTATGTATATTTCCGTAGTGATCGGTTTATTGAACGAAAGAACCGGGGCGCTTTATTATATCAACGCAGAACATCCTTGGCCTGTATTGTATAGAGATGGATCTGCAGGATTTTTGGAGAATGAACTGACTTTACGTAAGATAGGTATTCCCGGGAATGAGGAGAACTTCTTCGTCAAATTTTTTCAATTAAAAAAGTATGATGTACTAATATTGGGATCGGACGGTAAAGACGATGTGTTGATAGGAAACGATGATAGAGGAAGGATCGTAAACGAAGACGAGACCAAATTTTTAAGAACCGTAGAAGAATCGAACGGAGATCTAAAGGGGATATACGAGAAAACTTTGGAATTTGGGGAATTGACGGACGATTTCACTCTTTTAAGATTAGAATTCCTCGTAGATCCTCAGCTAAAAAACGAAATTACTCTGAATGAAGTATTAGAACAGGCGAAAGTTCTTTATAAGAAGAAGTCTTATTCTCCTCTTATCGATTATCTAAACGAATACAAAACGATTTTCTCCGATAGAGAGGAATTTTTCATTCTACTAGGAAAATCTTATTTGAAGCTAAGAGATTTTTCTTCCGCTTCCAAATCTTTTGAAAGAGCTGCGAATTTAAATCCGAACAGATTGGAATCCCAGTATTACGCGTCTTATTCCAGTAAATTGAATAAGGATTTTCAAAAGGCGGAATATTTCGGAAAGATCGCCTATACATTGGATAAAAGTTATCTAAATAACCTGATCAACTTAGCGGATATTTATAAAAACTTAAACCAATCGGAAGAAGCCAAAAAATTCGCAGAAAGAGCCTTAGTGATCGATCCCAATCATCCAATCCTTCTAAAACTTACGGATGTTTTTTAGAAAAATTTACGATATACCAATTCACCCATTCATTTTTGGAAGCGAACTTCAGTCCGGTCACCGATCTTAATGCGGAAACGATGAGCTTTCTATTTCGAGAAGTGGAATTTTCTTGCAATAGTTTGATCAAAACGGGAACACTCGCTGGATCTTTTTTGGCTCCTAATTGAGAAACTGCCACTTGGTGTAGATTGATATTTTCGCTCTCGGCATATTTTTCCAAAATTTTGCGGGACTCTTCTCCGGGAATTGAGGTGATTGCTGCGAGAGTGATCGGAGCTAAATCCGGAAAATCCTCCGTTTTTCTATCTAAAAGAGAAATAGATTTAGGAGAAGCTATCATTCCTAAACTTTCGGATGCGATCTTAGCCAATTTTTGATCTTTAGACTTGCAAGCTTCTTCAACATAAGGAAGTCCTTCCTCCGAGCCTATGGCACCCAGCGCCCAAACGGCTCCGTATCTTGCCTCTGTTTGATCTTCTTGTAGGACTTTAACAAGTACTGGGATACTTTTTTTATCACCTAAATATCCTAAGGATTGAGCTATAATCTCCCTGTCCGGAATATTAGGATCTAATAATGTTTTCTCTATTTCTTCTCTTGCTTTTGAAAATTTAATACGACCTAAAACATGAGAAGCGGGTGCTTTTGCTAAAGTTTTACCTTTGGTTAAAACTTCTAAAATTCTGATCGAAAATCCGGGATCTGGAACTCCTATTAAAACGTCTGCTGCTCTATACCGAATTTCTTTGTCTTGGTTTTCTAAAATAGGAAGGACCAAAGGTAAAATTTTTGGATCTTTGATATCTACAAGAGCGATGGTGGAATTTTCTCTTCCTTTATCAAAATCCGCCTGTAGTGCTTTTACTAAAAGTGAAATGGATTTTTTACTTCTGATCTTTCCTAAAGCCAAGTAGGTTGCCGCCAAAGTGGGTCCAGGCTCCGAATGAGAAGATAGATCTATAAGGTAATCTTCGGCTTCAATAACATTCAATTTTCCTAATGCCATGGCGAATGTTTTGGCTTTATCCGGATCTTTATTGGACTTTGCGGAGGCTAATATAATTTTTCCGGATTGTCTTGCATTGATTCTGACCAAAGTATCCACAGCTAATAATCTAATATTCGAATCTTCTTGGTTCAAAAGATTTGCTACTCGATTTCCAGCCTGAGGATCTTCCATTCTTGCGATGGCTTCCAGAACTGTTCCTATATCAATTCCCGATTTAGGATGTAAAAAGTTTAAAATTTCAGGAAGAGAAGTCCTGTCTTTCCAGATCCCTAATGCTAAGATTGCCGGGCCTTTTGTAATTTCTTCCGATGATCTCATCCATTCTCGAGCAATAGGGATGAACTTTCTTTCGTTTCTGGAGGCTAACTCCAAGATTGCTTGGGCTCTTGTTCTCGGATTTTGGCTTTTGAGATCGGATACTACTTGTTCTAGGCTTGGGACTTCTTCTTCCTGGATTTCAGGTAGAAGGTCGGGTCGAGGAGGACCAAAACATGCTAATGTCAAACCAAAAACCATGGCGCTGCATGTCACAGATATTAGAATATATCTTAATATCATAAAAACAGAATATACTTTAAACTTCATAAACATTATCTAGGCACCGATTCGGAAGCCTGTCTTAACTGTAATAATTCCTTTTGCCAAGAAGCGATATCAGAATTTGCTTGAGGGATTTGAGAAGTATCCATTCGGCCTTGTTGGATCGCGTACTGGACCAATTGTATTCTGGATTCTAATTCGGAAATTTTATAGGAGAAGTAAGCTTTCTGTTCTTCCGGAGTTACATTCGGATCGCTTGGACGTGTTGGAACTGATCCAGGTTGAGCGTATTTTCCTTCATTCCTGGATAATGCAAATTTAGATTCTGCAGAAGTAACCTTATCTAATTGATCTCTTGCTTTTTTCTCATCTTCAGATGTAAGTTGAGAACGGAATTCACTTGGAATATAGATATTTTTAGGGTATCTTGCAGCAAAATCGATCCATTCTTCTCTGATCTTTTCTCTTTCTTCCTCTGATTTCTTTTCTTTAAAAGCTGTTGGCCAAAGTCTTTTAGCTGGACCTTCCAAGTCAGGATCTTCTTCAAAAGGGTGAGGAGCATCCGGAAATTCCAGAGTGCCGCCGTTACCATATTTACGATTTGCAATTTCGGAAGCTTCTTCCCCTAAGCTGGGAACAGAAGTTTTTCTTTCCGGCCAAAATATGAATAAAATACAAATAATTAGAATAACTGCGCCTGAGATCCAGGGCCAATAAGAACGAAAGAATTGCATGATGATAATAAGGAAATTGAAATTAGAAAATCGAATTTAGACAATTCCCGCCGTATAAGCGGGAATTGATAAACATTTTGTCTCGAGCTTCAAAGAGCCAAAGACTCTTATACGAAAATTCCGATGACCCAAGAAATAAACTGCCCGAACAAAGTATCTGTCAGGAATTTTTTCAAGTCAACCGGATTACGATTTAAGGAATCGTAGTACCAAGCGGTGTATTCGCTTACTTGCGGAATAGAATAACCGTATTTGGAATTGATCGCTTTGATCAGCTCGTTTGCGAAAACGGAATGACCATACATATTCGGATGCACTCCGTCCAAGCCAAAAATACCAGGTTGGCCAGGAAGAGGCCAGTTCGCTTTTGCATAACCTGGGCTGTATCCGGAAGGACTTTTGATCAAACGTCCATTCTCTTTTAAGTCGTCAAAAAGAACTTTAAGATCGGCTAATGCAAATCCCATAGCAACAGCCTGAGCCTTCACTTCATTGTTTATGGAAGTTAAGAAGTTCGTGATCGTAGCTACTTCATTTTTGTCCAAAACTTGAGAAGGATCTGAAACTGAAGAACGGAAGAACGCTTTTAAGCCTGAATAGTTTACTCTTCCTTGAGGATCATTATAATTTTCCAAAAATGCAATAGAAGTCACATTCGGAACAGTGAATAGAACCCCACCTTTGATAGATCCGATCGCAGCCATTTTAGACATTGTGGAACGAATATCTCTCAAAAATCTAGCTTGGTCTAAACAATCTGTAGAAGTGCTCAATGCAGTACAAAGAACATGGTTCGCAGCCGCAGTTCCGAAAAGGAAGCTAGGTTTAACTGCTTGCATCACTTGCATTTGAGTTCCGGAACTTCTTAAACCGAATTGATGGAATTTATCCGGAGATTGGCAATCTGGAACTTGTATCCAGCGATAAGTATACCAGTACCAAGTTTCCCAATACCATTGTTTGGCCCAAGTAGTTGCATTAATATTCTCACACTGACCGGAAGTTTGTAAAACGGTAGTGTAATCCGCTCCGGTGATCCCTGCATGTGTTGGAAGTCCAACAGTAGATCCGTTTCCACCGATGATGGAAGCAGCGATGCAGAATACCCCACAATCACCTTTGAGCACGTCTTCAAAATTTAAGTATGGTCCTTTTAACACGTTATACGAAACGTTGGAACCGGCTTGTTTGGAAACTAAAACAGGGTAAGCCCAGTTCTGAGTTTTCTCTTCTACAGTTGCGCCATAAAAACCCTGGCTTAAGGAGTCACCAATTACTCCGGGTCTGGAAAACATTTGCGCTTGGCTTTGTGCCGAAAGCGTAGAAGCTCCCACGATTAGGAAAGTCCCGCTTAGGATTTTCCAAAAGTTTCGAATGTTCATTTTTAAATTAACTCCACTCTCTATTGAAGGAGATTTCTATATTCTCTTCGAGTCAAAGCATGGATATTGGAATATCGAAGTCAATTTTCAATTATATTATGCTTATAAATAATTTTGTCTATATTGAACATACGTAATATTACAGTGAGTGACCTCTCACTGAACACTGTTAGAATTTAATGTTTGATATATAATTAAATTTTTATAATATACTTGGATATCCCTAAAACAGGTGACCGGATGGCAGTCTAAATAAACTTAAACACTGTTCGTTTCTGGGATATGCTACTTAAGGGCTTTGGTGTAAAATTTCCGTATGTAAACTTTAATTAGGGATGCAGTCTATTTCTAGCCGAGTAAAGGTATGGTTCATCACAGTGCAGTTAGTCGATAAAGTTGCTGAATATCTAAAGAAGGTATTGGAAGTTCTGGTCAGAACACAATTAGTAGGATCATCCGGTTTATGAGAAGAGCCTAAATATAGATCAAGTGCTCCACCTACAGGAAATGTAAAAGGTGTGGTAGAAGGTACAGTTTCGATTTTAACCACGTAGTTAGCAGGGAAAATGTCGGGAAGATCTACAATGATCCCTTGTCCGGAAGAATTGTCCACATCGCAGGAAGTAATTAGCTGGTTATCTGCGGTAAATGTATCAAAGCTCACCTGAGCGAGATTTGTTCCTGGAGTTAAGTCAATATTTTGTAATAAAGGAAAAAGGAATGAATTCGGGATATCCTTTGGCTCTTCTCCGCATGCGAAAAATAGAAAGCTCGAAACCAATATAGCTGTTTTGCATAACTTCATCTTCCAAATAACAAGCAGGAATGCGATATTTGAGCGATTTTTATCCCACGCCAAGGCACCGAATTGCGCTTGCCGGGGCAGTTGATTTTTATCAATCTTCTTCCGTGATTCTTTTTTATTATCTATCTTCTATCTTGGGCCTACTTGCGGGAAATATGTTCAATTATACCGCCATTATTCTTTCCCAAAGTATTTCCAATTCTGATACATTTTCCGGTTGGGTATTCTTTTTTGTATGTTTTCCTCTTCTGTTCTTAAGTTTCACTGCGGGAAGATTATTGGATAAATATTCCAGGAAATGGCTTCTTGCAGGGGCACAAATCTCTATGGCCTGCGGTTCCGGATTTGCGGCTCTCGCGTTACACTTGGAATGGATCTCTCCCGGAAAACCGTATCTTCTTCTTGTGTCCTCGGTTCTTTCCGGGATCGGACTTTCTTTTGTGATGCCCGGAAGATTTGCGATCCTGGGAGATCTATTAGAACATTCTAAAATAGGAAAACATAGCGTTTGGTTAAACACTCTTGTTCTTTTCGGTTATGGCCTTGCTCCTTTGGTGGCGGGTTATTTTAAGGAATACTTCTCCTTTAAATATGTTTTTATGAGCATAGGTTCTGCTTACATTCTAAGTGTTTTCTTTTTGGTCTTGATCCCGGTGCAGATGAGGGAAAGAAGTAAAACTTCTTCAGGACCCGGGATCTCGGAACTGGTTGAGTATTTAAAAAATTCCACATTAGTTTCTCAGTTCTTATTATTAATGGGTGCAGTGGTTCTGTTAGTCGGTCCAGTCCAGGTGCTTCTACCTAAATACGCTAAAGAAGTCCTTGGATTAGGAGAAGGAGAAAGAGGTGCCTTACTTTCTGCTCTTGGGATCGGGCTTGTGATCGGAGGAGGAGCTACTTTTCTTCTTCATGGTTTAAGGAAGAAGGGGCATATTCTTTTCGGAACGGCGCTTTTCAGTTGTTTTCTATTCTCACTCATTCCTTTTCTTGCGGAAAGTCTGGTGCTCACTGCGGTTTGTTTTTTCGTATTTGGGTTTATGACCGGAGTGATCATTACTTTGATTCCGGCTGGGATCCAACAAAATACTGAAAATCATATCAGGGGAAGGATACTTTCTCTTTATAGCTTGGTCTTTCTTTTGGTACCTGCATTCTCCGGGATTTTATCCGGATTTTTCTCGGATCGGATTGGAATTCCTTCCACATTCGTTTGGTCCGGATTCCTGGAAATGGGAGTATTGATCTATCTTAGCTGGAGAATGGACCAGGTGCGGAGCCATTATTAAACGGTTGCCAAATCGCCCTGGGATCAGGAATTTATATATTATGTTTCAAGGCGTATTTACTGCCATTATTACCCCATTCCGGAACGGGAAAATAGACTATGATTCCTATTTTTCTCTTTTGGACAAACAAATCCAAGCAAGGGTAAGCGGAGTGGTGCCTTGCGGTACCACTGGCGAATCTCCTACTCTTTCTCATGAAGAACACGCGGAACTGATCCGCGAAACCGTGAAACATGTCAAAAAGCGTATTTTGGTCGTGGCTGGCACCGGTTCCAACTCTACTAGAGAAGCTGTTGAGCTGACCGAAGCTGCCTGTAAGGATGGAGTGGACGGGATTCTACAAGTGAATCCATATTATAATAAACCTACTCAAGAAGGTTTGTATCTTCATTTTAAAGAGATCGCAGATCATTCTTCTGTTCCTGTGATGTTGTATAATATTCCAGGAAGAACTTCCGTAAATTTATTACCGGAAACCGTTCTTAGACTTTCAGAACATCCTAAAATCAGATCTATGAAAGAAGCTACCGGGGATCTAGGACAAATGTCAAAATTGATCTCTTTGGTTGGCGATAAGATGACTGTTCTTTCCGGAGACGATAACTTAACTCTTCCTCTTCTCTCCTTAGGTGGAAAAGGTGTGGTGTCTGTGATCTCGAATCTATTTCCGGAAAGTTTGGTAAAATTAGTGGAGTCCTTTCAGAAAGGGGATATGGCTGCGGCTCAAAAGATCCATTATGATTTTATAGAATTATTTGCATTAGCATTTATAGAAACAAATCCGATCCCGATCAAAGCAGTGATGAGTTGGCATGGATTCTGTTCGGGTGAGATCCGTCTTCCGATGACTTCTCTGAGCGCCGGTCCCGGAGCAGATCGTTTGAAAAAAACGGTTTCCGATCTATTAGCAAAAGGTTATAAATAAGGAATTCGATTTGGCCCGCAAGAATCGTGTCGCAGTCATTGGTGCTTCTGGAAGAATGGGGAAGGCTATTATCCAAGTCCTTTCTCAATCTAAAGTTTCGGAACTTTCCGCTGCGGTAGTAGGTAAGGGTTCCGTTTATCTAGGTTTGGATTCCGGTTTACATTCCGGACTCAAGCAGAATGAAATTTTGTTTTCGGACGATCTTTCTAAATCCATTTCTGAATCAGATACTGTAATCGATTTTTCTATTAGAGAAGTTCTATCAGACGTTTTAGCTGTCTGTAAGGAATTCAAAAAACCTGTTGTGGTTGGAACAACCGGTCTTGTAGAAACTCATAAAGAATTATTAAAAGAAACTTCTAAAAGTATTCCGATCGTGTATTCTCCTAATATGTCCATCGGGGTGAATCTTCTTTTTAAACTGACTGAGATCGCCGCAAAAGTGATGGGAGATCTGGCAGACATCGAGATACAAGATATACATCATCGTCATAAAAAAGATGCTCCTTCCGGAACTGCAGAAAAATTGAAAGCGATCCTTTTGGAGACTCTGTCAAGGACGGAGTCGAATATTGTACATGGTCGCCATGGAATTCTACCGGAAAGAGATCCTAAAGAAATCGCGATCCATACTCTCAGAGCGGGAGAAGTGATCGGAGATCATACTGTCTATTTTTTTACTCCGGAAGAAAGAGTGGAAATTTCTCATAAGGCCCAGGACAGAAAAACATTCGCAGTCGGTTCCGTTAAGGCCGCCGAATTTTTGATCGGAAGAGAAAAAGGCCTCTATGATATGTTTTCCGTATTAGGGTTATAAGGTTCCAGGAATGGATTTTTTAAAAAACATCAGTTTATTCCAAAGTGATAAGTTCGGGATCGTGATGATCCTGGATATTCTGATCGTTAGTTTTTTAATTTATCAATTTTATTCCACCATTCGTCGGACAAGAGGGGTTCAACTTCTTTTGGGGATCGGTCTTATTTGGGTGCTTGGGATTTTTGCTCAAACCTTGAATTTTGAACTTTTGGATTGGATTATCGATAATATCCGCCCGGCACTTGTGTTTGCGATTATAGTTCTTCTTCAGCCTGAACTTCGTAAGATTACCGGTGATATGGCGAGACTTAGGTTATTTCGTCCTTTCCTTTTAAAAACTGCCACCGACCTAGATGAGATTGTAGAAGCATCTAAGATCATGGCTAAAAACAAAACCGGTTCTTTGATCGCGATCGTTAGAGAGCATAGTCTTAAAGATATCGCAGAGCAAGCGGTTCAGTTGGATGCAATTCTTTCCACAAGCCTTCTTCTTACAATCTTCAAAAAGAACACTGCACTTCATGACGGAGCAGTCATCATAGAACAGAACCGGATCGCATGCGCGGGTGCTTTCTTACCGATGGCCACGAATTTGGACGATGCAAGAATGGGTGCAAGACATAGAGCGGCGCTCGGTATCGCAGAAGAATCGGACGCAGTGATCGTTGTAACTTCGGAAGAGACCGGAGAAATTTCGGTCTGTCACGACGGAGAAATGATCCATCCTGTAAAACCGATCGAATTAAAAAATCTTTTGAACACGATCCTCCATGAGAAAAAAGCAGGACCGGGAAATCCGAATGCTGACAAAAAGTTTGAGTCGGAAGAAGTAGAGGAGTCCCATGATTAAGGCTCTTCTGAACAACTGGCAGGCAAAACTCGGCTCCATCATTCTTGCCACATTATTCTATATCAATTTACAAAATTCTAAAATTCTAGTAAGAGAAGTAAATATAAAGATAGAATATCCTAAATTAAGTGGCGGGCTTATCATCGCTAAAGGATCCGACACTACTTTTCCCGTTAAGGTAGAAGGTGTTCGAGACTATGTGAACTTCTACACTCCTTCCTTAAAGGCTTATATTTCTCCCGCTGATCTTCATCCTGGGGAGAATATCGTAAACGTGGTCCGATTTGGGGGCACGACTCCAGGTTTAAGAATTTCTAAAATCCCTGGAAAAGAAAAAGTTAAGATCATAGTAGAATCAAATGTGAGTAGGACTCTTATAATTGAGCCTAAACTTGCGGGAGACCCTCCTAAAGATTATATTAAGTCTTCTCATTTCGTTTCGCCTACGAGCCTGGTGGTTGTAGGAAATCCTTCCGAGTTTGATAAGGTTGGGCGAATAGTCAGTCTACCTTCTATCTCTTTGAAAGATAAAACAAAAACATTCACTCAGAAATTTAAGGTCCCGGATCTACCTGCGGGTTTAAGATACAGGGATAATATTAAAGAAGTTTCAGTAACAGTGAATATCGTAGCGGATTCTTCTACCCCTGGAGAAAGTATAGTTCTGGGTGTTCCGGTAAAATGCCAAAACCTGGATAAAAGTTTAGAAGCAGAATTTTCGGAACAGGAAGTTTCCGTAAAACTACAATCCAAAACTCCGTTAAGAAGTATCCAGATCATCAAAGGTCTAAATGCTAGCGTGGTATGTTCTCATAAATACGATCCTAAAACCAAAAAGATCCTTCCGGATGGTAAACCGGTGGTCGCAAAAGTACGTTTGGAAAAAGCGCCTAGTTTAAAATCCGTAGAGATCCAGGGAGTATTCCCGGATCGAATTTCCATCCTATATCGAGTCCGTCCGGACATTGGATCAGGTGGGACCGGAAGTGAAGATGGGGGAGATGGAAACTCGGATCCGGGTTCGGAAGAACCTTTGCCGGAGCCTGAGGAAGAATGAAAATCACCATCGGGAATGATATAGTAGAAAATTCTAGGATCAGAGACTTGCTCGATAAACATGGAGAAAGATTTCTGAAAAGAGTATTTTCAGAAACTGAGATAGCTTACTGCTCAGGTAGAAAAGATCCTGTCCCTCATCTTAGCGGAAGATTTTGTGTGAAGGAAGCATTCATCAAGGCCATAGAACCCGGAGACAAGGTGATCCTCGATATGAGAGAAATCGAACTTTTCGGGAAGGATTTCGGAAAAAAAGAATTGGTACTTCACGGAAAATCGAAAGAATTGTTCCTCGAGAAAGGCTATAGCGGTGTTTCCGTGTCCATCAGCCATGCGGAAAATTATTCCACTGCAGTTGTCGTTCTCTATAAGGAGTGAGCTAAAATGGTCACCGAGTCTTTTAAACAAACTCTTAAATTGTACGACGAAGGTCTCGCACTGTACAAGAATAGAAAGTTCAAGGAAGCTTGGGAACTATTCAAAAAAGCAGTTGAGATCACTCCGAACGACGGGCCTTCTAAAAAATATATAGGACGCTGCGAAGCATTTATCGCGAATCCTCCACCTGAAGATTGGGATGGGGTTTTCGAGATGAAAACGAAATAATCTGGTATCATGTCAAAAAAAGCCGCAACCGCATCCAAACCAAGCCGCACTGTAACCGAATTCGGGACAATCTCCACTGTATTAGGAAGAGAAACCCATTTTTCAGGAATTCTGAACTTCAAAAAACCTTTGGAAATCTCAGGTGAATTCCAGGGAGAAATAGAATCCGAAGGATTTCTATTAGTAAGCGAAGGAGCAAAGGTCAGAGCTAATATTAAAGCTGGGACTGTAATCGTAGGTGGAGAGATCACAGGTAATGTGATCGCTACCCAAAGATTAGAAATGCTTCCTAGCGGAAAAGTAAACGGAAACATCAAGACTGCAAAGCTGCAAATTGCCGACGGAGTGATCTTCGAAGGTAACTGCGAAATGATCCTGCCTAATAAGGATTGACCCTTCGGTCCGACCTGAAAAATTGGTATCTGCCAGCCCGAAACGACCTATGGACGGCGGAAAAGCGGCCAAAATCGCATTAGCCATCTTATTAGGAACCTTGGCCGGAGCCGTAGTCGGAGTAATTATCGACAACGTTTTTGGGGTCCATATCCTCTCCGTCTACCTCTTACAAGAACCGGTTCGGCTGGAACTTTACGTAATTAAAGTCGAAGCACAAGTTACCCCTGCAAGTCTCTTGGGACTTGTGGCGACATTGTTCTTCGTACTAAAAAAGGGGTAAACAACTCATGTCAGTAATTTCCATGAAAAACCTTCTGGAAACCGGAGTTCACTTCGGTCACCAGACAAGAAAATGGAATCCGAAAATGGCTCCCTATGTCTTCACAGCAAGAAACGGGATCCATATCATCGACCTTCAAAAGACCGTTCAAAAAGCTAAAGAAGCTTATGACGCGTTGAAGAAGATTACTTCCGAAGGAAAAAAAGTCCTATTTGTAGGAACTAAAAAGCAAGCGAGAGGAGCTATCGAAAGAGAAGCACTCCGTTGTAGTATGTTCTTCATCAATAACCGCTGGCCGGGCGGACTTTTAACTAACTGGAATACAGTTAAAAAATCCATCGCTCGTTTGAAAAAACTAGAGGGAATGGAAACAGACAATACCTTCGAAAAAGAAGTAAAAACTAAAAAAGAAGTTTTATCTCTTCGTAGAGAGCTAGACAAACTCCGCAAAACTTTGGGCGGGATCAAGGACATGACCAGCATTCCTGAAATTCTTTTCGTGATCGATCCTAAGAAAGAAGAGATCGCAGTAAAAGAAGCTCGTAAACTTGGTCTAAAAATTTTCGCAGTGGTTGATACTAACTGTGATCCTGAATTGATCGATTATCCAATCCCAGGTAACGACGACGCGATCCGTGCGATCTCCTTATTCCTTGAAACCATGTCTAACGCGGTAATCGAAGGAACAGGTGGAGTTGTCGAACAACCTCGCTTCAGCGAAGATCTGGATTCAGAAGCACTTGCTTTGGAATACCAAGGTGAGTACGACGAAAGTGGTAAGTTCATTATGGACGAGGATCCGGTCGCTTCTAAAAAAGAAGAAGCTCCAGCGGCTCCTGCTGCAGCACCAGCTGCAACTCCAGAAACTCCTGCAGCTATTGAAATCGATAAAGGCGAGTAAGAGGGAAGATCATGTCAGCATCTACTACCGACCTTATTAAGGAACTAAGAGACCGCACCGGTGCGGGATTGATGGATTGTAAAAAAGCTCTTATAGAGAATAATAACGATCTAGACAAATCTGCAGACTGGTTGCGTGAAAAAGGGATCGCTAAGGCTTCTAAAAAAGCGGGACGCGTGACCAAAGAAGGAAGAAATATTTCCTATATCCACGGAGATGGAAAGATCGGAGTTCTACTCGAGCTCAACTCTGAAACTGACTTCGTTGCACGTAACGAGGCTTTTGAAGCTCTCGGAAAAGAGATCTGTCTGCAAATCGCAGCTATGGCTCCTTTATACGTAAGCGAAGAACAAGTTCCTGCAGAAGATATCGAGCGTGAAACTAAGGTTTTGGAAGCTCAATTAAAAGAAGAAGGTAAAAAACCGGAACAGATCGAAAAGATCATTCCGGGAAAAATCAAAAAGTATTTCTCCGAAGTATGCCTTTTGAACCAAGCCTTCATCAAGGATAATACTAAGACCGTTGACGATCTGGTTAAGGAAGCTATCGCGAAATTCGGTGAAAATATCATCGTAGCTCGTTTTGCTCGTTTCCAGGTAGGCGGCGCATAAACCTTGGCCGAGGAAACTTCTAAGTATAAGCGGATCTTAATAAAACTCTCCGGTGAGGCACTTGCCGGAGAGGGAGAGTTTGGGATTGATAGTAATAAAGCCCATTCACTCGCAGAAGAGATCAAAGAAGTTCATTCTTTAGGAGTAGAGATTGCTCTAGTAGTCGGAGGGGGAAACCTGATCCGAGGAGCAAATCTCGCTAAGGTCGGAATGGACCAGGCAACCGCAGATTATATGGGAATGCTTGCTACCATCCAAAACGCATTGGCTCTACAAGATGCCTGCGAGAAAAAAGGACTCTATACTAGAGTTCAATCAGCAATAGATATTCATTCCATCGCAGAAAGTTATATTCGCCGCAGAGCGGTCCGACACTTGGAAAAGAAAAGGATCGTGATCTTTGCAGGCGGAATAGGTAACCCTTATTTTACTACGGATACAGCAGCAAGTTTAAGAGCTGTAGAAGTAGGATGCGAAGTGATCCTAAAAGCCACTAAGGTGGACGGGGTTTACGAAGCGGATCCTAAAAAAGATCCAAGCGCTAAAAGATATACTCATATCTCCTTTATGGAATCCATTAAACGTAGATTGAAAGTTATGGATTCTACCGCCCTCAGTCTCTGCATGGAAAACAATATGTCAATAATCGTATTTGACATTTTTAAGCGGGGCAATTTAAAAGATTTGGTTCTCGGGGACAAAAAAATAGGTACCCTGATTTCTAACTCGGAGGATATTCGGATCGATGGCGAATGAAGAAGTAATCAACGCAATGAAGTCCAAGATGGATAAAACCGTGGAACTCCTGAAAAAGGATTTTGCGGGAGTCCGGACGGGCAGGGCCAACCCTGCTTTGATCGAAGATCTTAGAGTAGAATATTACGGAACTCCTACTCCAATCAATCAGTTGGGAAATATCTCCGCTCCTGAGCCTAGACTTCTGGTAGTTTCTCCTTATGATAAGGGAACTATGAAAGATATCGAAAAGGCAATCCAAGCATCCGGATTAGGATTACAACCTACGAACGACGGGGTAGTAATTCGTATCATCATTCCGGAACTTACCGGCGAAAGACGTAAAGAATTGGCAAAAGTGGTAAAATCCAAATCGGAAGAGAAGAAGGTCGCAGTCAGAAACATCCGCCGTGATGCTATGGAAGATCTTAAAAAACATTCCGAAGGAATTTCCCAAGACGAATTGAAAACTCTGCAAGACCAGGTGCAAAAAATTACGGATTCTTATATAGATAAAGTTTCTGCAATTACCGCTGAGAAAGAGAAAGAAATCACTACGGTCTAAGCTTGGCTTCTTCCAAAAAAAAAATCCCCCGTCACGTGGCGGTCATCATGGACGGGAACGGAAGATGGGCGACATCTAAAGGACTTTCCAGATCCGAAGGGCATAGAGCCGGTGCAGACGCAATTGATCGTCTGATGGATTCTAGTCTTTCCTTAGGTTTAGAAGTAGTTTCCCTATACGCATTCTCCACAGAAAACTGGAAACGCCCGATCACAGAGATCAGATCCATATTTAATCTACTAGTGGAATTTATAGATTCCCGTTTGGATAAGATCCACGCGAAAGGGATCCGAATATTACATTCCGGTTCTAGAAAAAAATTAAGCTCTTTGGTTTTATCTAAAATCGATCATGCAGCTGAGATCACCCGCAAAAACCGCAAATTAACTGTGAACTTTTGTTTAAATTACGGGTCCCAGGAAGAGATTTTAAGCGCGTTTTCCAGATTAGCGGAAGAAAGAAAGAAGAAGTCCATCTCCATCCAAAAACCGATCAGCACAAAAGAACTCGAAAAATATTTGTATACGTACCCCCTTCCGGCAGTAGATTTATTGATTAGAACCGCTGGGGAGAGGAGATTATCCAATTTCCTTCTATGGCAATCCGCTTATGCGGAGCTTTTTTTTACTGAAAATCTTTGGCCTGAATTCGGAGACAAGGATCTGAGAGAGGCGCTGGATTGGTTCGCAAGAAGGACCCGAAAATTCGGAGGTTTAGAGAATGGGTGAAACTACAAAAAGGATCCTTTCCGCGGCTGTGCTCGTAGCCCTATACCTGTTCATGATCTTTTACAGGGATTTTTATTATTTACAAACCCTGGTAATACTTCTGGTCGCAGGAGTAATAGGTCTGACGGAATTTTATAGGCTTTCCGATAGAGGCCAGGACGGAAGACCCTTTAAAGGAACCGGGATATTTTTCTTTATTATAATATTATTAATCTATTATTTTAGATTTGTGGCTTCCCAGAACAAATTCGAACCACCTATCTTCTTCCAAACACATTTCAAATTGTTTGTGCCTAGTTTCGACGCGGTGACCTTCTCCTTTGTATTACTTTTTCTTTTCAGTTTTCTTCTCCAGATTTTGAGAAGACCCCTGGATGGTGCGATCTTTTCGGTAAGTTCCACTATCTTAGGAGTAGTTTACGCAGCATTACCGCTCGGACATTTACTTCTTCTTTTGGGAATGAACCAAGGGATCTATTATGTGTTCTTAGTATCTGTTGCAACATTTATGACTGATGTGGGCGGATATTTCGGCGGTCGTTGGTTCGGTAGAAATCCGGCAGGACTTGCAATTTCTCCTAAAAAAACCTGGGAAGGTTATGCTTCCGGGATCGTAGTAGCGATCGGTTCAGTATTCCTTCTAAATATTTTATGGGAAAGAAGCACGGGTGTTGCACCTTTAGTTTCAGGTGCAGAAGTATTTTTAACTTCTTTAATTTTATCTTTTGTAGGGATCATCGGAGACCTTTTGGAATCCGCAATGAAAAGAGATGCTAAGGTAAAAGATTCCGGAAATTTGATCCCTGGTCATGGTGGAATTTTGGATAGGGCTGATGCGTTACTTTTAACGGTTCCTATCCTTTATTTTTATCTTCAGATCAAGGTTGCCTTGGGATTTCCGGTCTAACTAACAATATGAAAAGAGGCGTCTCTATACTGGGTGCCTCCGGATCGGTAGGAGAGTCCACTCTCAAAATACTCCGCCTTTTTCCGGAAGAGTTTCGGTTAATATCTTTCAGCGTACATTCCAATTTACAAAAAGCGGAATCTATCGCCAAGGAATTCCAACCGGATGTTCTATGTATCAGTTCTGAAACTGCGGATAGAACTGTTCTTGGAAGCAAGATCGGAAATACAAAGGTGTTATACGGATCTAAAAGTTTAGAAGAGATCGTTTCTGCTCCGGAAATAGAAACCGTTGTCACAGCAGTTGTTGGTGCAAGCGGCATACGACCTACTGTTGCTGCAATCCGCGCAGGTAAAAAGATTGGGATAGCAAATAAGGAAACCTTAGTAAGTTGCGGACCTTATATCAAAAGTTTATTAGAAAATTCTAAATCATCTCTTGTTCCTGTGGACTCGGAACATAATGCACTCTTCCAACTTTTAGAAAATATGAAGAAGGACTCACTCGAAAGAATAGTCCTGACTGCTTCCGGTGGACCTTTTCGTAAACTTCCTGTCGAGGATCTTCCGAAAGTAACTATCGAACAGGCGCTAAAACATCCTACCTGGAATATGGGGCCTAAGATCACGATCGATTCCGCCGGGATGATCAATAAAGGATTAGAGGTTATAGAGGCTCATTTTCTTTTCGGGTTTTCTTATGATAAGATAGGTGTAGTCATCCATCCCCAAAGTATTGCTCACGGTTTGGTTGAGACCAAGGATGGAGCAAGTTTTGTATACGCTTCTTATCCGGACATGATCTTTCCTGTGGCGCATTCATTATATTATCCTAAAATAGTTCCTAAAGTTTTGAGATCTCATCCTGCCACTTCTTGGGGGACTTTGGAATTTTTAGAACCGGATATGGAAAGATATCCAGGTTTGGCGTTGGCGTATGAGACCGGAAGAGCGGGAGGCACCGCTCCTTCTATCTTTAATGCCGCGAACGAAGTGGCTGTTGAATTATTCTTACAAGGTAAAATTCTTTTTACGGAAATACCTTCTCTCATTCGAAATGTTTTGGAAAAAATTCCGAATTCATTTCCGGAAGATTTAGAAGGGTACGAAGAAGCGGATAGAAAGGCCAGAGAATTGGCCTTCCATTTCTCTAAAGATAAGGTAGTGCATTTATGTTAGCAGATATTTTAGGCATCGTATTCATGTTGGCCCTTTGTATTTTTATCCATGAGCTGGGCCATTTGATCATGGGTTGGGTAGTAGGAGTGAAGGCCAGGATCTTCTCCATTGGTTATGGAAAAGGAATTTGGAAAAAGAAAATTGGCGAGACCACTTTCCAAGTCACTGGAATTCCGTTAGGCGGTTATGTTCTATTCAAGGGAGACGAAGGCGGAGCATTAAAAGGAGAGAAGGGAGAATTTTTATCCACTCCTCCTCTTAAAAGGATGATCCCGGTTTTTGGCGGTCCTTTATTTAATTTGATCCTAGGATTTTTTATCATCTTCGGTTTATACGCGATCGGTTATTCTCCTGCAGGGACTAAAATTTATATAGAACCAGCAGTGAATGAATATTCTTCAGGATACCAAGCAGGTTTAAGAAGTGGAGACAAAATTGTCTCCGTAAATGGAACCAGAACGGAATCCAAATATGAATTATTATCCGAGCTTGGACTTGCTCGCGGAAAAGATATCCAACTCAAAGTGGAGAGAGAAGGAAGAGAACTAGAGTTTCATTTCTCTGATCCTCAGATAGGAGTAGACTTTGCGGGAGAAAGACTCGTACAAGTGGACTTCGGATATGGATCCACACTCAGTCATTGGTTCTTGAAAAAACTTTCTTTCTTGGATCCGAATGGAGAAGCAGCAGAATACAGAAAGCAAAGAGAAAGAAAGGTCGCATTAGATCCAAAACTTTCTCCTCGTGAGCTCGCTTTGTTAGAAGCAAGACTGAACAAAGAGGCGATCGAATCCAGGGCCTTGGATTATCTAAACGATGGGGACAGGATTTTATCCGTGAATGGGATCGAAGTCCATACTGTTCCTGAATTACAACGTACTCTCGGAAAATTCCAAAACGAAAAAGTGAAATTAGAAGTGGATCGTAAAACGTATCCACTACTCAATCCATGGACTCGCGAAAAAGCAGAAGTGGAAATGACACCTCTTGGAGCATTCGTTGTAGAATTAAAAGATGTTCGAGACAGAAAATATCCTGATATACCAATCAGCACAATCAGTCTCAGAAGTCATGATCCTGAAATTAAACTTAAACTTCTAAGTTTGAAAATGGACGGTAAATCTTTTGCAGATCTGGAAGATTTCAAAAAGACAGTCCAATCTCAAATCGGTAAAAGAGTACAGTTGGAAGTGCAAGGGCAGATCTGGGATGCAACACTCGGATTCTACCAAATCGGTCTTTTAGGTTTTACCGCTAAGATGCATGTAAAAGAGGAAAGTATGGACCGAAAACTTTCCTTCGGAGAGGCATTTTTACAGTCCGGCAAAGACGTAGGAAAGATGATTAGCGATAACCTGAGAGGACTTGGGATGATCTTTTCCGGAAGATTAAAGGTAAAGGACAGCGTTTCCGGTCCTGTGGGACTTGCTAAAGTTTCCGTTCAATTCCTAGAAGACGGTTTTTATTCTTACTTTCAGTTCGTGGCATTTATTTCGATCGCTTTAATGATAATGAATTTACTTCCGATTCCTGTGGCCGACGGTGGACATATCGTTTTTTTCACATACGAGGCGATCGCCGGTAGACCTTTGCCGATGGCTGTTCAAGAACAGGTTTTGAGATTAGGATTCTTCTTCCTTTTATCCTTGGGCCTCTATGTGACTTATCACGATTTCTTAAGATAATCGAGAGTCATGAGAGCATCTAAATATTTAGTACCTACGGAAAAAGAAAATCCTTCGGACGCGGTAGTCGCTTCCCATAGGCTGATGATACGAGCTGGTCTGGTCAGAAAATCAGGCTCAGGGTTTTATTTTTTCCTACCATTAGGATTACGTATCCTTAAAAAAATAGAAAATATAGTCCGTGAAGAAATGGACGCAACCGGTGCATTGGAATTCGAACTTCCGATCATGACACCTTCCGAGTTTTGGGAACAATCAGGAAGATGGAGTGTTATGGGTCCGGAAATGATGCGGGTAAAAGACCGTCATGACCAATGGTACGCACTCGGTCCCACTCATGAGGAATCTTTTTCCTATTTAGTAAAACCTTTACTGAAATCATATAAGGATCTGCCAATTAACGTATATCAGATCCACACTAAATTCAGAGATGAGATCCGCCCTAGATTCGGAGTAATTCGTTCTAGAGAGTTCATTATGAAAGATGCATATTCTTATCATTTGGACGAAGCATCTTTGGATGCTACATATCAGGATATGAGAACCGCGTATCGCAAAATTTTTCAACGTTGCGGTTTGAAAACTATTCCTGTCCAAGCAGATTCAGGAACAATGGGTGGTTCTGCTTCCGAAGAATTTATGGTGGTTTCTCCTATCGGAGAAGAGACACTTCTTCTTTGTGGAGACTGCGGCTATAATTCTAATAGCGAAAAAACTCCTTTTATAGCAAAGCAGGAAGATTCTCCTAAAGGTCCTAAGGACAAAAAAGAAGTAGAAACTCCAGGCAAAAAGTCTATCGAAGATGTTGCTTCTTTCTTAAATGTTCGCCCTCAGGATACGATCAAGGCTGTTGCTTTCCAGAATGGAAAAGAGAAACTGTTGGTATTCCTACGCGGGGACCTAGAACTAAATGAACACAAACTTAAGTCTTATTTAAAATGGTCCGACCTGGACATGATCCCGGAACCTGAATTAAGAAGTTCTAATTTAGTTCCCGGGTTTATCGGACCTTCCGATGTGGGTGCAGGGTTTAAGGTGATTTTAGACTCTTCTATCCAAAAGGATGGAGCTTACGTGGTCGGTGGAGGAAAAGAAGATTTCCATATCCAAGGATATATTCCTTCTTCCGAGATCAAGATTCCTTACGAAACTACAGATGTTGCTCTTGCAAGAGAAGGAGATCCTTGTCCTACCTGTGCAAAAACCCTAAAGGCAGAAAAGGGGATTGAAGTAGGTCATATCTTCAAATTGGGAGATAAATATACTAAGTCTTTTCAGATCCAAGTATTGGATCAACAAGGTAAGGCAAAAACTCTTACCATGGGATGTTATGGTATCGGTGTGAACCGCACCATGGCAACGGTTATAGAACAATGTAATGATGATAAGGGTATTTACTGGCCGATCAGTATTGCACCTTTTGAGATCGGTCTTGTGACTCTCACGAAAGGTGAGGAGCAAGATGCAAAAGCATTAGAATTTTACGAAAATCTAAAGAACGAAGGATTTGAGGTTTTCTGGGACGAAAGAGATTTAGGACCTGGATTTAAATTCAAGGATTCTGAACTGATCGGTTTCCCTATCAGGATCACTGTCGGTAAAAAGTTTTTCGAATCCGGAGAAATTTCCATCTATAATCGTAAATATGATAAGGATGAAACTTTCAAATTCACGGACTTTGATGATTTGAATACGAGAGTAGAAAACCTACGTCAGGAATTATACCAGGAGTTGTTGGGAGATTAATCCCTTCAAAAACTGTCATGGCTAAAGAACGCAGCTTCACTGAAAAAGAAGGATACTTCGGAGATTTTGGAGGAAGATATTCCCCTGAGATCTTGACCGAAGCATTGATCGAGTTGGAAGATACTTACAATAAACTCCGTAAGGATAAAAAATTCCAAAAGGATCTGGAGTTTTATAGAAGGAATTATATCGGAAGACCTTCTCCTCTGACGTACGCAGAGAAACTGACCAAGGCCTGGGGTGGAGCTAAGATCTGGCTAAAACGTGAGGACCTGAATCATACAGGCGCTCATAAGATCAATAATACGATCGGTCAGGCGCTTATTGCAAAAGCAATGGGCAAACGTAGGATTATTGCGGAAACAGGAGCAGGCCAACATGGTGTGGCGACTGCAACCGTTGGTGCATTATTCGAATTTGAAACTGCTATCTTTATGGGAGAAGAAGATCTCCGCCGCCAAAAATTGAATGCGATCCGTATGCAGATGCTTGGTGCAAAAGTAATTGGGGTTTCTTCAGGAACTGCGACTTTAAAAGATGCAACTTCCGAAGCAATGAGAGATTGGGCATTAAATGTTTCTAATACTCATTATATAGTAGGTTCAGTAATCGGGCCTCATCCTTTTCCTACAATCGTCCGCGATTTTCAAAAAGTCGTGGGTGACGAATCCAAGAAGCAGTTCAAAAAAGAGAACGATAAACTTCCCGATGCTGTCGTTGCCTGTGTAGGTGGCGGTTCCAATGCAATGGGAATGTATTATGCATTTCTAAATGATAAAAAAGTAAAACTGTATGGAGTGGAAGCAGGGGGAAGGGGATCTTCTCCAGGAGAACATTCTGCCACAATGCTTTTTGGTAAAACTGGATTTTTACACGGAACCAAAACTTTGGTGATCCAAGACGATGGCGGCCAAGTAGTTCCTGCTCATTCCGTTTCTGCGGGATTGGATTATCCAGGTGTAGGACCTGAACATGCACATTTACATTCTTCCGGTAGAGTAAAATACGAAACAGTTTCCGACCAGGGAGCCTTGGATGCATTCATGGAAGTTTGTAGGATAGAAGGTATCATACCTGCATTAGAAACTGCTCATGCGTTCCGATTCGCTAAGGATCTTGCAAAAGAACTTGGGAAGAAAAAAGATATTTTGATCTGTTTATCCGGAAGAGGGGACAAAGACGTAGCAGAAGTAGCAAGACTAGTCGGTCTTTCACAAGGAGATTTGATTTGAGCGCAATTAAGAGCGTTTTTTCGGATTCAAAAAGCGCATTCATTCCTTATATTTCTTTAGGAGATCCGAACTACGATCTATGCGTAGATTGGGCGGATGCTCTTATCAGAGGTGGCGCTGATATTTTAGAACTTGGAATCCCGTTTTCAGATCCGGTTGCAGACGGGCCAGTGATCCAAAAGGCATTCAAACGTGCTCTTGCAAATCCATTCTCTATGGATACAATTTTGGAAACGACGGAGAAGATACATTCTTTACATCCTCATATTCCTCTAGTGTATCTAACGTATTTTAATCCGATTTTTCATTACGGTTTTGAAAAGTTTGCGGAGAAGGCGAAAATCGCAGGTATCCAAGGTATGATCATACCTGATCTTCCTTATGATACCCCTGAGACAGACGAATTATTCAAGTCCTTAAAAAGAAGGGGAGTGGACCTGATCCATTTGGTAACTCCTGCTACACCTTTAAACCGAATGAAAGGAATTAGGGACTTTGCTTCCGGATTTATCTATTACGTAACTTCTTACGGAGTAACGGGAGAAAGAAAATCCATCTCTGCGGATTTAGAGGACAGAATCAAAACTACTAAGGAAGTTTTTTCCCTTCCTGTAAGTGCAGGATTCGGGATCTCGGCCCCAGACCAGGCAAAAGAAATTTCCCAATATGCTGACGGGATTATCATAGGTTCCGCAGTGCAAAGGATCATAGAAGAGAATGGTTCTAATCCTAGTCTTTGTAGAAAGAAATTGGAAGAATACGCACAATCGATTTCCGGTTCTTTGAGAGGAAAAAACCTCTAAAACTCTTTTTCCTAGTCGATATTTTCTTTCCTGAACTGGGAAGAAAATTGACGAAACCGTCCCGGTAGAGAGAATCTTCCGGATCGGAGGAAAGAATGAGCGAGTCCAAACCAGCCCAGAAATTTACCGTTGTGGATATTATTTTCGGGGTCACTACAACCCTCGGAATTCTGGCACATTTTTATTACGCGTTTTTTTCCGAAGCGGAGTATTCGCTTCAACTTCTATTATTAGGTGCGCTTTTTCTATTTTCTTCCTCTTACTTCTTCTATAAAACAATCACCAAGGTTGCCAAAAATCCACAGTTAGTGGGGAGTCTTTGGTTAGCGATCATTGTATCCTTGGTTTGGTTCGATCTATACGTTGCATTCACTCCCGTTTCCGAGCTGGAAGAAAATTCCATCTCTTGGAGATTTAACGTTCTTCGCAACCAAACAGACGCAAGAGTAGAAAAGGAATCTGACAAAGGTGATTTGGAACAGATCCAATTGAAACCCCCTGAAAAAGCAAGAAGGGACATCAATATCATCGGGATTACCACCAAAACTTTGGATCAACTAGGTGGTGTATGGCCTCTTCCTTGGAAATATTACGCAAAGATAATAGAAAAATTCTCTTCTTCTAATAACCATCTAATGTTCGACGTTTTCTTCCTGGACTATAAGCCGGGACAGACGGAAGAAATGGCTAAAGCTCTTTCCGGAAACCAAAGGGTAATGTTCGACTATCCTATGGAAACCAGTTTGGAATCCAAGAGCACGATCATCAATTTAGAGAAAAGAACTGAAATCCTTCGCAAGTTCAAATTGGAAAATGTCAAAGACGAACAAACGGGACTTTCCTGGTTGAAATTCCCGCAGGCTCCTATCGAACCAATTGCAGAAAAATCCTCCGGTTTAGGATTTGCGAATATTAAAAAAGACGAATCAGGTCTGAATCGTAAAATGCCTATCGTAGCAAAGATCTTAGGCTCAGGTGCAGGTAGAGCGGATGAATATTATCCTTCTATCGACTTAATCATCGCTTGTAACTATTACGGAGTGGATGTCAAAAAAGATGTAGAAGTGGTCATGGGCGAATATGTGAAGATAAAAAATATTCCCTCAAAGAATATCAGCTATTTTGACCGTAAGTCCTTAAAAATGGTCACAGAAGATATCATGGCAAAACCGAATGATACTCGTGAGATCATTATCCCGATAGATGAGTATGGCCAGATGGAGATCAACTTCCCGGGTGGATTATATTCTTATAATACTACCGAGTTCTTCGAAGTATCCGAAGGCTGGGACAACGAAACTGCTACTCAAGTGAATAATAATATCTTCCTCGTCGCAATGTTCTACGCTACAGGAAGAGGAGCCGCAAAAGATACCCACTTATCTCCGTTCGGAGACATGTCCGGGATCGAGCACCACGCACACGCAATCAATACGATCTTGAACCAGGATTTTCTTTGGGATATGCCGCTCGCAGGAAACTTCCTGATCTTCTTCTCCATGGCCTTTATCGTAGGATTGATCCTGCCTAGAATGAAGACCTCTTGGGGATTTTTATTCATTATAGGAATCGCTCTAGTATACAGTATTGTCACATTATACGATTTCTCGGAATTCAATATAGTTCACGTATTCCCTTCCGTGATCATAGAGCAGTTTTTCATATTTGTGGGGATCATAGTCTATAAGATCTTAACGGAAGAAGAGAACGTAAAATATATCCGCACAACATTCTCCAAATTCGTTTCTAAAGACGTTGTGGACGAACTTCTCAAGAATCCGGAAAATCTAAACTTGGGTGGATCCAAGAAGGACATCACCATCTTTTTCTCGGATATTCGCGGATTTACCACAATGTCCGAAAAAATGGGCCCGGAAGAACTGGTACAGTTTTTGAATCAGTACCTTTCCGAAATGACCGAGATCATTATCGAGTTCAAGGGAACGATTGATAAATACATGGGGGATGCGATCATGGCTTTCTGGGGGGCTCCGGTTCCTCTAGAAGACCATGCTTACTATGCCTGCGCGGCGTCTCTCGCTCAGATGAGAAGACTCGCAGTTCTGAAGGAAGAATGGAAAGCAAGAGATCTTCCTGTGATGGACATTGGTATTGGATTAAATTCCGGACCGGCTGTCGTGGGGAATATGGGAAGTTCTCACCGGATGGACTATACTTGTATGGGAGATACCATTAACTTGGGATCTCGTCTGGAAGGATCCAACAAGGAATATGCCACAAATATTATTATTTCGGAATATACATACGAAAAGGTCAAGGACCGCATAATTGCCAGAGAACTGGATCTAGTCAAGGTAAAGGGTAAAACCAAGCCTGTCCGGATCTATGAACTGATCGACTTAGTGAACGAAGAAGACCTAAAACTTCTGAGGAAACCTTTGCATTCAGTAGAGCAGTCCCGATGACCGTCAAAGACGGAATACATGCAACAGGAAGATTCGTTATTGAACGGGATCCGCCTTCCGGCGGATCTCAGAAAATTGCCTCTCGAGGAACTGCCTAAACTCTGTTCCGAGATCCGAAATTATATCATTGATACTCTCTCCGGGATCGGAGGGCATTTCGCAAGTAACCTGGGAGTTGTAGAACTCACGGTTGCCCTACATTACGTTTTTGAAACTCCGAAAGACAGACTGATCTGGGACGTAGGGCATCAAACATACCCTCATAAGATCCTGACAGGCAGAAAGGAAAAACTTTCCACAGTACGCAAGTTCAAGGGACTTTCCGGATTTCCTAAAAGAGAAGAATCGGTTTACGATCTATATAATACGGGTCATGCGGGCACTTCTATCTCCCAAGCTTTGGGAGAAGCGGTAGCTAGAGATCTGACCGGAAAAGATTATTCAGTCGCAGCAATTATCGGGGACGCATCCATCGCTACAGGAATGGCTTTGGAAGCAATGAACCACGCAGGACATCTTAAAAAAGATCTATTAGTTGTTCTAAATGACAATTATATGTCCATCTCCAAGAACGTCGGATCCATCTCCAACTACTTGAATAATATCATCAGCTCTCATTTTTATCTGAACTGGAAAAGGATATTTTACACCTTCCTGAAATGGTTCCCTATCGTTGGACCAGCGATGGAAAGCTTTTTCAAAAGGGTAGAGAAAGGATTTAAAGATGTTTTCACTCCCGGCGGTCTATTCGAAGACCTAGGTTTTATTTATATAGGACCTGAAGACGGTCACGATGTGATCCGTTTGGTTAAGATGCTTAGTAAGATCAAGACCATGAAAGGGCCTGTTCTTTTCCATACGATCACCCAAAAAGGAAAAGGTTATATTCCGGCAGAAAAGGACCCAATCAAATACCATGGAGTTACTCCGTTTCGTAAGGAAGATGGGGCCATGGATTCGGGCGATTCTTCTAAAATTTCCTACTCTAAGATTGTGGGTAAGGTACTTTCCGATCTAACCGAAAAAAATCCGCGCATTGCTGCAATTACTCCAGCAATGATAGAAGGTTCCGGACTCGGGGAATATGTTTCCAAATTCCCGGATCATGTCTACGACGTGGGCATTGCAGAGCAGCACTCGGTTGCTTTTGCAGGTGCTATGACAAACGGGGATGTGATCCCTTATATGTGTATTTATTCCACCTTCTTGACCAGAGGGATGGACCAATTGGTAGAAGATGTTTCTTTAATGAATCTTCCTGTTCGATTTGTGATCGATAGAGCAGGTTGTGTTGGGCCGGATGGAGAGACTCACCAAGGATTATTCGATCTAAGTTACCTTCTATCCTTGCCGAATATGGACGTGTTTGTTCCTTCTTCCGGACAGGATCTGGTAGATTCACTTAAGTATATGGAGAATTATGACAAGTCTCCGATCGCAATCCGATTCCCTAAGGCGAGTGTGGAACTTTCCGGTTTGGATTTCAGCGCGGAGAAGGATCTAAAACCCGGAAGTTTTAGAGTGATACAAAGAGGAACGGATATCGCTCTTCTTTCCATCGGTTCTATGTTAGAGGAAGCTAAAAAAGCAACTAGCATATTGGAGCAGGAAGGATATTCGGTCACATTGATCGACCTTGTATGGCTGAGGCCACTGGGTAAAGAGGCTTTGGACGAAGAACTTTCTCATGTCCGTCATTTTGCGATCCTGGATGAAAGTTATTTGGATGGAGGAGCTTCCGGATATTTGCTAAACCGGATCTCTCCCGAGTATTTAGGACGTTTTATTAAAACATTCGCGTTCCCTTCCGAGGTGATTCACCACGGGGAAAGAAAGGAAATTTTCGCGGAATACGGTTTGGATGCTATTAGTATCTCCAAGTTTCTCCGGGAAAACGTAAAGAAGGAAGTCCTACACGGAAAACGGAATTAAGCTATTTCAAGAGGCGTCCGAAAATAAAAATAAAAACGGGTAGATAATTGGAAAACCTGACGCCTGAAGACAAGCTAGAAGCATCTAAATTTTTTTATAGAACCGGCGATTTGGATCGTGCGGAATTCCTACTAAAATCCTCTTTGGAAGATTCCGAAAGCCATGAGACCTACTTTTTTCTAGGTCTTATCGAAAACCAAAGAAACAATTGGAAAAAAGGCCTGTACTATTTTTACCGCTCTGTAGAAGTGAATTCCGAATACGGAAATCCTTGTAACGAGATCGGTATCCTTCTTCTTCGTATGGGAAGGGAAAGAGAATCCGTTTTCTGGCTGAAAAAATCTCTTCGTTGTACTTTAAACGACGCACCTCATATTTCTCTTTTTAACCTGGCTACTCTTTACAAGATCTGGAATCGTCCCGAAAGATCCTTGCAGTATCTGCATAAGGCGATCGTAATGAAGCCGGATTTTGAAGAGGCGAAGCGCCTTAGAGAAGAACTCAACTCTGCGATCTAAGAATGTCTAACGAAACGATTATAATTCGCTCTGCTAGGCCGGAAGATGCGGCCGCTACTGTTCCTTTGATCTATAGTTCCGGGCCCGCTGCCTGGGACTATGTGTTTAACGAGGGAAAAATTTCCGCCCAGGATTTTCTCATCAAATCCTTCCAAGGAACGAAAAATACATTCAGCTATAAGAATCATTATCTGGCTGAAAAAAAGGGCGAGGTTGTAGGAAGTATCGTTATATTCCGTTCTGAGAACTTCTTCTTTCAAAATGCTGCTACTGCTGGAAATATTTTTCGTATTTATAAATTAAGTGCACCTAAGGTCGCAGTCCGCGGATTAAGTATGGAAGGAATGATCCAACCTCCTAAATCAGGCAGATTATATTTGGGTCATATCGCTGTTCCACAAAAGGAAAGAAGACAAGGAATAGCGGAGAAGTTGATAAAATTCGCTGTTTCGACTTACCCAGATTACGACAAAATTTCTTTGGATGTTTCCCAAGAAAATCCGAACGCTCAAGGTCTATATAAAAAATTAGGATTCGAGATCCTAGAATCCAGGAATTTTGCGGGGCCTAAGGGACTTGTACCTAACCATTATTATATGGAAGCGAATCGTTCCTCTTTCTAAGCCCGAATTTTATTCCATCCCGATCTATAAACTGGAACGACAAATCGTCGGATTTCTAATATACTTTTGTTCCTTACTCATTCTAAAGGAAGAAAAGAATGGAATTTGCTCCGGAGATGTTGGAATACGCGAATCTGATTTCCTCTAAGGGACTTACAGGTTTTACTCAAGGAAGTATCCAAGAAAGAAGGGACGGTTATTCCGCAATAGGAGAACTTTTGGGAGAAGGTCCTCTCATGAGAGAAGTCCAGGACATCTCAATTCCTTCCAAGAGCGGAAATGTATTCATAAAAAATTATATTCCAAAAACGGAACCTAAATCCAAAATTCTCTACTTTCATGGGGGAGGATGGGTAGTCGGAAGATTAAAAGACTTCGATCCATTCGCTCGTAAACTTGCTGAAATCACTTCGAGTATAGTATCCCTTGTAGATTATAGATTGGCTCCTGAAGCGCCTTTTCCTCAACCATTAGAAGATGCTTATACATCTTTGGAATGGATCTTTTCTCAAAATGAAAACATCTGGAAAGACCTTCCTTTGGTAGTGGCAGGCGACAGTGCCGGAGGAAATTTGGCTGCTTCTACTATTATGAGAGCTAAAGAAACGTCCGGTCCGAAAATCGATCTGCAAATTCTGATCTATCCGGTTACGGAGGCGATCTGCGATACTAATTCATATAAGGAATTCGAATTAGGTCCCGGCCTTACCAAAAAAGATATGGAATGGTTTATTGATCAGTATCTGCCTAATCATCACACAAGATCCGATCCGAAAGCTTCTCCCTTATACCATACCGATTGGAAGGATCTTCCTCCTGCTATTGTGTTTATCGCAAACATTGATCCGCTTAGAGACGATGGAAAACTATATGCAGAAAAACTAAAGGAAGCGGGAGTTTCCGTCTTATTCAAAGAATTTAAAGGATATACCCATGGATTTTTTACCAAGGTGAATCTTCTAAAAGCTCCGGACGAGGGATTACGAATTATCTCTGAAGAAATGGATCGTGTTTTCAAACGAAAAGAGGTTGTACTTTAGTGAAAAGTGTTAGATTGGTAGAATTCGGTTCCTCTTTAGAATGGGAAGAAAAACAAGACCCGGAACCGAAAGATTCCGAAGTTTTATTGGAAGTAATTTCCTGCGGGGTTTGTCATTCGGACCTTCATTTAAGGGACGGTTATTATAAAATAGGCGGAGAAGAAAAACTTTTCGTAAAAGACAGAGGAGTCAAACTTCCTCTTACTCCTGGGCATGAAGTTGTAGGAAAAGTTTTAAAAGTGGGATCTAAGGTCCATACCGTTTCCGTAGGAGAAATAAAACTAGTATATCCTTGGATCGGTTGCGGAATCTGCGAAGAATGTGAATCAGGAAATCCGCAACTTTGTTCTGCTCCTAAATCCCTGGGGATTTACCAAGATGGCGGTTATTCGGATCGTATCTTGGTACCGGATGAAAAATGGCTTTTGGATATTTATGATCTTTCTCCGGAGTATGCTTGCTCTTACGCGTGTGCCGGGCTCACAGCTTATGGTGCTTTAAAAAAAGTTATTCCACTCAAAAAAACGGATTCTTTGGTAATCATAGGAGCAGGCGGACTCGGTATGTTTGCTTCTCAACTAATTCCACTTCTTACGGAAGCAAAAGTGATTTTTTTGGATCTAGATAAGTCTCGTTTGGAAAAACTAAAAGAGCTCGGATTTTATACCGTAACTTCTTCTCATCCTGATATTGCCGCTGAAGTAAAAAAGATCTCCGGTCCTTTGGGAGTTTCCGCAGTCATCGATTTTGTGAATAATAGTGTTACTTCTTCTTTGGGATTTTCACTTTTGAAAAAGAACGGGACTCTGATCGGTGTCGGACTTTTCGGTGGAGAGTTAAAAATCCCCACTCCGATCCTTTCTCTTAGAAGTTTAACAATTCGTGGAAGTTATACAGGCTCTCCCGGCGAATTGAAGGAATTGTTACAACTGGTTTCTAAAAATAAAATTCGTCCTGTTCCTTTGGAGATCCGAGGTTTTCAGGAAGCGAATTCTGCATTAAACGATTTAGCTGATGGGAAAATTCTCGGAAGAGTGGTGTTATCCGGAAAACCGTAGCTTATAAATTTTGGAATTCTTTAGGAAGAGAAACCTTAGGATTTTCGTTGGTTTCTAAAATTGGAAATTCTTTGGCTTTCAGCACAAGTTTCAGACCTTCATCAGACTCAATTAAATATTCACTTAAAATGGAAGAAACATTCCTCGCTATCTTATACTTTAGAAAAAGATGATCCTTTTTCCTAGCGAATAATTCTCCTTCGGAATCTGCCGCGATCTGTAAAGAGGAGAGCGGTAATTCTTCGCCTGAATCGCTTAAAAAATAAAATTCGTTGTCCTTCTCCCAAACTCTGATCAGGTTTAAAGGATAGCCGAATAATTCCAAATATCCGTTTTCGGAAAACTCTCCGTACTGATTATCTATATAAATCCCGTCTTCCGCTTCTTTCAGATTCTTACGGAAATATTCCAGAATATCTTTTTGTTCGATTTTTGCTTCTCGAAAGATCCAGTCTCCGTTAGGCAAAACCTTAATCTCGCTGTTTAGGCGCCTTGCCATTACTCTTCTTCCCTTTCCCTATAACGGAACGCGACCCCTTCCAAAACTTTTGCATCCTTTGCAATCTCTGCCATGCTAGTAGTATAACCTTCAGTAGTACCTGTTTGGAAAATTGTAGGAGGGACGGGGACCAATCCTACATTTGCGAGATACATTCCGTCCATACCTCTGTCAAAAAGTTCTTTCTTAATTTTTTCGTAATAGAACTTTTCTATCCTTCCGTCCCCGAAGTTCCTAACGATCACTCTTCCGTAAGTTTTGTAATTCCTACGTTTGGGAGGATGTTTCAAAATTTCTATCTGCTCCCAGCCAGGTTTATGAGAAACGAGTACAGTTTCTTTCTGGACTCCTTCCTGGATAAATTCTACCGAAAAGCAGGAAACCAAGGTTAGGCAAGATAGAGCCAGGATTCCCTTCCATAACTGAACATTTATTCCGGTCCCTGGACTAGTTAAAATGGGTAGAATGGCCATTCCTCCCCATTCAAGGAGCGCACATACCGGGGACAAGCGGTTTTTTTGCATAGCCAAAAGAGGGCTTTTCAGACTCGGATTTTTTTTATATACTCTCCCCGGATACCCGGTAAATTCTCGCGAAATTCGGAACCTCGTTTAAGCTGGTTCCTCCGGGCTACCAAAAACTCGTATGGAAGATATAGATCTCAAAAAACGCGCGAGAGAAAACGTTTTAAAAATAGGGTATTGTACTCTGGACGAGCTGGAAGAGAAGGTGAAAGCCTTCCGGGTGATGAACCAGAACGCCGCCAAAAAAAGGTACCTTATTACTAGAGAACCTATCTCCGATTCATCCGGAAAAATTTTGGTTCCGAAAGCTGCAGAGATAGATATCTCCACTGCAAAATTGCTTCGACGTCATTTTAAACCTACTAGCGAATTTAAAACGTTCCAACCGGACGAAGGTATCGTGATCATTTCCGATATGACTTCCGCAGAAGGTGTTTCTTTCACAATGGATATCGTGACTCAGATCATGAACTTGGGTGGCGGTGCTTACGAAGGATTTATAGATCGTGTGGATAGTTTCGGAGACTTCATCAATCTTCTTAAAAAGTCGCTATTTCCGCGTCTCATCATCATCGGCTATATGCCTCAAGATAAGATCCAAGGCGAGTTACTGAATTTTGTTCGAGTGAAACGAGTGGATAATTATTTGAGAGCCATGGAGCTGACTCACACAGCATTCAAACCTCAGGCTTATTTTCCTAAGATCCGTCAGATCGAAATTTCCCAAGAAGATCCAAAATCTTGGGGACGTTTTGTCGTAGAGATCGTTAGAGAATACACTCGCCCTTATCTATTAGAAGAAGTTTAATTTTCGGGGCGGATCTTCGCTTCGCTCAGACCGAGCTGCTCCGGGCTCGGGCATTCGCCCTCGTCACTTCGTGACAAGCCCTGCGTATCTCTTCCGCGGGGTTTCTGAAAAAATAACTTGTAACTTTTATTGTTTCAAGTAGTCTAATCAATTAAATCTAACACGGACCGATACAGGTTTAAGAATCCAAATGAGCACAATATCCGAAACAGTACTCGTGACCGGAGCTTCCGGCCATCTGGGAAAAATTATCCTAGAAGAATTATTAAAAAGGGGTCATAATAAGATCATCGCCACAACTCGTAAGCCGGAAAGTTTACAAGACTTTGCAACAAGAGGAGTTACTGTAAGGAAGGCAAGTTTTGACGACCCTGCAAGTCTTGTTGCTGCATTCCAAGGTGCAGATCGAGTTTTAATCATTAGCACGGACAATATAGGGAACAGGATCGAAGAACATAAGAATGCGGTCGATGCTGCGGTAAATATAGGAGCAAAACGGATACTTTATACTTCTCTCACCAAAGCTGACGAAGTTCCGGTTACATTCGCATTCGAACACGAAGGAACGGAAGAGAAGATCAAACAAAGCGGTCTTGCATATACAATTCTTCGAAATAACATGTATTCGGATTATTTAATACCTAAATTACAACATGCAATTGCAAGCGGTTCTCTTTATGGTTCAGGCGGGGTCGGAGCCTGTGCTTATGTTTCCAGAACGGATTGTGCGAAAGCCGCAGCGGCTGCTTTACTTTCTCCCGAAGCAGGAAACAAAATTTTGGAGATCGGCGGGCCGAAGGCTTGGACTTATGCAGAGCTTGCAAAATTCACTTCCGAACTAGTGAATAAGCCCATTTCTTATGTGGATCTTCCTGCAGAAGAACTTTCCAAAGCACTAGTCGGAGCAGGAGTTCCGAAACCTATGGCGGATGCTTTAGCTTCTTTTGATGTTTCCATTCGAGAAGGTTATTTGAAAGAAGTAAACTCGTCTGCAAAAGATCTTATTGGAGAATCTCTGCAGGATGTGAGCGCACTATTGAAGGAAAACAGAACCGCTCTGGTTTCCTAAGTATTAAAAATAGATCCTACATACGTTTTTTCGTTTGGCTCATCCAAGTCAGATTTGAATTCAGAAAATAGTTTGTGAACATTGCGATCAAGATTGCGGCTAGATCGCATAAAAGTCTTAGTTCGAAATTCTGAGGTATGCCTAAACGAGGTAGGATCTTATAAAACATTAGTTGGAATATCCCCAACTGTACGAAAATTCCTAGAGCGCTTACTCCTGAGAATATGATAAATCCTCGGACTGCCGCCCATTTTTCGTATCTAGTTTCATAAAATGTAAAGTAATTATTCAGTATAAAATTGCTGATGATCGATAGTTCTATCCCAAAAAACACGGAACTAGGGAATATGGGTAGGATACCGATGCCCGTCTCTAAGTCTTTTACTCCCAAGTTTTCGAATAAGATAAAACCTAAAAGATTAACGATCACTCCACTGATACCTACAAGAGAATATAATAAAAAAGTAGAGGAGATCCATTTACCGAAACGTAGATCTAATACGGTCATCAAAAAACTGCGAGCAATTGAATTGTTGATCTTGGTTTCTCCATGGAGTCTTGTGCGAAAATAAAATGGGACTTCTGCAACCTTCAGGTCTTTATCCGCTCTGCCTAATATTTCCAATAAGATCTTAAATCCGATCGGATTGATCTTGTATCCATATTTGAAAAACACTTCTCTTTTGATGGCGAAAAATCCGCTCATAGGATCCGAGATACGGATCGGGAGAAGAAATTTCGTGAAAGTATTAGCAGTAACACTTAAGAACTTGCGTATCAAATTCCATTTTCCTGTGGAGCCTCCGTTGGCATATCTGGTGCCAACCGCCACATCCGCTCCTTCTTCCAAACTTTTTAACATCTGTGGCAATACGGATTCGTCATGTTGTAGGTCCGAGTCCATGACCAGAAAGTTTTCTCCTTCTGCAGCGCTCATTCCGGACACGATCGCGGAAGAAAGTCCTTTTTCTGTCATTCTTCGGATCAGTTTTACTTTAGGATTTTGATCTTTCAGATTTTCCACAACGGACCAGGTCCCGTCTGGGCTATTGTCATCTATTACGATTATCTCATATTCTAAACCGTTAAAGGTTTGGGTCACTCCTGAAATACATTTTTCTATATTTTCTGCTTCGTTATATGTAGGCAATAATACGGATATTTTAGGTCTCATTTTTCCTGGCACAATTGGTATTGGTATAAATATAAACTGGCTCTTCTTTTGTTTTTATTCTGATTTAGGAATACGGCTAATTCTTCCAAAGGAGAAGATTGGAAATTCCCCACCAAGATCCATGGAGGATCCGGGTCCACTCCGTTCATCACATAATCCTTTCTGATAGCAAGAACCGCTGAACATGATTTGAATGGATCAAAGTTCTGGATCTTCGGTTGCATATTCTGATCCAAAGATTCTATCAGTTCATATCTTTCTAAGGGTTCTCGATACGCGTAAGATACGGGAAGGTGAGGGATGGAATCCCTATATACATAAAGTTCTTTGATCTCTTTATGAAAGTTTAAATATCGGACTAATTCTATCGTATTGTTCTGGATGGTGAAAAAGCTTAAAAGATCTAATAATAGGAAATTCACTATGAGAAATAAGATCCTTCTTACGGACATTCTTCCTTTTTCAATTCCTCTCCAATAAGCACAAAGCGGAGATAGTAAGATCAACAGTAACGGAAGAATAGGCAGTAAAAATCTTTCTTCCTTATGTGGGATAGCCGAATGGACCAATAAAAAGAGAACCGAGAATAAGATGGTTGGGACAAATTTGGAATATTCCGCCTTCCAATCGAATCCGGTATATTTGCCGATCAAAAATGGAAAAAGAGAAACTCCTAATATCGCAGGCAAATACGCAAACCAAGGAGACGCTCCATATTCCGCCGAATGTTGCAAATTATAGGCGACGTAAGATCTTAGGGAAGAATGAAATGATCCTCTGAAGATCAGATCGGGCAATCCTGTGATAATTGCTAAAATGACCGAGAGTATTATAAATATATAAATATCTTTGAAGGTTTTGTTTTTCCAAACCCTATATACGACCAGTGAAAATAATGCTAGGGCGCAAACTCCTACCTGAAACCTAAAAAGTGAGGCGATTGCCAAGAGACTTAAGGATATTGCTAATTGTTTCCATTCTCCTGATCTCCAATAGATCGAAGCGGAGAATACCGCTCCCAAGAGAAATGGGGATGACATGGATTCAATGAGTGCCCTTGTCGATACCAAAGGTATTAGAAAATGTAGAGAGAGTAAGAATGCTCCTGATAGTGGGATCCAGATTCGATAATCATTTTTAAGAGGAACCTCCGGTGCATAAAGATACTTTAGGAATTTATATCCGATCCAGATCGAGATCCCGGAGAGTAATCCCAAACATACGAATATAAATTTGATTTGGTATAATGGATCTTCGAACCCAAATTTGTAAGCGGTAGTTGCGAATAAACGTACGATCGAATCAGGCAATAAAGAACGTATCTCCGGAACTGCTTGTACTGAATTGATCAGGGATAAGGACTCGGATTGAGCCGGGACGGAAAAGAATAGAATGTAATAATCGTCTAGGGCGAGATATCCACTGTTTAAAATTGCAGTCGCAACTCGGATCAGTATTCCCAACGCGAGAAAAAGCTGGAACCATCTGGTCTCGACTTTTGCATTTAGCATGGTCGTATCTTTACTTCTTTTTGATTTCAAAAAGAACGCAGTATAATTACAGAACGGTGAAATGAAATATTATGTTAATCGCATAAATACATACGTCTTCATTCTGTAATATTTTTATTTTAGGTTTTTAGTTGCTGGAATGTTTTATAAGAAAGGCATTGTCTGCATGAAAAACCTTCATTCTAAAAATACATTCCTATTAATATTTTTATTCCTAATACCTTCTCTCCTTTATTCTCAATTTTATACGAATAAACAAATGAGAAAGAATGCGGATGAGAAGAATGCAGAATGGCTTGTGCGCGAAGGTTTTACATTGGTTGAAGATGCAGGAGATTTTACCACTCCTGTCAGTATTGCATTATTAAGATCTCCGGGGCAATCCGCGAATGACGTGCTTTATATTGTTAGTGAACTAAGAGGAAGTATCAAGGCTCGTCTTAGAAATGGAAATGTAATCCAAATAGGAGAAGATGAGGAAATTTCTAAACCAAGAAAAGAACTTCCTGATTTTCAGGGAGAAATGGGGCAGACAGGTGCTTGTTTAACTCCGGATGATAGAACACTTTTTACTACATCTGTGTATCAAAACGGCTGGGGAAGAAGTAATAAGATCACTCGTTGGAAGTCAGTCGGGAATTTACCTTGGACAAAGATCGAAAAGGTAGAAGTTTTCGATTCTCCTTTCAGAGGTGATACAGCAGGTCTTGCACATCAGATCGGGCACTGTTTTGTGGATTCTAATTATCATATTTGGGTCGGCACAGGAG
The DNA here is from genome assembly GCF_004769405.1 of Leptospira selangorensis. Classification (NCBI taxonomy): domain Bacteria; kingdom Pseudomonadati; phylum Spirochaetota; class Leptospiria; order Leptospirales; family Leptospiraceae; genus Leptospira; species Leptospira selangorensis. Next base: position 226,936 of record NZ_RQES01000018.1, read on the forward strand.
ATGGGCAATCTTGGACAAGTTCTCATAAGAAGGATAGCACCAACGGAAAATTACTTAGATTAAAATCCGATTTTTCTCAGGTCGAATCGAATCCGTTCTATACCGGCAAAAAGACAGAAGCAGGCGGATACATTTATTCTATGGGACTTCGAAATCCTTTCGCGATCGCTAAGTCGGAAGGAGGAGAAGTCTATGTTGCGGATAACGGTCCTGAAATAGATCGTTTGGTCAAAGCATCCAAGGGTATGGATTTTCCTTGGGATAATACGAATCCTAGTATGACGTATAATAATCTTATGACCTTTCCTAAGTCAGTAGGGCCGGCGGATATGATCTATGTTCCTAAAAATCATAAGCTCGCTTCCTTAAGAGGACATCTTGTGATAGCGGCTTCTCACATCACTTCATTGCTTGCGGTTCCCATTGACGATAAAAAAGGAGTCACTGGAGAACCTTGGTGGATCGTTCTTCCCACTAAATACGAGGAAGAAAGAAGACAGGATTTTACCGGTCTCGCTTTGGGTGAAGATGGGATACTTATCTCTCATATTCGGATGAGAAAAGATGGAGGACTTCTGCCTGCTCCCGTTTTGAAATTAGTTCCAGGCCAAATCTCTTCTGAAAATATGAAATACTCCGGAGAACAATTGGTAGAGATCAAAGGATGCAGAAGTTGTCATATAATCGGTGGGGCAGGTGGTAATGTTGCGCCCAATTTGGATGCGATCCGTCCCAGAACTACGGAAATGTTTAAGTCCCAAGACTTTCTGAAACAAGTGGAAGAAATGGCTTCGTATAAAGAAGAACCCGACCACGAAAGATGGAATCAGATCCGATCCAAGCTTACGGATCCGAGCCAAAATAGTAAGGAAAAGTTAGAATTATATATTTCTTCTAAATTAGAAAATCCTAAATTTTTAAATCCGATCAGCGGAATGCCTAATCTAAATCTTTCCAAAACGGAGATAGAATCCTTAAAAGAATTTTTAGTGGAACTTTCCGAGGACTCGGTCAGATTCCAAGGTTTGGAAAAATGGGAATACAGTGTAGTTAAACAATTCGAACAAAATCCTAGGATTTCTTTGGTTCTCTCCTTGTTATTCGGAATCGGATTCGGGATCTATGGAAAAAGATTATTCTATCTATTAAAAGGTTTGGTGATCCGTTTACAATTGAAGTTTATGAAAAAATCCTGATCTATAATAATCAATGAACCAATCCGCAAATTTTTCGCTGGCCATTACTGACGAAGAATAAGTAAGATGGTGAGGATCCATGAAATATTGTTTGCGATCGAATAGGTCGCTTGCATCCAAAAATCCGTATTTCGTTGGGGATATTTTTTCTAAAAATCCAAGATACCCTAGATACCATCTGCTATTCGAATAAACTGATTTTTCCTTGGGATTTTCAGGAGAGTTGATAAGTAAAACAGGGATATTCCGTTCTGATAAATAATGTATCCCTTCATTCAAATATTTCATCTGAGACCAAGAACGAAATGATTTTTGTTTGGAAAGTGATCCTTTGGCGTTCTTGATCTTTTTGAACCTATTCAGAACATTTTCTTCGTCGTTCTCTCTGTAAATTCTGAGATCATAATCTTTATCGTATTGATCATCCGGCATGGATTCCAATCTGGAATCATCTAAACCAGGGATCCGAGTATATGATAAATTTTCCCTAAATTCGGATCTGCAAAAGTTTTGAGAAAGGCGTATCCCATAGGTTTCTTCCGTCCCGAAAATCCTGGAGTCCACTTCTAAGGAAGATACTTGTTTATCGGATTGGAATTTAAGTTTCAAATTTTCTAATTTTTCGGAGAAATTCAAGTCCAGATAATACCAACCCTTCTTCGCATACGTTCTATCGAATATGAGTTCTTGTTTAGGGAGGATCCTGAAAATTTTCAAATTTGTTCCCGGATTTTGGATGAATATACTATCTCTCCATTTGTTGCCGGAAATTTCACAATCGATCTCGAATTCAGGTTTTGCCCAACCTCTTAGATAAATCCCTTCTTTCGGAATGACTCCTGTATAATAATGATAAGATCGTCCCCATCTAAAACGATGCATGTACCAGGCCATCACCGGATCATAAAAGAAACTTCTGTATCTAACTCCGTAAGAAATTAATTTGGACGCGAATGATTCTAGTTGGGATTTATCTAAATTATAAATTTCTTCCCAATGATCTTTTAAAAAAAGGTCGGGATATAATAATCTGTTTTGGTGTCTGATCCGGACAGATTCTTCGAAAAATCCTTTTTCATCATATTCTAATCCTTCCTGAGTTTCTTTTAAATGTTCTAATTGAAAGTCCGCTGGATTGATCAGATAGACTACCGCTTTCGGTTTTTTGGAAACAATGTCTTCTTTGTAATAATAAAAATCGGAAGGTGTAAGTGAAGGGTGGGAATAAAATTCCGTTCGGATCTTGTCCTCATCCGGAACGGTCCGATTTACTTTATTTGAAAATATATCCGGCAATACGGAATACAATGCGATACTACTTCCTAAGAGTAGCACTCCGTTTTCTTTTTCAGAAAAACGGATCTCTTTTCTTTTTCTTAAAAAATTATACCAAGGAGAAGTATCCCATTCCATTTCGTTCGGAACCGAAAAGAGTAGGTTCTGGAATAAGAAACGATCTATGAATAAAAAAAACAAAGAGCAATATACAAAGACCAATAGGATTTTAATTTTTCGACTCATTAGATTTTCCGATATGTTTTCCAAATTGAAAAATCGGATTGGATCGTCTATTCCAGACTTAGGTCCGATTATGAAATCGAAACTTCGGATTGTTGATGAATCGTAATATAATTATATGAAATCGTAATTATACTCGGTAGAATTCCATATTCTCCCGAAGTTGATCCGGAAGACTTCCTAACGCGTTTATATATTTCTTGTATCTGTTTTCTAACTCTGTAAACTTACGAGTTCGAATATTCACGAACCTGTTATTGATCTCGCCGAAAGCAGGCATTTTGGAAACCTTCTCACGGATCGTTCTTGCGAAAGGAATATGGCGATAAAAAATTCCACGGACCACACGGTTTAGTCTTTGCACACCTTCTGCTTCGTATTTGATCCAAAGCTGGTAATCATTCGCAAAAATATCCCTTTCGTTCCGGAAACGTTTGAATTCCGCAGCCAACTTTTCTTTGATCTCTATGGAAAGGTCTTTGTTCTTTTTATAGAACTGAACATAGTCCATATAGTCAGCGGTGATCGATGGATTTCCTACGTTATTCCATTCTGGTCCTAAGATTGTTTTACAAAGTTCCCAACGGAACGCTGCAAACGCATCTATCAAAAGAGATTTCAGATCTCCTTGTACGAAAATAGGAAGAACGATCCTACCTCTACTTTCTTTAGAGCCGGAACCTCTGTGGATGGAGAGTTCCTGCCACATCATGATCTTGCTACCTATAGAAGGAACAATTACGAAATCAGGAATGATAGCTCTTTGAATGAATTCCTTATTGATCCCCATTTCAGGATTATTATAGATCACCTCTCTGTTGAACACTGAGAAGTCGACTGCCATGATATCATGGATCGTATCCGTAAGCATTTTTTTGGTAACGTATGCTTTACCAAGAGGGATCTGAGAATGGTACTTGGTTAAGATTGGAAGATAAGTCGCCAAGGAACCGGTAGTGAGTCGAACGTTCGCCTCATACATCGCGCCAAATTCGAATTTTAATCTGGCTTCCGGATTATCTATATCCGGAGGAAGATCCGATTCTTTTTTGAAAACAGCGTTTCGGTTGTCCATCTTGACTTTGTCGAAGAAGTTCTGACCGAGTTCATCTAAGGAAGTAGGACACTCTCTTTTATAAATTTTTTCCAACCATTCCGTTCCATAATGGATCGGAATATCGGACACGGAAGTGATCGCATCCTTGAATGTGGACATGAACACTAACTGAGAATCATCCAGCATCGTTTCATCGAAGAAACCGTATTTCAACATCAGGTCTACAGGTTTCGGAACATTCTTATTTGAGTTGACGTATTTTTGGAAACATGCTGCGTAAATATCAAAGTAGGTTTTTGTAATAGACCTTCTTAATTTACGAGTATCGTTGTCTGAATCCAGAGGATTTTTTAAGGACTTGAGTTTCACCATCATCGCGGAAAACTCTTTAATTGCATCCCCACCTAAACCTGAAAATTGAATGATGCTAGATGCCGAATTCGCCAATTCTTTTCGAATTGCGGTTGCGTCAGCGGAACCATCCACAGAAATTCCGCTTCCATTCGATGCTGCTTTTGCAGTAGGATTAGAAGCCTCAAATTTTTTAGCAAGACCTGCAGTCTTTTCCAAAAACGATTTAATATTAGGAGAAGGGCTCGGGATCGCTGAACCGAAAATTGCCTGATGACCCGCAAGTGCTCTTTCTATCTTTTGCGAAACCACTTGTAAGATAGGAACTACGAATTCAGGAGGGGCGGTAGCATAACCATTTGCTGCCATATCCAGGATCAGGAAGTATTTTTCAGTAAGGCTTTCTACTCCGCCTAAAAGAAGAGAGAAGTTTTCATCTAATTCTTCTAATATACCTTTTGCGTTTTCCGTAATATTGTTCTGCACTCTTCCGAGTTTGTCACAGACATAGGAAACCATACTTGGATCGGGAGCGAATAATTGTGCGAGAAGATTCGGATCCGCTAAGATAACCTTACGAACAAAATTGAATTCTCCATCTTGGAATTCGATTTCTTCCGGATAATATTTCACAAGAAGCTGAGAATGATCTTCTTCTACATAATTTGCAGTCGGTCTTTCCGGAAGGATCCCGCCGTTATCGAAATAATGTTTTAAATTTTCACGAGCAAGTCGTAGTACCGGGTCCACAATTTCAGAACTCGGATCTGCAATCGGTTGTCCCGGTTTGATATCAGGAAAAACACTCGGATTGAATTGATAGTATAGAAGAGAAAGATTATCGTTTGTCTTTCCCATATCAGAAGCGATCTTTCTGAGTTGGTTTACTCTTTTGAAAGACTCAGTGATCTCTCTTAAAAGAGAACGACCTACCATGATCCCTAAAGAACTTCTGGCTGCGAGAGAACGACCCACAGTAGACGGGGACATAACATATGTAGAGAGCACACAGTCTTGTTCTGCAACAATAGTAAAAGGATAACGTCCACTACCGAAAAGAGCGGATGCACCAGGAGTCAAATTAGCTCCTGAAATTTTGAATAACTCCAGTTTTCTGCTACCGGGAGCTTCTACCAAATAACGTAAGGCTCCACTATGCAATACGTTGAGAGAATTTGCGGCGCTTCCTTCCGGAAATAAAACCGTCCCGGCTTTTATTGTTACTTTTTGATTTGGTACGCTTGTATCTAATGCCATACGATCGCTGTTGGGGCAAATTAAGAAGAAAACTATCCTTCCCCAAGAATGGAAACTCTTTTTTAAAGGAATCTCTAAAAAGGACCTTGGGGATAAGGCAAAAGATTTCCAAGACTAAGGCGCTTATAGTCCTGCTTGACTCCTAAACTTTCCGGGAAATAACCTCTTTAGAAAATGAAAAAAAGCAAAATTCTCTCCGATGCAAAATCCATTGGAATGATCACCAACCAGAGCGCATACGGTTGGAAAGGCGACTATCATTTCCGGATCATCCAAAAAGAGTACGGACTTAAAAAACTATTTTTGCCTGAGCATGGACTTTTTGCAGAACTGCAAGATCAGGTCTCAGGAAACGGGCTTATTTATGATTTGGGAGAAACTCAAGTCCTAAATTTGTATGGGGACAATGAGGAAAGTCTCGCTCCTGCAGAAGAAGTTTTATCCGATCTGGACACTCTGATCATAGATATCAGAGATGTAGGCGCTCGTTATTATACATTTTTAACCACTGCTTTATATGCGATGCAAGCAGCGGACAGGCTCTCTAAAAAAGGAAAACCGAGACCTAGGATTTTAGTATCAAATGCAAAAAATCCCGCAGGTTCTAAGATAGAAGGTTCTCCCTTAGAAAAAAGATTTTCATCATTTGTAGGGGTACAAGGTACACTACATAGACATGGCCTCTCTGCCGCGGGACTTTTAGAATATTATAAGGATAAATTCGATTTAAATCTGGAGCTCTATCGATTGGATCTGTATCCCAAAAAGAGTTCTGAGTTTTTATGGGTTCCACCTTCTCCCAATATACCTGCCCAAACAACTTGTTATGTTTACACCGGACTTTGTCTTTTAGAAGGAACTAATCTTTCGGAAGGAAGAGGGACCACTCGTCCATTCGAAACATTTGGAGCTCCTTATATCGACGATCTAGACAGATCCCTTTTGGAAAAACTCCAAGAAAAACAAAAAGGAGTTTTTAGACTCAGGCCCCTAAAGTTTATTCCGACCTTCCATAAACATGCGGGAAAAGTTTGTGGAGGTTATCAAATCCTATTAGATAAGCCTAAAAAATTCCATAGCCTATTATTCGGATTATTACTCATTCGCACCCTAAGAGAATTTTATCCTGACAAGTTTGAATTCCTACAAGGACCTTACGAATTCAGATCGGATTTACCGGCGATCCAACTTTTAGTGGGAGACCAATTCCTTCTGGATTATCTAGACGGAAAAAGATCTTATTCAGAGATCCAAGATTATTTGGAAGAAACAGAAAAGAAATGGAAGAAGGTCACGAAAAATTATCACTAATAGAGAACTTTATAGCTACGATGTAGGAATTCCAACATTGGGTGTTGGGATCGCCCCCGCCCAGGTTCGGGTGGGGGGAGTGGCCCGTGGGAGAGCTCCGTTCCTATATCATAAAATTCAAATCTTTACAATAAAATTTTACATCTTTTATTTGTAGGAATTCCAACACTTCGAAATTGCCTAAAGCGGTAGCCTGGAAAACTCAGCCTTCAATTTCTGCAAATCCCCCAGAAGGTCGTTAGGTGCAGGACGAATATTTTTAGCTAATTGAAGAGCGTTTTCGATTAGATCTAAGATCAGTTTTTTCTCAGTTATTGCCCTGATCTTAGGCATATGGCTCCAATCCTTTTTGAATAAGGAAGCTTTCTCATCCACGATCGCGACTATCTTGTTTAATGCTTGGATCTCTTCGTTCATAATATCTCAAAAATTAGGAATTTCTAAAGAAATGTTTTCAGCTTTACGGAGAATTTCTGCATGAAAGGATCTTTTTTTTCCACCTTGGAAAACATTGGTAATATTATTCAAAATTGATTTTTCCTGAGTTTTGCATTCAGGAGGAAGGTGAGTAAGAAGCTCTGAAGAAATTTCGTACCTGAAAAAATTCGTACTTCCAGGTTCTAAATTTTTAGAAGGCAAGGTCCAAGAATCTTCCAGACAATTCAGATCTCCACTTTTAATGAAAACTTTGATCTTATCTTCCGTATTCGGAAAAGACAAACTTTCAGTTCCTTTATTTTTTAAAAATAGGAAGAAGATTGGAAAGTCCTTAGAATTCTCTTTGCTGGAAGAAAGACGATAACTTACAAAACCGGAAGAAATTTCCTTAGATTCAGTCTGACCGGTAAAAGCCAAAGGATTCAGAAGTTTGGCAACTACGGAAAAAATAAAGAGTAATAGTATAACATCAAAAAAAAGGATTAGTTTAGAACGGTTATTTGATTTGCCCGCATCCTTGCTCTTGCGCAGGAAATCCTGGAATTCATCCGGAGAACGAGAGTGGTAACCTTTACTCATTATAGAAATTCCTGGTCCTTTTTCCATACATTACTTTTTTGCAGAAAAGATTGCAAGCATTCCTAAGAGAAATAATGACACTTGGTTTAGGATTAACGACTGACTAAAATAATCGAAAAGTATGTGAATTTGCACCAGAATTCGAAGAGCGAGAAATAAGGTGCCTTTACGAAGAAGCTTAAGTCTGTATTTACAAAATAACTGAAGATATTGGATATGCCGTTGCCTTGGTGCACGGATTGAAGATTTTAAGAATAAGTATGGAAAACATAAAATCTATAATTCTTGGCCCGGAGTATGATCAGGATTTGCGGAAGAAATTAAGAGACATTATCATCTCTTTGCAGGGGAAAATGGGGGAAAGTTCTTGGGGGCTTGCAGGTAGTCAGGAAATATTTAAAATTGATGCAATATTTCCTGAGACAATACTATCTGTTGAAGCTGAAACATACGTTGGTCTTTCTATCACTGGTGACGCAGGGTTGGTAGATAAAATTGCAGATTTGATAAAACGATGATTTTTACTACTGTTTTGAGCTCCGCATACTTCGTTGGGTGATAGAAGTCGAATCTTCAGTCTAATGATTTTTGAATATTGGAAAAAATTAGGAAGTAAGGTTAAGGCAAATAAAATAATGCTCCCTGAAAAGTTTAGTCCTAAGAGAAAAGAAAGTTATGATTTAATTACACTAGAGGATATACTGCATTCAGATGATTTGCATTTGATTTTTGCGCCTGTTTTAAAGGAAAAATATCCTGATCTTTATGATTCTAATAGGAATCAATATATCGGAAAAGTATCTTCGGGTTTACGCGATGATGGACGATTCCAGGTTACTGAAGAATTCGTAAGAGATGTTTTGAGAATGAATCCGAAGGGGTTTACTGCTGTGGATAATTATTTTATCTATTGGAATACAGAACCTAATAAAAAGATAATCCTTGAGGACATTAAGAATTATGGATATGATCGGCAAATTGATCCACGAAAAGTCGAATTTTTAACATCGTTAGAAGCTTACGATAGATTTGGATTATTTCTTTTAGCTGAGGCTGCTAATAACGGGCTGACTGGAATTAATTCTGCCGCAAACGATTCGGATTGCTGAAGTTACATTTATCTGCAGAAGGAAGAGAAGATCTCTTTAAAAAGCTTGTCGTTGGGCCTTTTTTAATAGAAGATTCGTTCGAGGCTTATCATGGAAATTGTAAAAGGAAAAGATGCCACTATTCTTTTCGATGGCAAAAAATGTATTCATTCCCGCAATTGTGTACTTTCTCGTCCTGATGTATTCGTTCCGAATGTAGAAGGAGAATGGATCTATCCAGATAAAGCAAGTGTAGAAGAGATCAAATCTTTAGCGTTAAATTGTCCTTCCGGCGCAATCCGTTTTGAATCGAATGATCCTTCTTTCAAAGAAACTGCTCCCCCCGTAAATGTTTTGAGAGTTAGGGAGAATGGCCCTCTTGCAATCCACGCTGATATTGAGTTAGAAGGTGTGGAAAAACAATATAGACTTACACTTTGTAGATGTGGGGCTTCTACCCATAAACCTTTTTGTGATGCAACTCATGTGAGCATTGGATTTACTGCGACTGGAGAACCTCCTGTCCAAGAATCTCAACCTTTACCTATTCGGAATGGAATCCTAAAAATAGATCCTACTAAAAATGGTCCTTTGAAGGTGAATGGGAATTTGGAAATTTGTTCCGGGACCGGAAAAGTAACAAATAGAACCACCGAAACGTACCTTTGTCGTTGTGGTGGTTCTTCGAATAAACCTTACTGCGACGGGACTCATCGCAAGATCAAATTTAAGTCTGAATGACTTAATCTACGAATCTCTCGTTTAAGTTAGAGTATAAATAAGGTCGATTCGGTTTTAATCTTCCATTTGAACCGAAAATCTAATTATTGCTCTTGCGATGTTCGTAAGCTTCTGTCTTTAAAGGAGAAATGGAACACAATGTCTTTGATAAAATCGTCGACGCTACTTCAGATTTCTTTGATTATATAGAAGTATTTTATAACAGACAATGGTCTTATTCCTTTTTTAGGTTTTATGAGTTCTGCAGAATAGGTATAACGAATTACTTAAAAAAAGGGCCTTCGAAAATTTAAATAGGTTGGGCAATAAAAATTCATAGCCTGTCACTCTAAAAGTCATCCCGGTAAGACAATTACTTAGATGAGAAATTTTCTAATACCTTGCTTAGGATACGGAACAAATTCGATTCAATTTCAATTTAGCTGACACTAGCTTTATGATTTTTCTCATTGAAAATTTTTACAGAAAATCGTTTTACACCTACTCTTTATGCATTTTTCGTGTCAATCATGCTGAAGGTTGTCGTAAATGCGCATTGTTCTACCGATTTTACTGATATTTTCCATTATTTCTTGTAATAAGCCTAAAACGATGGATTCCACTTATTTCGGTGGAATTGCTAATATTGGCTTAAATGATCCAGAAGGTTCGAAACCTAATATCGTTTTTTCTCAGGATCTACAGGTTAATTCTGAAATTTTAGGAAGGGCTCCAAAGCTGTTTTTTGGCCAAGGGGCGAGCATCGATTTGAGAGGAATTGAGGCGGTAGACGTCGCCGTTCTTGAATTCGGAAAAGGTGATCCGAGTTTAACGAAGACCCAAGAAACGCTCGTGATACTTGATTCTACTAGCGGCTCCATTTTGTATTCGAAAGGTAGCAATTCACTTTCTTATATCACAGATTCTTCTCTTAAAAATGCAAAAGGATTAGCTTTATTAGCAAATGGAGAAGTCTACGTTCTGACCGTTGAGAAAAAGGTGTCCGATTTATTTAGATTTACCGGAGGTATTCTGATAAAGAATTCCACACCGAAGGAATTGTTCGGTCCTTTTTTTAAGATCAAATCCGGAGACAACAAAAAGTCTCTATATGCATTTCAAGGTGATTCGATTTTTAAAATCGCACTAACCTTGGACTCTTTTGTTGATATATCTTCTTCTTTTGAACAGAAATTTAACGGAATAACTGCATTTGATATCGAGGGAAATTTATCTGTCGTTTCCGATACTTCCGGTACTAGAGTTTCCTATTTCAAAAAGCAAGGAAACATATTCAAGCTATACTCATCAAAACTAAATTTGGTTAAAACTTTAGGCGAGGTAGAGATCTCACATATTGTTTCGGATTTGGAGTTCTTGAAAAACGATTTTGTGGCAATCTCTTGCGTTTCAGATAATTATATCTTTATTGCTGATCCTGATTTTCAATTAAAGGCAAGTTATATGTCTTTGCCAGATGTTCGTCCATTCAAAGGGGTAAATCCTATTTTAGGATTAGCTTTGGATAATACCGCAGGGTCGTTATATATTTATAACTATAAAGTGCTTCAATCGTTAAAAGAATCTTCCGTTCAAAAAATCTACGCGTCCAGATGGCAATCGCCTGAAATTTCGGAAACTCTTTATAATTCAGTTGTCGGCAGAATTTTCGACGGAAGCTTGTCGCTCTCGACCGATCTTCTATCCCTTCCAGAAGTAATAGATTTTCTAAATAAAAATTGAAATGCAGAACCAAAAATCATCAATGAAAAAGATAATCATAACCTTAAACGTCGTTTTATTTTTAACAATCGGTATCTTCGGTGCGTATAGATGCGGTTCTAAACCGAACACTATGGAAATAATTCAATTGGTCTTAGTCCTTTGTTGGCCTATTCCAGAAGAAGATCGTCCGCAAATTTGTTTCGATGCCGCGCAATTGTATCTTGCTTTGACCAACGGATGTACAAGTTGCCCTGTCAATTATTCAATAGGATATTGTAGGAGATTGGATTACAATCCGGACGCTGTAGAGATTGGAAATGTTTGGGTGCCACAGAATGGAACTGGAAAATGCGGTCGAACGACAATTGTCTCAACGGGAGTAGTCACTTCCTATGATTGCGCTTATTCAACATGTAATACTACTGGTGCGGCTCAATCTTCGGCTATGTTGGATTCAGCTGGAGCATTTGCTACCGGAGCGAGTACTTGTCTGCCAGCAGGAATTAGTTCTCTTACACCTGCTAATGGAAGCGTAATCGCAACTAATACTGGAATCTCTGTTACTTTAAATAAGTCGGTTGATATTACCTCTTTGAATGTTGGGGGTAGCCTTGGAAATATTGATCCAAATTCTCTGCAGATTTCTCAGAAAAATCAGTTTAGAGATACAATTACGATACCTCCACAACCTGAATGGTTGACTGGAGCAAACAAGAATATTACGATTACTGGAGTAGATTTGGATGGGCTCCCTATTTCCCTGGACTTGAAATATAGCGTGTATGCCAATAATGCAAAACCTTTACCGGACTTCTTCAATTGTATGCCTAATTGCAAATTCGGATGGGGAGCTTCCTACTCCGTGCAATTCCAGGCAACTGGTGGATTTGCTCCATACACTTGGACGAAAGGCTCTGGAGCTCCGCCTGGAGCAGTTATGACTTCGAGCGGCTTACTTAGCGGCCCTGCAACCAATAACGTACTTGGACAATATGGTTTTCCTGTGACTGTAATGGATGCCGCCGGAACTACTATAACTAAGAATGTAATGATCGATACAGTGGATCTCGTTACCGCTTGCTTTTTGTTCGGTATTTGCTCACTATAAGGAATTGAAATGAAAAAGAAATTTGTTATTGTTCTTCTATTTTTCGCGGTATTTACTCATTGCGAATTTGAAAATGAAAATCGTAATTCAGAAACGAATTCATTGGAAGCTTTTTATAGTACGATCATAAGAAAACCGGCTCAGGTTCAATTTCGAAACAGCTCTTCTGTTGTTCAGAATTATACTTTGTGGCAAATGGACGTATGTCCAGGATCCAACATGTTTAAAGTATTAGAGTCCGGAAACGTAAATCCGGGAGAAACTTCTTCAAAATTTCAAATTTCCCAAGTTAGTAATTCGGATATTCAATATTTTCGCTTGGAAGTAAATTCAACTTGTTTGCCTACGAATAATTCGCCAGGTATCTATTCATTGTCTATTTATTCTCCCGCAAGTGTAACGATATGTGATTTTACATCTGATGATGGTGCAACTTACTCCTGCGAATTAAATTAGGAAATTGATAAAATATTTTTTCCAAGCTAAGTCGAAAGAATGCCTATCAAACCCATTTCATTTTACGTAACCACAGATAGACGGTCCAGATCGTTGTAATTGCAAAAACGATTAGAATTAGAAAGCGATATTGTAGGAAAAAATCGCTGAAGTAGGCACCGATTAACACATAAACGGATGCAACACAGAGTTTAAATATGATAAATTCCGCATTCGACCAACTCGTTTCTGCTTTAAAAAAATTCATAGATAATCTCCTTCTTCGATTATTATGAATAGTCTGTGATTAAAATTTTCGGCCAGTCAAGCTATATGCTCATCTTTGGGCGATTGATATATATTACTAATAGTAGGATTACCCGCAATCCCTCTGGACTTCGCGTTCCTAATCGATCAGCGTCCGGATCTTCTTTCTTATCCTACCTGCTGTAGGATAACCTTTACATAATTCAGCACAGTAAAGAAGAAGACTTTGGGAAAGCCTGACCGATTCTATTATATCTTCTCCTCTGGATAAGAAGAATGTTAGAATTCCTACAAGTAGGTCGCCTGTTCCCATAACTGCAAGTTTAGGTTCCTGGAATTCCCAAAAATACGAATTCCCTTCAGGTGTGAATAGAATGGAAACGGGTCCTTTTAAGAGTAAATAAGTTCCCTTTTCTTTTGCCCAAATTTTTGCATCTTCTAATGCGGAATATTGGCTTTCGTATTTTTTACCTATGATGGAAGACCATTCTCCCAAATGAGGAGTGAGTATTGTGCGAGGGCCAAGATGTTTTTCATCCAAATATTTCAAAGCACCGGCATCAAAAATCAGAGTTGTTTCTTTGGAAAATGAAAAGTGAGGAAGATCGGAAGCAGCAAGTCCTGGTCCAACACATGCCACACTTGCCTTTTTCAAAAATGGATAATCGGAAGATTTTTTAGAAGTTTCTAATCCGGAAACCATAAAGGAAGGATCTTTTTTTAGAACTTTTATGAGAGTATTCGCGGAAGGAGTGAGTATTTGGGAAATTCCTCCTCCTAGTTCCTGGAATGCAAGTGCAGAAGATAAAATTGCGCCTGACATTCCTTCCGAGCCGCCAACAAATACTGCCGATCCGTTTTTATATTTATGGGAATCTTTCGCTCTCGAAAGTTTGGAGACTAACTCTTCCTTGTTTGCTCTGGGAAAAAGATATTTGGAAGTTTTGGATTCTTGTCGGACAAATCCGATCGGATGAAATGATTTTCTGTCCTTGGACAAAGGATAGAATACATTTTTGATCTTAGGAGATCCTATTTCGGCTAGAATATCTGCAGCAAATCGGATCTTTTCATCGGGAGTATAACCGGAAACAGAATCGATACTTAATACCAACAAAGAATTTTTCAGTCTTTCTTTGGCGGAATGGATTTCCGTAATTATTTTAGAAATTTCTCCAGATAATGGACCTTTGAATCCTGTTCCTAAAAGAGAATCTACTAACACTTCTCCTGGGTTTACGGAATCGTTTTTAAATTTTTCCAAAGGAAAATTTGGGATCTTTAACCCTTCCGTTAGATTTTTATAATATTTCGTTTCTTCTGAGAAATTCCCTTCTTTGGAATAGATCTCCACAAGTGCACCTTCTGCCCTTAAAAATTGGGCTAAGGCGTATCCATCTCCTCCGTTATTTCCGGAACCGCAGAGTATAATGATCTTTCTTGCGGATCTAAAAATATCTTCCCAGGTTTTAAAAATGGAAAGTGCCGCAAATCCCATGAGCAAGGTCCCCGAAATTTTTCTGTCTCGGATGGTTTGTTCGTCTAGGAGTTTTGCTTCTTCTTCGCTGAATAAAACCTGGAAATGAGTAGATCGGCTCATTTTATTTCCATTTATGGATCTCTAAATAACCGGATCTGATCTTCATGGAATAGATCTCATCGTTTGTATCCATCCAAGTTTCTCTCCAAAGTCCGCGAGGAGGAGGGTAGTTGAGACGGATATTATTTACATGGTTTCCGTCTTCATCGTGGACCTGTAGTCTGATTGAATTTCCTTCTTCTACTTCTGTTTCCCAGATGAAGAAGTTATCATTGTTTAGGACCCAATATAATGTTTCGGAAGGATCTTGGATCTCTTTGATCGGAGTGATCCTTTTATCTTTGAGTTCATATTTTATGATCTTTCTGTTCTTGAATCTTCCGGATTTAGTTTCGTAAAAACTAAATGAGCCGAGTACATATTCTCCGTCCGGATGTGAGATAAAAGAATCAACATACCAAGTATAAGCTTCTCCCTGGTTCAAAGAATCTTTAAAATCGGAACCTTCTACCTTTTGTTTTAATTTTCCGGACTCATCAAAAATGCTAAGTCTCATCACTCCATTTTGTCTATGGAAAACGAATAATAGATCGTTGTTCCCTGCTTCCATTCTTTCCACATAACCGAATGGAATGGAACCGCCTATACCATCTGCGTAGATTGTTTGGGAAAGTTTTCCGGAATCATTTATTTTTAAGATCACGGAAGGAACTGCTTCTTCCGCTTCCGTACGGAACTCTCCGGATTTTTTTGTATAAATATTTTCAGCTACTTTGTCCGACTTTGCATCTTCTCTCGAAATTCTGGACTGAACATAGATATCATCTCCGTCGGAAACGGTAACCAATCCGATTCTTCCTAATTTGATATTATAAGTTTTGATTTTGTCCTGTTTTTCTTTGGAGTTTCCGATCACAAACTTCAGATCTCCGTCAGAGTTGAATGCTTTGATCAGGGATTGTTCGAAATCCGGAACGTAAATCACTCCGGAAGCGACTGCAACTTGGTTCGGAACATTTGTCGGAACCCGATTGACTATGCTCACCTGTAATTCTTTTAAATCTTTTCCTAATTTAACTCTTCCGTATAGGTAAGGATTATAATCATCCACTCGGAATTTGGAACAAGCTCCTATCACTAAGATAGAAGATAGAAAAAATGGAAGGTATTTGCGGACAGATGAGGTCCAAATTTTGGAAGTAAAAGAATTTTGCATGGTTCTAATAAAAACCCGAGCCTATTTTTGGTTTGCCCGGGACATTTCGTTACCATCCTTCTTTTTAGTATATGAAAACAAGCAATTTCGTTCGTATCGATAGGATGGCTCGGAACTAGGCGTATTTTTTACTTTACACTAGGGTTAGCCAAAAATATTTTGAATGAATATCGGGAACCACCCATTGAATGTATGGGAAAAACCTAAAAAATTCGGAGATAATCCTTTTTTGTAGGTTGTTTTTTCCTCTTTTTTGAGGCAAAACGAAGCGGTTCAGAGACTCTCTGTAAGGCCGGCATTGACAGTCAGTAAAGAAGTTATCGAAACGATCTTAGATCGAATCCTTCTCACTCCCGTCAAGCTGTATGCACTCATGGTTAGCCAAAGGCCAAACCATACGCTGATCGAGGTAGAGTTGGATCACCTCGAACACCCGTACGGTTCCGTCAGCCTTCTGGAATGTGAGCAAGTTTCCAGAAAACTGAATGAAGAGTTGGAGCAGATCTCACCAGATCTGAACTATACTCTTAAGGTTTCTTCCGCTGGTGCGGAAAGAAAACTGGTGATTCCCGAGGATCTGGATAGATTCCGTGGAATACCGGTCCGACTCGTCTACAAGTTAGAAGGGTCGGGCGATAAAGAAGGAATCTTTAAGATTCTGGATAGGAAAGAAGACAGGATCTTTTTAGAACCGTTTTCCAAGAGGAAGACAAAGGGTTTTAAAAAAAAGGAAGTCATTCTGGAATTGAAGGATATACTGAAAGGAAATTTGTACGTAAGTATTTGATTATGGCAGTTAAGAAGAAAGAAGTCGAAGTCAATCTGTTGGAAGCGATCCAGCAATTTTGTGCCGACAAATCCTTAGACAGGGAAGCCGTGATGGGAGTCATTCGTGATTCTTTGATTACCGCGTACAAAAAGAAGTCGGGCATCGAAACTCTTGAAGAAGAGGAAAGTCCGATCAAGGTAGAATTTGCTTCCTCCGGAGACGGAGAAAATGTAGTTATAATAGTGTCCCGCAAAGTTGTGGATTCTTCTCCTGCAAACGGTTTGGAAATTTCCTTAGAAGATGCTAAGGCTGTTTATCCTAACGCAACAGAGGGAGAAGTCCTGGACTTTAGAGAAAAGCCGATGGAGCTTTCCAGGATCATTTCATCTCAAGCAAAACAAATGGTATTCCAACGTTTGAGAGATATGGAAAAAGAACTTCTGTATCAGGAATACAAAGCAAAAGAAGGCGAACTAACTCACGGATATTTCCAACGTTGGAAAAAAGACGCGATGTCCATCGATCTTGGTAAGGTCGAGGGAGTTATGCCTAAGCGTGAGCAAAACCCCGGAGAAAAATATCATAGCGGGGATCGTCTAAAAGCAATCATACAAAAAGTTGAACTTCGTCCAAGAGAACCGATCCCTGTGATCACTCTTTCCAGAGCTTCTGCGGACTTTGTTCGTAAACTTTTCGAAATGGAAATCCCGGAGATCTACGACGGACTCGTAGAGATCGTAAACGTGGCTCGTCAACCTTCCATTCGTACCAAAGTAGTAGTTTATGCTACCAGAGGAGATATTGATCCTGTGGGAGCCTGCGTTGGTATGAAAGGGGTTCGTATCCAGTCCATCGTTAGGGAATTAGGAAACGAAAGAATAGATATCGTTCAATACTCTTCGGACCCGACAGAGTTTATCGCAAACGCGATCTCTCCGGCAAAACCTTACGATGTAAAGGCAGATTCCGTGGGTAGAGAAGCAATGGTAATCGTTCCTGAAGAACAATTATCTCTTGCAATCGGGATTAACGGTTCCAATGTAAAGCTGGCTTCACAGTTAACCGGATTTAGGATCGATATCAAAACAATAGCCCAGTATAACGAAGAGTTTTCTTCTCCAGAAGCGAGAGAGAGATTGGATAAATTATTCAGTCCTCCAGCTCCTACCGAGGAAGAGGAAGACGATGGAGCAACTGCTCTAGAAGATTTACCTGGACTTTCTACCCGCTTGATTGGCCTATTAAGGAGCGCAGGGATCAATAACGTCGAGACGTTGATCGAGATCAGCCAGGATGACTTGGCAAAACTCCCAGGCATAGGACAGACTACTGCTGCACAAATTCTTAGAATATTGGCGGAATCAGTAGAGTGGGTGGAGGAGAGCTAATCTCTCAATTTTGAGGGTTTGGGCTTAGGGACCCGTTTTCAGTACATCGCGTACTTGACCAGGACATTATATGGAAGAAAAGAATAAATCAATCAAGGAAAAGCTCCAGGGCTCTGCTTCTGCTGACGCAAGTAAGAAGAAGAAGCTGGTTATCAAAAAGAAGCCGGACGAAAAAACGCCTTCTACTTCT
Organism: Leptospira selangorensis; assembly: GCF_004769405.1. Classification (NCBI taxonomy): domain Bacteria; kingdom Pseudomonadati; phylum Spirochaetota; class Leptospiria; order Leptospirales; family Leptospiraceae; genus Leptospira; species Leptospira selangorensis. The sequence goes on from NZ_RQES01000018.1 coordinate 245,089, forward strand.
GCAAAGAAAGAAGCCCCCGCAGATCCAGCTCCAAGTAAACCGGCTGCTGCAGCTTCCTCCTCACCAAGCACTCCTAAAAGTTCTACTCCTCCTAAAAAAGAACCTCTCTTTCCGGAACCAAGCACTCGCCAAGAGCCTCCGGTTCCAAGATCTGCTCCTCCGGAACATATTTTGGGAGAAGGTAGACCTCCATTCCAGAGAGAAGACAATAATATTATAGTATCTCGTCCAAATCAGAGACCGACGTTCCCGAACCAAAATCGTGAGGGCGGCGGAAATTACCGAGGCAATCGTTCTGACGGAAACCAAGATTACCAAAATCGCGAAGGTGGTGGTTACCAAGGAGGCCAGGGTGGTCAAGGCGGCGGATACCAAAACCGTGAAGGCGGTGGTGGTGGATATCGCGGAGGCCAAGGTGGTCAAGGCGGCGGATACCAAAACCGTGAAGGCGGCGGCGGTGGATATCGCGGAGGCCAAGGTGGTCAGGGCGGTGGTTACCAAGGCGGTCAAGGTGGCGGCGGATATCGCGGAGGCCAGGGTGGTCAAGGCGGTGGCGGTTATCGTGGAGGCCAGGGTGGTCAAGGCGGCGGCGGATATCGTGGAGGCCAAGGTGGACAGGGCGGCGGATTCCGTGGTGGTCCAGGTGGCGGCCAAGGCGGTGGTTTCCGAGGAGGCCCAGGCGGTCAGGGTGGCGGATTTAGAGGCGGCCCTGGAGCAGGAACTCCACCTCCAGGTTTAGGACCTGTAGAAGGCGGAAGGGGAGTACCTTCCGGCAAAAAACGTAATGATAAAGATAGAGGCGGAAGACCGGAAGGTCAGGAAGGTTCTGAAAACTCTAGATTCTTCAGACAGAATTATAAAAAACAGAAAGTAAGCGGGCCTACTGGAGTTTCCGTACCGAAAGAGATCACTCTTTTGGAGAATGTCCAAGTAGGAGAACTGGCTAAGAAAATGAATCTTAAGCCGGGAGATGTCATCGGAAAACTCATGAAAATGGGAATGATGGTGACCATCAATAATATCATCGATGCAGAAACAGCATCCATTCTCGCTGATGAATACGGTTGTAAGGTAAAAGTAGTTTCTCTATATGAAGAAACTCTAATCGACGAAGAAAAAGACAGTCCAGAAGATTATATCCATAGACCTCCTGTCGTTACCATCATGGGTCACGTTGACCATGGTAAGACAAGATTATTGGATACTATCCGTAAGTCTTCCGTCATCGATACCGAATCCGGTGGAATTACACAACATATCGGTGCTTACCAGGTAAAAACAAATAGAGGGGAAATCACCTTCTTGGATACTCCTGGTCACGAAGCGTTTACCTCTATGAGAGCAAGGGGAGCTAAGGTTACTGATATCGTGATCTTAGTGGTTGCCGCTGACGATGGAGTAATGCCTCAAACTTTAGAAGCATTGTCTCACGCGAAAGACGCAAAAGTTCCTATCATAGTTGCAATCAACAAAGTGGATCTACCTGCTGCAAATCCTGATAAGATCATGCAAGAACTCGCTAACCATGGACTCCAATCGGAAGAATGGGGCGGGGACACGATGTATTGTAAGATCTCTGCGAAAGAAAATATCGGGATCGATAAACTTTTAGAATCCGTACTTCTACAAGCGGAAGTTCTGGATCTGAAAGCGAACCCTAAACGTAGAGCAAAAGGTACAATCGTCGAGGCGAAACTGGATCCGGGCCGCGGAGCAGTTGCGACAGTTCTTATCCAAAACGGAACCCTAAGAGTTGGAGATCCGTTCGTAGCTGGAGTATTCTCCGGTAGAGTTCGTGCGATGTATGATGATTACGGTCATTTGATCAAGGAAGCAGGACCTGCTTTCCCTGTTCAGGTAACCGGACTTGATGGAGTTCCTGATGCAGGAGCGCCTTTCGACTCTGTAGAAGATGAGAAGGAAGCAAGAAACATCTCTCAACACCGTATCGAATTCGAAAGAATTGGAAACGCGGGAGCTGCAGGTTCCAAAGTCACTCTGGAAAACATGAACGAGTTCATCAAACAGGGTGCATTAAAAGAACTGAAAGTAATTATCAAAGCAGACGTTCGCGGTTCTGCGGAAGCGATCAAGGAAGCCCTGGAAAAACTTTCCACTTCGGACGTAAAACTGAACGTGATTCAGTCCGGAGCGGGAGCTATCGTAGATATGGACGTGATGCTTGCATCCGCTTCTAACGCGATCGTGATCGGTTTCCATGTTCGTGCGAATCCTAAGACCATCGCACTCGCCGAGAAAGAAGGCGTTCAGATCAAATACTACAACATCATTTATCAGGTTGTGGACGAGATCAAGATGGCGATGGAAGGACTCCTCGAACCGGAAAGGATCGAAGAAGTTATCGGAACTGCAGAGATCAGAGAAGTTTTCAAAGTTTCCAAGATCGGAAATATCGCAGGTTGTATGGTTACTTCCGGAAAGATCACAAAAGCTTCCGGTATCCGTGTGATCAGCGATGGGGTCCAAGTATTCGACGGAAAACTCAAATCTCTTCGAAGATTCAAAGACGAAGTCAACGAAGTGGTGAACAATTTCGAATGCGGTATCCAGTTAGAAAACTATAACGACTTCAAAGCAGGCGACACAATCGAAGCCTATACCGTCACAGTAGTAAAACGGAAACTGGAGTAGTGTTAGAGTGAATCCGATCCGTAAAAGGAAAATCGAAGCGGAGACGGTTCGGACCGTTGCCATGATGATCCTGGCCGGAAAAGTCAAGGACCCTCGGGTTCATATGGTTTCCGTTCACAGATCGGAACTCTCGGACGATTCCAAAAATCTAAAGGTGTACGTAACGGCTATCGTAACGGACAAAAAAAAGGAAAAATTACTCGCTGGATTAAATAGCGCCTCGGGTAAATTTGCCGCGACTCTTTCCACAAAACTCAATCTTAGGATCACACCTAGAATGAGTTTTGTTTGGGACGAAGAATATATCCAAGGTTTAGATGAATCCCTCCGACTTACGAGAAAACCAACAAATCCGGACTGAATTCGGATTTCTACTCTTGGATAAACCGATTGGAATGACTTCCTCCGATCTGGTTTTAAAAGCCAAAAAGACTCTCGGACTCAAAAAAGTAGGTCATACAGGTACCTTGGACAAGGCTGCCTCCGGTTTGATGGTATTGCCTGTAGGCACTTCTACAAGTTTCTCCCAAGTATTTTTAGGAAAAGACAAAGAATACGAGGCTGACGTACAGTTCGGCTTCTCCACTGACTCTGGAGACAGAGAAGGTTTAGTGGTAGAAGATTGGGAAACTTCTAAGATCCAAAAATGGTACCAAGAATCCATGCCCAAATTGGAAGAAATTCTTTCCAAGGTTTCCAGTTGGGAAGAACAGGTTGCGCCGGAAGTTTCCGCACTCAAGGTGCAGGGGCAGAGAAGAGCCAAATTATTCAGAGAAGGGATCTCTGTTCCACCAAGCATTCGTAAGATTAAAATATTCGAATTTTCGGCCGGAGACTTCTGCCCGGAAGGTTTCAAATTGAAGACTAGGGTTTCTGGCGGAACTTATATTCGTAAGCTTGTCATGGATATAGCGGAAGAAGCAGGTATCCCGATGTGCCTTAAGTCTTTGAATAGGACTAAGGTGGGCAAACTCAAGCTGGAGCAAGCCGATACCTATGAGGCATTATTGCTTGGAAAAGCAATCATCCATCCTCCGGAAGAAATTCTGGATATTCCTTCTGTTGAGATCCCAAGTACCGAGGTAAAAGACGTTTTTCACGGGAAAAAGATCAAACTGGACTGGATCCCGGCTCAGGAATTCCTACTTACCTCTCCGGAAGGAGAGATTTTGGCATATTGCAGAAGGGAGGGACTTCCTGGCAGCCTTTCTTATAAATATTTGAAGGTCTTTTCTAAAATTTAGCTTGGACAGGGGGCTAGGCCCCCGAAAATTGGCAACAGGTACAATCAAACTATGGTAACTACGGAACAAAAGAAGCAAATTATTTCCACATTTGCAAAAGGGCAAGGGGACACTGGTTCAACAGAAGTCCAAATCGCTCTTCTAGACGCTCAAATCAAAGATCTTAACGAGCATTTTAAAACTCATAAGAAAGATTTTCATTCTAAAACCGGTCTTCTTAAACTTATTAGCAAGCGTAAAAGATTACAAGAATACCTAAAACGTACTGATCTAGAACGTTATAAAAAACTAATCGAAGCTCTCGGACTCCGCAAGTAAGGAGTTCTCTCATGGCTAAATCTATTAATGGCCAATTTGGCCGTGATTCAATCACTCTCGAAACGGGAGATTGGGCGAAGCAAGCCCACGGGTCCGTAGTATATAAAACCGGAAATCTAGTTTTATTAGCAACTGTTTGTGCCGCAGACGAACCTAAAGAAGGCCAAGACTTCTTCCCACTTACTTGCGAATATTCTGAAAAAGTTTATTCAGTAGGTAGATTCCCAGGTGGATATTTCAAAAGAGAAGCAAAACCTTATGAGCATGAGGTTTTAAATTCAAGGATCATCGATAGACCGATCCGTCCTCTTTTCCCTGAAGGATATTTCTGCGAAGTTCAATTGCAGGTAACTGTTCTTTCTGCGGATAACGAAATTTCTACAGCTGGTCACGCGCTTAATGCTGCTTCTGCTGCATTAACGATCTCTAATATTCCTTTTAATGGTCCAATCGCTGGAGCAAGAGTAGGAAGAATTAACGGAGAACTCGTAATCAATCCTAGTAACAAAGAGATCCTGAATTCCGATCTGGATCTGGTAGTTGCAGGAACTAAAACCCATATCGTAATGATAGAGGGAGAGGCAAAAGAATTATCCAACTCTGAAATGTTGGAAGCGTTAAAATTTGCCCACCAACATATCGCTAAATTTGTAGAACTTCAAGAATCCTGGGCGAAAGAACTCGCTGTAGTTAAAAAAGAAGTCAAACTCAGAGTAAAAGATGAAACTCTTTTAGGCGAAGTTCGTAAATACGCATTCGATAAGGTTTCTGCTGCAAACAAAACTGCAGATAAAGCTTCTCGTAATAAAGAAATTTCTAATGCAAACAAAGAAGTTGTAGAACACTTCAAAGAAACCGTAACTGAGTCCGAAAAGATCAAGGACATCAAAAACTTCTTACATGAACTCGAGTATGAGATCGTAAGGGAGCAGGTATTAAAAGAAGGAGTTCGTTTCGACGGAAGAAAGTTGGACGAGATCCGAAATATCAGCGTAGAGATGAGCCCTCTTCCTGGAGTTCACGGTTCTGCAGTATTTACAAGAGGCCAAACCCAGTCTTTGGGAACAGTAACTCTCGGAACTGCATCTGACAACCAACGTTATGAAACATTGGAAGGCCAGAAAGAAAAGAACTTCATGCTTCATTATAACTTCCCTGCATTCTCAGTAGGAGAAGTAAGAAGATCTTCCGGACCAGGTCGTAGAGAGATCGGTCACGGAAACTTGGCAGAAAGAGCTCTTAAATTGGTTCTTCCTAAGCCGGATGATTTCCCTTATGTAATCAGAGTTGTGTCCGAAATTTTAGAATCCAATGGATCTTCTTCCATGGCTTCCGTATGTTCCGGATCATTGGCTCTAATGGCAGCGGGTGTTCCGATCAAGTCCGCAGTTTCCGGAATTGCAATGGGATTATTCTCCGATGAGAGTGGAAGATTTGCAGTATTATCCGATATCGCAGGATTAGAAGATCATTTCGGTGATATGGATTGTAAAATCGCAGGAACCAGAAAAGGGATCACCGCATTCCAAATGGACTTAAAAGTAACCGGTGTTGCGTTTAACGTTCTAGAAGCGGTCTTTGCTCAGGCAGAAAAAGCTCGTTTCCATATTTTGGATGTAATGGAAAAATCCATCTCCAAAGCTGCGGATTCGGTTTCTCGCACAGCTCCAAAAATTATCGTTAAATATATACCTAAAGATCGTATCGGGGAACTCATCGGTCCAGGTGGTAAAAATATCCGCGGGATCATCGAAGCATCCGGTGCGGATATCAATATAGACGACGATGGAAAAGTGACTATCGCTGGAGCCAACCAAGAGCAGGCAGAAAAAGCTGCAGGCATGGTAGAAGGTTTCTTCGCGGAAGTCGAAGTAGGAAAAATTTACGAAGGTAAAGTGAAACGTATTACCGATTTCGGTGCCTTTGTGGAGATCCTACCAGGTAAAGAAGGACTTTGCCATATTTCCAAATTGGATTCCAAACGTGTGAATTCAGTGAAAGACGTAGTGAAAGAAGGTGAGATCATCCGTGTCCGCGTATTGAACGTGGATAAAACAGGTAAGATCGATCTTTCCAGAAGAGACGCTCTCGAAGTTTAAAAACAAATAAGACCGGCGAAACTTTTTCGCCGGGTAGTACATTGGTTTTTCTGGAAGAAAAAAATCATAAAATAACATTAGGGAACGGGCTTGTAGTCTTGTTCCAAAGAGCTCCCTATTCAGTAAGCGTGTCTATGGGAGTGTATGTAAAAGTGGGATCCAGGTCCGAGACTTTGGAAAACGCTGGTTACTGTCATTTCCTAGAACATATGCTTTTCAAAGACACTGAAAAGCGAACTGCAAAACAACAAGCGGAAGATTGGGAAAGAGTAGGAGCTTACTCTAACGCGGCCACTTCCAGAGAATACACTTACTTTCATGCAACCTTAGCTTCCAGAGATCTGGAACTCGGATTGGAATTACTTTCAGAGATGATGTTCCAACCTTTGTTTAGAGACCAAGATATCCGTACAGAAGCGGAAGTTGTCTTGGAAGAAATGAAAGGTTACGAAGATTCTCCGGAAGACGCAATCCACGATTTTTATTATAATAATTTATTCAGAGAAAATTCTTTAGGAAGAGATATTATAGGGACTGAAGCCTCGATCAGAGGAGTTACTCCTACAAGTCTTAGAAACTTTTACGAAACCTATTATCATCCGGAGAATATGATACTTTCTCTTTCCGGAAATTATGAGCCGGAATTTGTATTCGATCTGATTTCCAAATATTTCTCCCAGTCAGTTAAAAAAGGAAAAGAAGGAACATTCGAAACTCCTAAAAAAGAATTCGGATATTTCCGCAAAGGGAATAAGGAAACCGAGCAAGCCTATTTCATTTTAGGCGGAGAAGGTTTTCCTCGTAATTTTCACGATGCAACTAGACTTTCTCTTCTCACACATGTTTTAGGTGGGGGGATGTCTTCTCGTTTATTCCAAAAAGTCAGAGAAGAAAAAGGACTTTGTTATCATATCACAAGTTATCCTTCTTCTTATCGTGATGTTGGGATCAATTCGATCGTATGTTCCACTTCCAAAGAAAGATTTGCAGAAAGTCTGGAATTAATCTTAGAAGAAGTTAAACTTTTTGTAGATAAGGGAGTTACTTCCCAAGAATTGAAAGATGCCAAGACCAACCACGAGGGAAGTCTTTCCATAGGTTACGAGCATACTGAAAGTAGAATGAATAATATCGCTTTCCAAGAGCTTTATTATGGAAAATACAATTCTTTAGAAAATAGGATCAAAGAGATCCATTCAGTAACTGAAGAAGAGATTAATCAAACCGTTCGAAAAATATTCGCACTTCCGGAGTTACATCTTTCCGTTTTGGCAAAATTAAAAGCGAAAGAAGAACAAAAAATAAAATCCATTTTCGGATCCTATTCGTACTAATATGAAAATCCCGGTTAAAAAGTTAAAAGAGAAAGCATTACTCCCGGAGATCAAAACTTCAGGTTCCGCCGGTTATGATATTGCTGCCTGTTTGGATTCCACTCTTACATTACCTGTCGGGGAAGTAGTTTTAGTTCCTACAGGACTTTCTTTTGCGATCCCGGAAGGATTTCATTTTGAGATCAGACCCCGCTCCGGATTTTCTACAAAGTTTAAGATCTTAATTCCGAATACTCCAGGCACAATCGACTCAGATTATAGAGGAGAATTAATGGTGCCTCTGCTGAATCTGGGAAAAGAACCTTATCTTCTCGAAGACAAAACTAGAATTGCTCAATTATTGATCCGTCGTACCTGGCATACTGATTGGGAGTTGGTGAACGAACTTCCTGAATCGGAAAGAGGAGCGGGCGGTTTCGGAAGTACAGGGTTCTGAACCTTTTTTCTAATCTGCGTCTCTTTTCTCGGAATTAAGTCTCTTTTCGGATTCCGGATTTCTGCCGATCCTTAGGGAGTATGGATAGAAGGGACCAAATTATCGGACAAAATATAGCGATTTGGGAAAAGGGACGGGCGGCATTGCCGTATCTTCTACTTTTCACCGGGATTTTTCTGACCCTTTCTCTGGGTTCTTTTACCATCGCCGAAAATGGAGTGGAAGCTAACCTTTTTGGTAGGCTCGGCCATTATCTTTCCTGGGGATTTTTATACTTATTCGGGAATGCTTCTTTTGTTCCTGGGATCATGCTTATCTTAACTGGTGGGATCCTTCTTGCGAAACCCGCTCAGGATGTTACGAACAAACTTCTTACCATTCCATTATTCTTACTCGCAGTCGCTGTGAGTTTGAATGTTTTCGGAAATGTTTCTACAGTTCCATTTGCATCTAACGGTGGAGTTCTTGGCCAAGCATTAGCTGTGGCCTTGGAATATCTTCTAGGTTCTACAGGAAGACTTCTCATCCATTTCGTGGTCTATTTTTACGGCATACTTGTTTATTTGAACGAATCTCCGGTCCATTTTTTAGGAAGGCTTCTTGCACAAAGCGGCGGGGACTGGAAGGAGCAATGGCTTTCCGGTTATATGAGTGGAAGAACCAAAAAAGAAGATGAGATCCCAAATTACGAACCCGCATTTGGCAAAACCAAATCTACTGATTGGTCCAAGGGTCTTTCCGGTATGATGAATTCAATTCCTTCTTGGAAAGAAACAAACACTGAAGTTTCGGAAGAGAATGTACCTCCTTGGTTTCGCAGAGAAGTTTCGGGACCTTCTTCGGAGAAACAAAACCCTGCGAAAACTCCTACAAATTTAGAATCTTATATCCAAAAAGCAAAGGGAAACTCTAAGTCCCCAGACTTAAGAGAATCTAACGTGCAGTATAAAAATTCGGGTCTTCTCCAAGGTTTTTTTGAAGACGATAGAAAAATTTTCCAATTCCAAACCGCTTCTTCTCGTCTTGTGGAGAAAGTTTACGGAGTTCCCGAAAGAAAAGAAGAAGTTCCGGCTGCTTCTTCTAAAAAGGCCTGGGAGATCTTGGATTTGAGAAGTGAAACTTCTACACTTACTTCTTTTGTCGAAGAAGAAGTTTTGCATGCGGTTCCTGAAACGGAAGAGTTTGAAGAAGAAATCCGACCATTTGTTTCTAATAAAGAAATTATAGAAGAAGTCTCGGCTGAAGAGGAAGAACTCCAAGAAGAAGGCGAAGAATTCGAAGAATGGACCGAAGAGGAAGATTCTTTAGACGAATTAGAAAACTCGGAAGAAGAATACGAGGAAGAAATAGAAGAATCTGAGGAGCCAACGGTAGTAGTAGAGGCGGAGCCGATCGTTATTCCTAACACTTTACTTTCTCCTCCTGTAGGAACTCCTACAGCTGCTCCTGAGAAGAAACAAGAGAAACCGAAACAATCTGAACTTCCATTTACTCCAGTTTCTATGGTGCCGGTATTCCGTTCTAAACGTTCCGTGTATCATATTCCTCTGAATCGTTTGAAGAGTAATCCTACAAAAGTCCAGGATGCACTTTTCAAAGTTGAATCCGAAAAGGTAGCTTTCGAGATCGAGAACGCACTGAAAGTGTATGGTTACGAAGCTAAGGTAGTAGGTTGGGAACGAGGCCCTATTATCACTCGTTACGAACTCACTCCTCCTCCTGGCGTAAAATTAGGAAGGATCACTTCTTTGACTGACGAGCTTAGAATGTATCTTGCAGTTAAAAATATCCGTATTGTTGCTCCTATCCCGGGTAAATCCACGATCGGTATCGAGGTTCCTAACAAACATAGAGAAGATGTTTTCCTCGGAGATATATTACGTTCTTCTTTAGCTCCTAAACCTAAAAAAGATCTGAATATAGTGATCGGTAAGGATATCTCAGGTAAGCTTGTTTCCATCGATCTAAATAAACTTCCTCACTTGCTTGTGGCGGGAACTACAGGTTCCGGTAAATCGGTTTGTTTAAATGCGATGATCGCTTCTCTCGTCCTGAATCTTTCTCCGGAAGAAGTTCGTTTTATCATGATAGACCCTAAGATGGTGGAACTCACTCTGTTTGAGGATATTCCTCATCTTCTTATGCCTGTGATCAAAGATGCTCGTAAGGCAACCAAGTCTCTTTCTTGGGTGATCCAGGAGATGGAGGCGCGTTATGAGGCTGTATCCCAATTGAAATGTAGGGATTTCCGTTCTTATAATGAGAAGGTAGAGGAGCATTATCACAAAGAAGGTTATAATAAAATGCCTTATCTTGTGGTGTTCATCGACGAGCTTGCCGATCTCATGATGGTTTCCGGAAAAGATCTGGAAGATGCGATCACTCGTATCAGCCAGAAGTCCAGAGCGGTCGGGATCCACTTGGTGATGGCGACCCAAAGACCTTCCGTTGATGTGATCACCGGTCTTATTAAAGCGAACTGTCCTGCAAGGATTGCATTCCATGTGGCACAAAAAACGGACTCAAAGATCATTCTGGATATGAATGGTGCTGAGTCTCTTCTTGGAAAAGGAGACATGTTGTACAAGTCTCCTACTTCTGCGGACCTGGCAAGGATCCAGGCTCCATTTATCTCTGAAGAAGAGATCGAGAAGATCGTGGAAGAGGCCAAAAAATACGGAGCTCCTACCTACGTAGAATTCGATTTGGAAGAAGAGACCGAATCTGAATCTGCAGAAGAAATGGATGAGGAGCTATTTGATAAGGCCTGGGAAATCGTAAGAACGGATAGAAAGGCGAGCGCGAGCTACTTACAGAGACGTTTGAAAATCGGCTATAACAGGGCGGCCAGGATCATGGAATTAATGGAAGAAAGGGGATACGTTTCTCCGATCCTGGGATCTAAGGGACGGGAAATTTTAAGGTCCGCATAAAAATTCGACCCGGTCTAGGAATTTCCAGGCCGGGAAAAGAAACCAAGTGACAGTGGGGCGGATACTCGCCATCCTGGAAAAAAATCCCTGCATTACCTGAGAATGAAAGATACCTTAAGCAATCGTTCTATATTTATCGCCTTAAGCCTGACCGTATTATTCGGCAGCTCCTCTCTAGGCGCTCAGTCATCCGCAAAACACCATTGGAATTCACCTTCTGAAGTGGTTAAAAAAGTCAGAAAAACTTTTTCGGACCTAAAATCTTATAAGGCTGATTTTGTAATCCAAACGGAATCGAACAAAAAAGTGGTCACTAAAAAAGGTGTCTGCTATTATAAGAAGGGTGGAAAGATCAAATATGAATTTTCAGATCCTTCCGGTGATGAGATCGTTTCCGACGGTAAAACTCTTTGGATCTTTATCAAAAGATTGAATGCCGCCGGAAAGCAGGATCTTACATTAAATAAATCTAATAAATCCGGCCCTATTTTTTCCCCAATGACGGAAGAGGGTCTTTCCAGGATTTTCAGAAAGTATCATTATAAATTCGAGTCCATAGAACAACCTCAGGTTTCTCCTAAAGACAATCGTCAATATTTCGTATTGGCTTTGGAACAGAGAGAGAAGATCGGCGGTTACGAAACTATGACCCTCTACGTAGACGCACAAACTTCCTTTATCAAAAAGGCAGTGGCGAGTGACGGAAGAGGTAAGACTACAACTGTGGAATTTTTCGGATTAGATCCGAATGCGGATATCGAGGATGGAGTATTTAATTTCCGTCCTGACGGTAATTCTAAAATCGTAAATAACCCCTTGGTGTCGGAAGAATAAATCTTCCTAGGAAAGGAGAGCGAAATTGAATCAGAAACGAGTAGGGCAAATCCTTAGAGAGGCTAGGGAAGAAAAAAAGCTCACTGTAAAGGACGTATCCAAAGATACGAATATTTCCGTTAAGTACATTCTCGCATTGGAGACTGAGGACTATGCTCAGTTTCCCGGAGAAACATTTACCATAGGATTTTTAAAAAACTACGGTAGTTACTTAAAGTTAGACACGGGGATGCTGATCAATTTATACAGAGGTGAAAAGATAGAAGAGTCTCAGGCTCCTTTAGAAGAACTCACCAAACCTACTTCTAATTTTTATTATGATCTAAATTTCGATAAAAACAAACTGATCACTGCTATTTCAGTTCTGGTAGTAGCGATCGCTGCGGTTTTAGTTTATACCATTATCGACGGATCTTCATCTGATGATGATGTCGCGGAAGAAAGTGGAAGAAGACTGGAGATCCCGGAAAATATAGATTTTATCAATCGTTCCGTTCCGGAAACAAGACCTGAAAGTTTTATCTTAACTGCGAACCAAGGTGTGAGCTTTAGCGCTTCCAACCAACAGTGTAAACTTTTCATCTCTTCCGTAGAACAAGGATCTGATACAAATACCGCAGTTCTTGCATTCAATGTGTATCCTGAATTGACTGTTTACAAATTCAGATTGTCCGAAGGTCAGGAAAAAGTTCTGAGCTATTCGATCCCTGAAATTTCTTCCTTACGTAGAAGTATCAGGATTGCCGCTCAAAGTGTGACCGGAAGTTCCGCAAAAGTTTTAGTTTCTTTAAGTGAAGAAGAGAAACAAGGCACTACTGTACAGTCTAATCCTCAAGGAGAGGATTCCACCAAAACTTTAGGTGATGTTCCGATCCAAGTTACATTATTTTTCTCTAAACCAAGTTACGCTGAGTTCATGATCGATGGCCAAATGGGTTTCAGAGGTCTTGTGCAAGGTGGAGAAAATAAAACTCTAGAAGCGAAAGATCGTCTGGAGATCAAAGTAGGAGACGGTTCCGCAGTGGAGATGATCCAGAACGGAAAACCTAAAGTGGTTTTAGGACGTCCCGGAAAATTAGTGAAGAAAGTTTATATAAAAACACCAAACCCTTACGATAGCACACAGTTTATCATTAAGGAGTTGGGCGAGTAAGGCTTCGTTTGGATAAAAAGTTCTACATCACCACTCTCGGATGTCCCAAAAATACCGTGGACTCCATGAGCATGCACCACTCCCTTTTGGAAGAAGGTTTTCTTCCGGCAACAAAACCGGAAGAGTCCGATTTCCATCTGATCAACACTTGTACTTTTATCCGCTCCGCAACGGAAGAAACCATTCAAACAATACTTGGTGCTGCCCACGCCAAAAAACAAGAAGGCCAGAAACTAGTCGTTGTAGGATGTTTTGCAGAAAGATATCCTAAAGATATCTCTGCAGAAATTCCGGAAGTGGATCTGGTTTTTGGGACCGGAAAATATTCCCAAGCAGGAAAGATTATCAAGGAAGCTTTCCGTAGAGATATTTCTTCTCCTGCAAAAACCGAATTCAACTCGGATATCGTGGAGAGAATGAAACTTTCTCCTGAGATAGAGAATTATTCCAAACCTTATGCATACGTAAAGGTTTCGGACGGTTGTAATAGAGGTTGTGCATTCTGTATCATTCCTTCTCTTCGCGGAAAATTCGTGGATTCTCCTCTGGAAGAGATCGTCCGAGATACGAAAAGGGCAATTGCTGCAGGTGCAAAAGAGATCTGTTTAGTTTCCCAAGATACAGTGTATTATGGAAAAGACTCCGACAAACTTCTGGATATGATCAAAACTGTATCTGATATAGAGAACCTGGAAATATTAAGATTATTATATCTATATCCGGACAAGAAGACTGAAAAAATCCTGAGACTCATGGGCGAGACTCCTAAGATCGCTCCTTATTTGGAATCTCCTCTCCAACATGTTTCCGAAAGAGTATTAAAAAACATGAATAGAAGTGGGGGATATTCCCAATTCAGAGATTTATATTCTCTCGCAAGAGAAATGAGACCTGATCTTGAGATCAGAACTTCTTTTATACTAGGTTTTCCCGGAGAAACAGGGGAAGATGTGGATGAGATCCTACGATTTGTAGAAGAGACTCGTCCTGAAAAATTGAATTTATTCTCTTATTCTCCTCAAGAAGGAACTAAAGGTGCAGATTTGTCCCAAACAGTTTCCGACAAAGAGAAGGCGAAAAGGATCAATCTGATCCGAGATACACATTTGAAAATCCTACAAGAGATCCACGAATCCAGAATAGGTAAAACTTATACTGCGATCGTAGATGGACTGGAAGGTAATACTGCAATCGTCAGACGTTTGCAAGATGCTCCGGAAATAGACGAAGTGGTTTATGTAGAAGATCCTTCTTTGAAGCCGGGCACAATCGGAAAAGTGAAAATCGAATCTTTTTACGAATACGACATGATGGGAACTTGGTTGGAATCTTGAATCCGAATATTAACTTACCCAACGCTCTTACCGTACTGAGAGTTGCTTCTCTTCCTTTTTTCATCTGGTTCCTGTACCAGAAGGAGCAGGCTTACCATATCGCCGCTTTGGTTTTATTTTCTCTGGCATCTCTCACAGATTTTATTGATGGTTATCTGGCCAGAAAATGGAAACAAGAGACCGAGTTCGGAAAATTTTTAGATCCACTCGCGGATAAGATCATCGTAGTGGGCTGTTTTACAACATTCATATTTTTACACGAACAAATCGAACTTTGGATGGTAATACTGATCATCGGAAGAGATATGCTGATCACGACCTTACGTTATCTTGCGATCCGTTTGGGAAAATCTATCCGAACCACAATGCTTGGAAAGGTAAAGACCGCCTTTCAGATGGGTGCCATTATTCTAATTTTGATCTTCTTTATATTAGTTTCTTCGAATAAAAGAATTTTGATCAATGAGGTCTACCAAAGCGGTAAACTTGCAGGAATGAGCGTTTTTGGGATAGCTTCCGAAAACGCAGTTGCATTCGTTAAGGTTTGGCAGGAAAACGGTGCCCCTGGCTGGAACGAATTGGTATTCGGACTAGGTGGATTTGTTCCGTATTTCGGAATGCTTTTGACCACTCTAATCACTGTACTTTCAGGAATACGTTATTTGATCTCAAACAGGGAAGTGATCCGTTACAGCTCTATACGGAAGGCCTTCGGTAAAAATGGAAATTAGACAAGCTATCATCAAAGTTCTAGAAAAAAAGAATCTTACAGTTTCGGAAGCGGAAATAGTGATCAATTCCGTAATGAGAGGAGAAGTATCAGAGATCCTACTTTCTTCTTTTTTGACCGCAATGAGAGCAAAGGGAGAAACCGTAGACGAACTATTAGGTTTCTGTTTAGCACTTCGCCGTAACGCGCTCAAACCTAAAACTGCTTTTCCATTCGATATGCTGGACACCTGCGGAACAGGAGGAGACGGAAAAGGAACAGTTAATATCTCCACACTTTCTGCGATTGTAATTTCTTCTTTAGGGATCAAGGTTGCAAAACATGGAAACCGTTCCGTTTCTTCTCATACCGGTTCCAGCGATATCCTCGGAAGACTAGGTTATAATACGGAAAAAACCCAAGAAGAGGTGGAATCCCATTTAGTGGAAAACGGATTTGCATTCTTATTCGCTCCGATGTGGCATCCATCCATGAAGTTTGCAGGACCTGTCCGTAAAGAATTAGGTTTCAGGACCTTATTCAATATGATCGGCCCTTTGAGTAATCCATTCTCTCCTCAGTACCAGATCATAGGAGTGTACGAGCCTGAATTGACCGAAACTTTTATCCGGGTTCTGCAAGGTTTGGGTTTGAGAAGGGCTCTAGTATGTCATTCTAGAGACGGACTGGATGAATTTTCCATTTTCGAAAAAACGGATTATACTCTGTTAGAAGACGGAGTTATTTCCAGGAAGGACTTCGATCCTAAAGATCTGGGTCTAAAAGATCTGAATCCTGAGGAAGTATTTACCAGCGGGCCGGACCAAGCCGAGTCTTTGGCTAGAAAGATCCTGGCAGGGGAGAAGATCGCGGGCACCCATGCAGTTGCCTTGAACGCTGGAGCCGGGCTTTTCACCTTGGGTAAAGCTAATTCTATCCTAGATGGATATAAAACGGCATTAGAACAGTTGGCTTCCGGAAAAACAGGCGCCTTCTTTCAAAATTTAATTACCAAGGGATAATAAAGGAAAATACTGGTCTCAAAAAGGACCAAAAAAGGAAACACAGGCTTCATCATGCTTAGCAATTTTCAAAATTTATTAATATTAGCCCAAGCGGATCCGGCTGGGGCACAAGGTGGTGGGTTTAATACTCTATTATTCATCCCGATCCTATTTATCATTCTGTATTTTATAGTGATCCGCCCTCAAAGAAACGAAGAAAAGAAAAGAAAAACGATGATCGAGAGCCTACAAAAAGGCGACGTAGTCATCACTTCTTCCGGGATCCATGGCAAGGTGGTAGAATTTAAGGACAATAACGAATCTGTTGTTTTGGCAATCGCTAAGGACACCAACGTTACCTTCAATTCCAGCACGATTTTAAGAAAGAAGGAAAAAGAGAAAGAGGCCTAATTCCCTTTTTCCGATAGTATCAGTATAATCGGTGCGACTCATGAATAAGATCCTATGCCTCCTTCTTTGTATTTCTTTGGCCCTTCCAATATTTGGACAGGACGGAGAAGAAATCGATTTTTTGGATAAGGTTTCCGAACCTAAGAAGACAACCACTTCTTCCAAAAAGACCCCTCTTGCAAAAGCTTCTAGAAAGAAAAAAGTAAAGAAGAACGCGGGTAAAAAGAAGAAGGTAGTCGAGTCCAAAGAGACCGAGCAGAAAGAATCAGAGCCTAAGAAAAAAGTAGATCCTGAGATCGCACCGGAAGATCCCTCTCAAGGAAAAAATTCAGGAGATCCTAACGGACCGAATGAAACCTCTGAGAGAAATCTAAATAAAGAAGTTTCTAATCCGGAAGTTTCGGCTGAGATCCAAAAGCCTTACTGGTTAAATGAAGAAACAAATTTAAGCCCTAAAAATCTGCCCGGTTATAATGCTAGCGCTTCTTCTTTACCTAAAGAAGATATTTCTATCAGAGAGAAGTTGGGAGAGATCCTAAAACTCGGAGACGATAAGAAAAAAGAAGAAGAGAAAAGAAAGGCCGCAGAACAAAAAGAACAGGGAGCAATCGCAGGATTTTTCTCTGAACATAAAAAGGCGATTATCATCATCGCAATCATACTTGCTTTTGCTTTATATCAATTCAGAGCCAAAGGCGCACGCGTCACTCGACGTTCCCCTGTGACCATCAATAAAGTGAGAAGAGACTAGGAGTCCGAATTTGAAATCTGTCCAATGGATTTTTGTTCCAATATTGGTAGTAGCGTCTTCATTGACGCTTCTTTATCCAAACTTCGCCGAAAGGGAATTGGAACTCGCAGTAAGAAAAGAATTTAAAGAATTACCTGAAGAAACCCGCAAAGAAGTTCTTTCTAATTTTGCGGAAAGATGGAAAACCGATTATAACCCGAAAAGCGATTGGCAGATCGAACCTGATCCTAATATTTTCCCGGACCAGGATTATTATCTAGTCAAAGGAAGATTTATCACTTCCGCAAAGATCAACCAGCTTTCTCAGGAAAACCAGGAACTCATCTTAGAACCTAAGAATAAACTTAGACCTACTTGGGTAGAAGAGTATATTTTCGGTGGAAGACCTTTGGCGATCCGTCTGGGATTGGACTTACAAGGTGGAATGAGAGTCGTTCTGAAAGGTGATTTCGACGACTATACTTCTAAATTAAAAGATTCTTATACAAAAGAGATCGAAGAGCTTACTCGCAAAAAAAGTGACGCTAGTCTTTCCGAAAAAGAAAGAAAAGAAGCTCAAGACAAACTGAAAGAGATCGAAAGTTATTTCGAATTAACTCCTAGTAGAAAACTTGCAGAGTTAGAAAAAGCTAAGTTGATCATCGACAACCGTCTGACCAACCAAAACTTGACCGAACCTCAGGTGCGTATCCAGAAGGACCAAGATTCTATCGAGGTTTCTTTACCAGGTGTAAGCAACTCTTCTCAGATCCTAGACATTATCAGAAACACTGAGACCGTGGAATACAGATTGAGAGAGCCATCTGATTCAAACGCAAACTCCAGAGGAACTTACCACGACGCGATTGAGTTGGAAGAAATGAAACTCATGAACGAGGGCAGAAAGGAAGAAACTGAGATCGTAAAATTCCAGAATATAGTTAAACAGAAACTGGGAAAAGACGAGCAGGATAAATTCCTGGCGGCTATGGAGAAGAAGTATAATATCCCTGAAAAGTATAAATTATACGTAAAATGGTCCAGAGCAAATAACCCTAAGGCATCCCTACTTCCTAGAGAATTTGTAGTTCTGGAAAGAGCTATCTCTCTCGACGGAAAGGACATGAGAAACGCTCGTGAGAGTTACGACCAAAACAGACTTTCCTATTACGTTTCCTTCTCCTTAACTTCTCAAGGTGCTGAGAAATTTTTCGATATCACTTCTAAAAACGTAGGAAGACAACTTGCAATCGTTTGGGGAGACAAAGTTATCTCTGATCCAGTAATTCGTAGTCCTATCGCAGGCGGTAACGCTCAGATCGACGGAGAGTTCGGACAAAAAGAAGCTACGGATCTCGCAAATGTGATCAGCGAGGGTGCACTTCCGATCCCATTAAACGTTCTGGAAATGAGATTTATAGGTCCTACTTTAGGGATCGAATCCATCGAAGTAGGATTAAAAGCGGTTCTTTTAGGATTCGCACTCGTGATCGTATTCATGTTGGTAATCTATAGATTGTCCGGCTTTGTTGCGGATATTGCACTTCTTGTGAACGTAATCGTGCTTATGGCACTTCTTTCCTTGATGGGATTCACTTTGACCTTACCTGGTTTTGCGGGGATCATCCTCACCGTGGGTATGGCGGTGGACGCTAACGTTATTATCTACGAAAGAATTAAGGAAGAATTGGCTTCCGGAAAACATGTGTCTGCCGCGGTTGCCCAAGGATTTGATAACGCTTTCTGGACGATTATGGACAGTAACGTGACTACTTTGATCTCAGGGATCTTGATGATCAAACTTGGAAACGGACCGATCAAAGGATTTGCGATCACTCTTTGTTGGGGTATCATCACTTCCCTGTTTACCTCATTGTTCTTGAGTAGAATGATCATGGATCTATTGGTAAACAAATTCGGAGTTCGTAAACTTCGGATCGGATTCAAAAAACTGGAGTCCAAAAATGTTTGATTTTATAAAATATAAATACGTATCCATTTCTTTCTCTGCCATCCTGATCGCTGTCGGGTTTGGAGTTACCTTCGGAAAATACGGAGGATTCGCTACTTCTTTGGATTTTGACGGTGGTTTAAGAGCCGTCGTAGAGTTTCCGGAGAATGTAGAACGTAAAAACTTGGAGGAGTATTTCTCCGCTAAAAATTTAGAAGCAGTTTTGGTTCTAATGGATAAGGATAAAAACGATTACCAAATCGATATAGGCCTTGGTTCCGTTGATCAGATCAAACAACTTTATATAGAAAGAAAAGGTAAAGATAGTGTAGAAGCAAAACAAGCTTCTGCGATCGACGCATTGATCGGTCTTTTACAAGAAGACTTTAAATTAGAAAAAAAGAAAATTCTCTCCGCGAACCAAGTAGGTTCCGTGGTGGGGGCTGAGTTAACTTCTACAGGGATCTCTCTTTTGGGCCTAACTCTTTTCTTTATCATGATATATTTGAGCTTCCGCTTCCAATTCAAGTTTGCATTGGGAGCTATCTTAGCTCTAATTCATGACTTAGTGATCACGATCGCATTTATCGGATTTTTCCAGATTAAACCGAGTGTTCCTATTATCGCGGCTCTTTTGACATTACTCGGATATTCAATCAACGATACGATCGTGGTGTTCGATAGGATCCGTGAAAATGCTGGGAATTTGAGAGATACATTTTCTAAAGTGATTAACCTTTCGATCAACCAAACACTTTCCAGAACTTTCAATACTTCTGTTGCAACTTTGATTTCCGTAGTTGCGATCATCATAGGTGGAGCAGTGGAGTTATACGATTTCGCGTATGTTCTCACTTTCGGGATTATACTCGGAACATTCTCCTCCGTGTTCATTGCTGCACCACTCGTGGATATCTACGATACTCTGAGTCAGAGGTGGAAACGCTCTTGAGTTCTTCCCTCCCGGATCGGATTCGGGAGGAATTGACTCGCTATTCCTTTGTCTCCACCGGATATTCCAGCCCGAATCCTCCGGTGGCCTGCGTTTTAGAAGACTCAAACACCGGTGAAATTTTGTCTTCTGCTTCCACACAAAAAGCCGGACAAAACCACGCAGAAAGAGAAGCATATCGTTTGCTTCGAGAAAAATTCCCGAACGGAAAACTCCCCGACCATAATGCTTACGTAACTTTAGAGCCTTGTTCTCATTACGGTAAAACTCCTCCTTGTATTGATCTTTTCCTAAAAAAAAAACCTGTTCGATTGGAATATGGCTGGAAGGACCCGAATCCTTTGGTGTCTTCTCATTCCGGTTTAAATAAATTATCAGAGATCGGAATTCAGGTGATTGAAAACGCCGAGTTAGCCGAAATCTCTTCCCAATTCCTGTTCGGTTTTAGATCCAGAATAGAAAAAAGAAGGCCTGCTTTTTTACTCAAAACTTCTCTCAGCAAAGAAGGTTATTTCAGTTCGGGAGAAGGTCTCAGAGAGAAAATATCTTCTTCCGAGTCGGATGTATTTCTTTCTATGCTAAGAGCTAAAGTTGATGCGATCTTAGTCGGGCCGAATACCGTAAGGGTAGACGATCCAGGTCTGGATTTTAGAATACCTTCTTCTTTGCCGAAGATCGCACCGCAGATTTTGCATGTGCCTGAGAATGTCGGTGTGAATCAAAATATAGGTAGGAACTCCTACAAAGGATTTTCGGGACTTGTCTCTAAGGTTTTGGAATATTCTTCTGATCCTGAAGTTTTTCAGATCCATAAAGAAAAAGAGAAAGATTACCAACCGCTTAGAATTTTCTTTTTATCGGATCAAAATTCGATCAGTCAAAACTTTTTGGAAAAACAAAATAATATAAACGATCGTATCGGAAAGAAGAATGCCGCATTCTTCTTGGATGAAAAAAAATCTTATGATGCAAATTTTCTTAAACGATTAGAAAATTTTTCTAGGTTTCCATTAGAGAAGGTTTCTTTCTCTGATATCCCCAGAATTTTAGAAGTTTTAGATTCTTGGGAGATTAACACGGCACTCGTAGAAGGTGGAAATTTTCTATACAAACTATTTTCTTCCATACTTTCGGAAGAAGATGCTATCTTACAAATCAGATCGAATGCCGTTTCTTTTCCAAAAGGAATCTTGCCTGAATGGAATGGAAAATTTTCCATGGAATGGAAGGCGGAACTCGGTTCTGATCTTTGGGAGTTGGGAAGATGTTCACAGGATTAATAGAGACTACCGGAAAAATTGAATCCGTCCAAGACACTGGGGATGGTAAAATATTTAAGGTAATAACCGCTTGGAAAGATCCGGATCTAAAAAACGGCGACTCTATTTCGGTCAACGGAGCATGTCACACCGTAACTTCCTTCCAAGAAAGCGGAAACAAATTCGAATTTTATTCTTCTTACAAAACTTTAGAGCTCACCAATTTCGGAAGTTTCCAAGTAGGAACAAAGATCAATTTAGAAAGATCGGTCCAACCCCATACCAGAATGGGCGGCCATTTTGTGACGGGGCATGTGGATCTTACAGGTACGATTCTTCTTTCTGAAGAAAAGGATTCAGGAAAAGTAAGAAGGTTCGTAATTTCTCATGATCCATTATTTACCAAATATTTTGCGGTCCGGGGTAGCGTAACTGTGGACGGAATTTCTCTCACGATCGTGGATTCTAAACCCGGTGAGTTTGAACTAGTTTTGATCCCGGAGACTCTTATTGTCACCAATGCTTCCGAAGCATGGAAGGTCGGAGCCAAGGTAAACTTGGAAGTGGACCTGATCGCGAGATATTTAGAGCAACTAGGTAAACACGGCTAAGGGTTTTTCACGCGAAGCCGCGAAGAAAAGAAGGTCTTGATTTTTGACTCCGAAAATCTTAGCGGTCTTTGCGCCTTTGCGTGAGCATCCGATTAAGAAGTTTGTTCCCCTGGCAGTATCTTTTGTTCGAATTACCAACTATCAGTCTCACTTTTCCGCGCCAGCCAGGATTTATCATGGAAAAAAAACAGTCCAAGAAATGAGGTGGAATCATGATCGGCTCCATTGAACAGGCAATCGAAGATATAAAAGCGGGGAAGATGATCATTCTCGTGGATTCCGAAGATCGGGAAAACGAGGGAGATCTGGTTTGTGCCGCCCAATTCACTGATAAAGAAAAGGTGAATTTTATGGCCACTTACGGGAGAGGCCTAATTTGTTTTCCTATGGAGGGAGACAGACTCAGACAATTAGGTCTGAACAGAATGGTGGACGACCTAAGTTTGGGTGACAAACACGGGACCGCGTTCACAGTTTCCGTTGACGCAAAAAACGGAACTACTACTGGGATTTCTGCCCAGGATAGAGCGACTACAATCCAAGTACTGATAGATCCTAAAACCACTCCGGGTGACCTAATGAAACCTGGTCATTTATTTCCTTTGCAAGCAGTTTCGGGTGGAGTGCTCAGAAGAGCTGGTCACACAGAAGCGTCTGTAGATCTTTCCAAACTTGCGGGTCTTTATCCTGCTTCTGTAATCTGCGAGATCATGAATGATGATGGAACCATGTCTCGTCTTCCTGATCTGGAAAAATTCGCAGAAAAACACGGACTCAATATTTACACTATCGAAGATCTGATCCGTTACAGAAGGAAAAAAGAAAATCTAATTCATTTGGAAGTGGAGACAACTCTTCCGACTGAGTATGGAGATTTTTCCGTCAGAGCTTATTCTACAATCATCGACGACAAAGTCCATGTTGCATTAGTAAAAGGTAAAATTGATAAGAACGACCCTATAATGGTCCGCGTACATTCCGAGTGTTTTACCGGGGATATTTTCGGAAGCGGCCGTTGTGATTGTGGGCCTCAACTCCATTCCGCTCTTTCTATGATCGCTCAAGAAGGGAAGGGAATCCTTCTTTATATGAGACAAGAAGGTAGAGGGATCGGTCTGATCAATAAACTTAAGGCTTATAATATGCAGGACCAAGGTTTGGATACTGTAGAAGCGAACGAGAAATTAGGATTTGCTCCCGACCTTCGAGAATACGGAGTGGGCGCTCAGATCCTGAAAGATATAGGTGTAGGTAAGATGAAACTTCTTACGAACAACCCTCGTAAGATAGTCGGTTTGGAAGGTTATGGTCTGGAAGTTACGGATCGAATTCCTATAGAAATTAAACCTACAGGGAATAATCACCATTATCTATTCACTAAAAAAATGAGAATGGGGCATTTGCTCGGACTGAACTAAGGTTGTAGTCTGGTTTTTGCCCAAGAGCCGCTTTCTTTTCGGAATAAGATACGATCATGTAAGCGGCTTCTTCGTCCCTGCCAAAATTCTATTTCAGAAGCTTCTAATATATATCCTCCCCAGTTTTCAGGTAGAGGAACGGTTTTGCCTTCGTATTTTAGTTTTAGATCTTCATAATGTTTATCTAAAATAGATCTGTCATCGACCGGATCACTTTGAGAAGAAGCGAGTGCGCCTATTTGACTTGCGAAAGGTCTGGAATGAAAATATTCTTCCGAATTTGCTCTCGAAACTTTGGAGATCTTTCCCCTGATACGGACCTGTCTTTCTAATTCCGCCCAGAAAAATACAAGGCAGGCATTCGGATTTGATTCTAATTCTTTTCCCTTAGCGCTTGTGTAATTGGTATAAAATTGGAATCCTTCTTTGTCGATCCCTTTGAGTAATACGATCCTTGCGTCAGGCATTCCGTCTTTTCGAACAGTTGCCAAAGTCATAGCAGTAGGCTCTCTTACTTCCGAATGTACAGCTTGGTCGAACCAGGTTTTGAAAAAATCGATGGGGGAATCTCCGATATCTTTTTCGTCCAGAGATGCTTTGCTGTATTCGTTACGGATATCAGAGATCTTATTTTCCATATTTCTTATAGAATGAGATCTGCCCAGTTGGGAAGTAAACCTGAATTTGAAAGCATTCTGGCTATAAATGTCAATACTAGTCCGATCGAAAAATAAACTCCCATAGGGATTGGGACTTGTCTTAAACTTTCTCCTTTTTTTCTTTTCAGGACAGTGATAATGATCGCGATCCCATAAGAAGAATTTAAGAAAAATATCCACCAAGGATGTATGCTTAAGAATGCAAATGCGGGTGCGAATATTGCGTCCGCAAATCCCATACTCGCAGGAAATATAAAATAAATTAAGAAGAATACAGCGGAGAAGGAAACATAAACGATTAACTCAGCTTTTCCCGGAACAGAATCAAATAATAGATAATTTGCCAATGCACCGAACAGAACGATAAAAGGCAAATTTTCATAATCCAAGGAAAACTTTTTGAAGTCGGTGCTTGCCGCGACTAGTAGATGCCCGCATAAGGCCACGAATGCAAAACTTCCTAATAATTTTCCGGAAAGAAGAAAGGAGACTACGAATAATAATCCGAATACTGCCTCGCATAGAGAGTATAATGGATTGATCGGAGCCTTACAATTCCTACATTCTTTTTTAGAGATCCAATATCCGAATACTGGAATGATTGAAGCACCTTTGATCTGTGTTCCACAGGATTCGCAGGAGGAAGGTTCTATTAAGATCTTTTTAAGTCTAAAAAGTTTAGAACCGATCTTTCTTTCTTTTCCGTAATAGAATCTAAGGATCCTATAGGCTAACGTAGAATAAAAACTTCCCATGGAGAAGGAGACTAAAATGCCTCCAATCCAAATGAAAAAGATCAAATATGGGAATTCGGAATAGTACTCCGCCAAAAATTTTCTCTTAAGAAGCCAGTTCTTTTAGTGCAGTTATGCCTCGTTTCAGATTCTCCCATTCGGAAGCAAAACTGATACGGATATATTCTTTGGAATCTACGAATATATAACCAGGGACTAAGATCAGGCCTTTTTCTTTTACTGCTTTTACGATAAAATCATCATCCTTCTCCTTTATTTTTAAGAAGAAGTAGAAGGCACCCCCGCTTTTTTTCAGCTGGTAATGATCCTTTAGATTTTCGTAAACAAAATCCCTTTTTTCCTTATAATCATCTATATAAGGTTGCATATCGGTTTTAAGAGCTTCTATCCCCATCCATTGGGTCACAGAAGGTGCACAAACTAAAGTGTATTGTTGTAAGGTGGTTAACGTTTTTATAATAGGAGCTGGAGCGACTATGGATGCTAATCTAAGTCCCGTCATACTATATGTTTTGGAAAACCCGGAAAGAGTGATCGCTCTTTCATAAAAAGATCCAACGGATAAGAAAGACTTATCGTAATCGAACTTCTCGTAGATCTCGTCGGAGATCAAATAAGCCCCCGTTTTCTCTGCGAGTTCCGCAAGCGCCGTTAGTTGTTTTTTAGTCAAAACGGTTCCGGTAGGATTAGAAGGAGTGGAGAAGATGATGATCTTCAACTTTTTGTCCTTGAATACATTCAGATCTTCCGGTTGGAAATCTTCCGAAACAGTATTCATCTTCCCGCCATAAATTTTGATATAAGCAGGATACATCAAGAAATGAGGAGTTACTACAAGGCACTCATCTCCTTCGTTCAAAAGAGAATTGAAAAGTAATAAAAACGCGGAGCTGATCCCGGAAGTAACTAAAAGACGTTCCGGACTTGCGTAATCGATCCCGTTTTCTTGTTTGTATTTTTGGGAGAGAGCTTCTTTCAGTTCCGGAATTCCCGCCGTTAATGTATAAGCGGTTTTTCCGTCGCGTAAAGCTTTGACTCCGGCTTCTACAATATTCGGAGGACAAGGAAAATGAGGTTGTCCAATGGAAAGATTGATCGGGTCTTTTAAGGTCCCGGCAAGTTCGAATGCTTTTCGGATGGCTGAGGAATCCAAACCTTGGATTCTTTGCGCTAGTACATAATCAAGGGTACTCTGGCTCATATAAATACGCTAATGTAGGACCTATTTGTTCGTCAAACTGGATTCGTGGAATCAGTTGGAGTGTCCAACCAATCGTTCTCAGAAATAACGAAATGAGATTGCCTCGGAATTCCACTTTCCGGATCTTGGGGACATGGATACAATTTCAATCGCCGGCATCAAAGTACCTAAGTCTAAATTAGGAAATAACTCCGGCTCTTTAGGTTCCGATCTGGTGGAGACTGATTCCACAGTTAGGAATTTGCAAAATATTCTGTATCCTCTTCTGGAATCCCGCCCGGTGCTACTCGTTGGAGATGCTGGTGTTGGAAAAAACGCACTCATCTATTATATCAACTTCAAGAGAAATCATCCGACTGCAAGATTCAGTTTTAACGAGGACACTCTTCCTGAAGATCTAATCGGTTCTTATCGTTTACTTTTGGATGGAAAAGGTTTCGCTTGGGGAGATGGCCCATTAACTTCGGCAGTCAGAAGTGGTGCAAGTTTTGTGGCGGATGAGATGAACCTTTGTCCACCTCATATCATCAAACGTTTTTCCACTGTTTATGAATCCAATTATCTAGAACTGATCGAGGGAGATGGAACTCGTATCCATGGTGCGGAAGGTTTCAATTTTATAGGAACCCAAAACCCATCGGAAGGATTCGAAGGACGTAAACCTCTTCCTTTTGATATCACCAGATATTATTCTACTGTATTCATAGATCCTCATACTCCAGATGAGATTTTGTTCATTTTAGGAAAATTATATCCGAACATGGATACTGATATTCTTAAATCCTGTATCCGTATTTCACTCGAGACTGAGACCAAAGTTGTTTCAGGTAATTTAGGAAAAGGTGATTTAGAAAAATATCACTTCAATATCCGAAATCTTAAAAAACTTTGTAATCGTATTCTCGCCCTAAAGGCTGATCAACCTGAGCTTAGATTCAGGGAACTCTGGAATTTCTACGTAGAACCATTCCGCAAAGAAGATGATCGCAATTCTCAAATTGAACTTCTACTCAAAGAAACTGGATTAAAATCCAAGCCGAACCTTCCTGAACCTAAGTTCGAAGTTCATAAGGGATCCTTATTCTGCAACGATAAGGAAATCCATGTAACGAATGAGAAGACTGCAAAAGAAATTCTATCCTCTGTTCCGATGCCTTTGAAACTAAGAGAGTTTGCGGAGAAGGTTTACTCTGCGGTTCAATTTAAAGAAAACGTTCTGATCGAATATTCTGAAGAGCAGGATCCTCAGCTCATTCTACCTTTATTCACTGAGATCAGCGGTGTTCCTTTAGAAGCAGTTCATCTTTGTAAAGGAATCCACACCGCTGATATTATCGGTGCTTTAAAACCGATCGCGGGTTCCCAAGTCGGGTGGGTAGACGGCCCACTTACTAAAGGTATTCGAGAAGGTGGAAATATACTGATCACCAACTTGGAAGCGGCAGGAGCGGAACTCGTAGAAAAACTGAATATGCTTACGGATGATGCAAGAGCACTTGTTCTTCCTCCTGAAAGTTCGGAAGATAAACCTCTTTCTTTAAAAGAAGATTCTCGTATCTTCGCATTGAAATTATTCAGAAAAACTAAGTCTACTCCTACAATTTCTAGAGCATTCCGTAACAGATTCACTTCTGTTCTGTTCCCGGAACTGGAAGATAATGCGACACTTAAAGAAATCCTAAACTTCTATCTGCCGGAAGGAGACCTTGTCTCTAAAATGGCGGAGTTTCATACTAAGATTAAGGATCTTGCCAAAAAGAGAACCATCGGTTCTGCGAATTTAATGCCTTATACATTCGGACTTTCTAATCTTCTGCAATGGAAGGATCATATTCTTCGCTACGCGGATGAGTCTCTCGGAAAAGAGGGCTTGCGTGAGATCGCTCTTAGAGGCGGAAAGATCGCTTATTCCAATCAGGTTTCTGATCCTGGAGAAAGAAAAGAGTTGGAGAGAATTTTAGAATTCTCCTTATCAGGAATCGAGATTGTATCGGACTTCTTCCAAACCTTGGAGGATAAGAAAAAAAAAACTCTGACCCCTTCTACCGAAATCGAAAAGAAACGTTGGTGGGATCCTGAATTACATAAAAGAGAACCTCTTACCGGAAAAGCGGAACTTAAAAACTCAGGAAGAGAATTAAGAGAAGGCCTGGAGATCAATACTCCTGAAACGGGCGGCCAAAGAAAAGAAGGCCCGGACGCCTGGTACGGACAAGAGACCAGAGGAAACATGGGCCAAGGTGAACCCGCAGGCGGAGGTGGAGCCTGGGGTTATCGCACTGAAGAATTATATAAAGCATTCTTAGCAAAGCGCAGGATACTTTGGGAATACACAATCCAAACAAGCATCAAAGAATTTAAGGAAGTATTCGGGCGCAGTTTG
The DNA here is from genome assembly GCF_004769405.1 of Leptospira selangorensis. Classification (NCBI taxonomy): domain Bacteria; kingdom Pseudomonadati; phylum Spirochaetota; class Leptospiria; order Leptospirales; family Leptospiraceae; genus Leptospira; species Leptospira selangorensis. The sequence continues at coordinate 273,469 of NZ_RQES01000018.1, forward strand.
GAAGAAGTAGAACTGAACCTAGAAAGACTTTTTGATCCGGAAATAGATATCAACCGGATGTATAGAAGTGAAGGTTCTCGCATCGACACCAGAAAATATATATCCTTTCTCTCCGGAAAAGGGGACTCTAAGGTATTCGATAAGACCACGATAGATAAGGATGAAGAAAAACTAAAAGGTGTAGAAGTCGCCTTCTTGGTTTCCAAGTCCCGTAGGATCTTCAACTTCGAATATTCTGTCGCTACATTATCCGCAATGCTCTCCAGCGCTCATATCCTGGATGAACATGACGTAAACTTCTCCGTAACGGCTTATTCTGATAGAATGAACCGAAAAGACAGGATCGATTTGGTTCAAGTGAAACGAATGGACGAATACTTCGACTCCAAAAAGGAAGAGGAGATGTTCGATTCTCTCCGCTCGGACTGGCAAGGGGATTCAATCGAAGAATACCAGCTCTTAGAACAGATAGAATCCTACTTTTCCCCGGAGGCCCAGACGAAAATACTGGTTATGATTTCGGACTTTAGGGGACAAAGGGGTAAAACGGAGATCGAACAGGAGATCCAATCCCGAGACAATAAACGTCTAAAGGCAGAGATCCTTAAACATTCGAATAAAAATTACGTGTTTTTGGGTGTGGGACTGGGACGCAGATATATTGCGGAACATTTATTTCCGGATTCTATCCAAATCACTTCCGAAAACTTTTATAATATGCCGAATTTAATCGGAGCAGAACTGGGAAGATTGATCCTGACTCACCATTCTTCCCGATAACGGCAGTGCGGGTATGCCCCGCGCTTGGGAACTATGGCAACGAAGAAGGAAAAAGACAATAGCCCTCAACCTCTGGTAAATAAAAAAGCCAAGTTTAACTTCGAATTGATCTCATTCATCGAAGCAGGCATCGTTTTGTCCGGATCGGAAGTTAAAAGTCTCCGAGAAAAAAAAGCAAACCTCACTGATGCATTTGCTAAGATAAAAAACGGAGAAGTTTACCTGGATAGTTTTTCCATCACTCCGTATAAGAACGGGGGATATACAAACCATCCTGATATTCGCCCACGTAAACTTCTACTGAATAGAAAAGAGATAGATAAACTAGATAAACAGATCAAAGAAAAGGGATTGGTGCTCGTCGCTACTAAAGTATATTTCAAAGAGAACCGTTGGGCGAAAGTCGAGTTAGCATTAGGAAAACCTAAAAAGCTCTATGATAAACGGGAAGATATGAAAAAAAGCGACGCAAAACTGGAAATCGCGAGAGCGATGAAGACCAAGAATTACTCCTAAATGTCCTCTAAAAAAAGAGTTCCGATTATAAGTATCGTAGGACGCCAGAATGTTGGTAAGTCCACATTATTCAACGCACTTCTTAAAAAGAAATTAGCGATTACCGAGGATTACCCCGGTGTGACGCGTGATGTTCTTCGTGCTCGTGTTTTAAATCCGGAGAAGGGACTAGACTTTATTCTGGCAGATACTCCTGGTCTGGATATAGAAAGACCGGAAAGTCTGGAAGAAGCAGTTCTTGAAAATGCTTTCAGACAAGTTGCTGAATCCGACCTTGTAGTTTTTCTTCTAGACCTACATGAGGTCACTTCTTACGATTCCAAACTCATTGATAAATTCAGAAAAGACCCTGAACTAACTCAGATACCGGTTCTATATTGTGTAAACAAAGTGGATCATCCGGAAGACGAAGAAGACCTGGATTCTTTTTATAAGATGGGTCTGTCAGAGATCTTACCGATCTCTGCAATAGGAAGAAGGAACCTTCCACTTCTTCTGGAAAAAATTGCATTCTTACTTCCAACCGCGAAAAGAAAAAACCAAACCACGGAAGAAGAGGAAACGCCTTCTGTTTCTACCGAAGATTTCAGTCTTGCGATCGTAGGAAAACCGAATGCTGGAAAATCCAGTTTATTAAATGCACTTTGCGGATATGATAGAGCGGTTGTGAGCGAAGTTGCAGGAACAACTAGAGACTCGGTAGATACGACAGTTACCTTCGACGGAAAAAAAATCCGTATTACGGATACTGCAGGTATTCGCAGGAAATCGGATAAGGCAGAGGCCCTGGAATTTTATTCTTACCAAAGAACAAAAAGAACCATTCAAAATTCCGACGTGGTCATTCATCTTTTGGACGCGCTCAAAGGTTTTGGGGAATTCGATAAAAAGATCGTAGGAATGCTCCAAGAAGAAGGAAAACCTTTCTTACTCGCCGTAAATAAATGGGATGCAATAGAAGAAAAGGATAATGATTCCTTTAAAAACTACCAAGAACGTTTATACTCCAGATTTCCTCTCCTTAAAGAAATACAGATCATCACTCTAAGCGCTAAGGAAAAACAAAGGATCCATAAGATGATGGAAATGACCATCGATCTTGCGGCCCGTTCTAAGAAAAAGATCTCTACCTCGGAATTAAACCAATCTCTTCGGGCTTGGATGGCGGAAGCGGGTAGGTCCTTCTCCGCAAATAAACCTCCTAAGATGTTGTATTGTACACAAGTTTCCGTTTCTCCGTTTCATCTCATCTTATTCGTGAACCATATAGATTATTTCAAATCAAACCTATTAACTTTTATAAAGAAGAAGTTAACGGAGAAGTATAATCTGAAAGGGATCCCGATCCGTTTAGAATTGAGATCTGATCGAAAATGAACGAGCTATACTTATTCTTCTTACCTGCATCTTTCCTTTTAGGCTCAATTCCTTTCGGATTTTTAGCCGCTAAATTTAAAGGAATAGATATCAGACAAAAAGGAAGCGGGAATATCGGTGCCACCAATGTAACTCGCATGCTTGGTTGGAAGATAGGACTTCCCGTTTTACTTTTGGACATTGCTAAGGGCGCGGTGTTTCCACTCGTGATCCGGTCGATCTATGGAGAGTCCCAAGAATATCTTTCTCTTTTTTGTGGAGTGGCAGCGGTCCTTGGTCATATGTTTTCTCCTTTTTTAAAGTTTAAAGGGGGGAAGGGAGTGGCCACGAGCTTTGGAGTATTTGCAGTGCTTGCTCCAGGACCGACTCTTATCACCTTAATTGTATTCTTAAGTTTGAAGAAGATCTTCGGTTTCGTATCGATTGGATCGATAGGAGGAGCAATCACTCTACCTATTTCGTACTATCTACTTTCTTTAATAGACGGTAAAAGTTTTAATACTCCTGTCTTTTGGGCAATCATATGTATCAGTTCAACTATCTTGGTTTTACATAGGACAAATCTGATCCGTTTGATCAAAGGCCAAGAATTTGCTTCCGATAAAGAGAAGTATAAAAACCAAGAATAAACTTTTTCTAAAATTCTCAAAGATCAGTTTTAGGCTTGAATTTGAGGATGACCCGATCTAAAAATCTCCCTTAAGGTTTATGATTCACAAGGAGATAGACGAAAACCGTACCAGAGAAGAAAAGATCGAGAGTTTGAATCGATTCTTGCAAGCTCATCCTTTGGCAGAGATCCAGGACCTGTACAAATGGCTCTATTACGGGGAATTTGGAGAGATCGCCATTCAGGAATTTTATACCGAAAAAAAGAATGCTCCTGCTCTTCACTCCATGTTAGAAGAGTTAAGATTCGACGGTGATAATAATATTTCTCCCGAAAATGTTTGGGAACCTCTAGGTTTTTCCCAAAGATACCTAATGATCTATCTTACTCCATATTATAATATGGAATACCCTTTGATGAGAATAGTAAATCTAATCCAAAGATCTTCCGCATTCCAAGGATATCGAATGAGATTCAAACTAGATTGGATCTTACTCAAAGATGAAATTGTTTCTAGAAATATTGGATTTTCCAAACAAGACTTTATTAATTTCGAAGACAGGATCCAATTTCACCAATTGCCTGAATTGGACTTCTCTGATACATTCAAACAGAATTATCCTGCCGCCAAACGTATTATCGCTGGTAAGTTATTCTTCGAATATTTTCCTGAATTTATAGGTGAACCAAGAGGGTTTACCTTACTCGAGGACGAAGCAGGTTCCTCTATACCGGAAGAGGAAGAAGAGATGGTATATCCTCGTTGGGAAGGTGAGGCTCTGTAGGAGCTCCTAAAATCTTCTTTGGTTCGTGTGTTGGAGTTCCTACACGCGCGACTAAAGTGGCCTTTTTGACCCGAAATTTATTTCTTTACAGAACTTCCTGAATAGTCTAAATTTTGTAAAAATAGGATTCGCAGTTATGTTACAAGAAATCAACGCAGCCGGAAGCAATAACCGAGCAGCCCAACAATTCTCCCAATCCGAATTCACCATCCGTAATATGCCGGATCGTCTTCATCCGCTCAGCAACATGGATACTGTTGTGACAGCGCCGAAGAGTCTCGCCAAGGTAGGCGTAAATACCGACGATCAAATTACTCGCAGGGGTTATCTAATCGATCTAAATGCATGATCTTTCAGATACAGACTAAAGTCGAAAGGAAACCCGGCACCTAAGGCCGGGTTTTTTATTATACTCCTCTTCAAAGAGAGAACAAAAAAACTGGTAATGAGGCAGAACTAGGGATGTTCCAAAATCAATCTATAAAATTCTTTATCCTACTCGTAATTGCTATGGTGAGCTGGGGATTCGCTTGGCCTTCCGCAAAATCAATCGTGGGGACCGAACCTCCGATCGTAATTGTATTCTGGAGATTTTTAGCCACAGCGCTTTCTTTAGTTCCAGTATTGATCATCAGAAAAGAATCCATTGCCTTACCTGATAAAAAAGGATTATTACAAGTAGCAATAGGCGCTGTCTTATATACAATATACAATCAATTCTTCCTATTAGGGCTTAGCCAAGGTTTGGCCGGAGCAGGTGGGGTACTCGTCACCACAATGAATCCGATCTTTACTTATATCTTGGTCCATACATTCCAAAGAAAACTTCCTTCCGGAAAAGAATTTATAGGTTTGTTCATCGGATTAACCGGTGGATTCTTACTCTTAAAAATTTGGGAAGGAGATTGGACCTTACTCTTCCAATCAGGGAATGTTTATTTTTTACTCTGTGCATTCAGTTGGGCAATTCTAAGTATGAATAGTCATAGCACAGGGCAAAGAATGTCTCCGATGGTGTACAGCTTTTATGTGTTCAGCATCGGAACAATACTGGATCTATTTCTTGCATTTCCATACGATCTAGGCGGAGTAATGGACAATAATTGGAATTTCTGGGTCCAATTACTTTATCTTTCCGTAATATCCACGACTTTCGGGACCACTGTGTATTTTTATGCATCCAGTAGATTGGGATCCAGAACTGCAAGTTCCTTTATATTCTTAGTTCCGGTTACCGCACTTTTGGGAAGTTGGATCTTTTTGGGAGAAGAACCTAAATTGAGCACATTACTCGGAGGAGTATTCGCGATTTCTTCTGTGATTATACTGAATAGAACTCAGGGAAAAAAAGAAGAAGTTTTAGAAGAAGAACTAGAAGTTCCGAATTAACCCCAGTTACTTTTATAAAAATGTCTGCCTTTAGGAGCCACCTGGAAACCTTCCGGGTGCTCCACTATCAGACTGGCCTCTTTTAAATCTTCTAAATGAGGTCTCAAATTCCATTCGGTAAGAGAAGTATTCAGTTCTAAATCCCTCATAGTGAGAAATCCTCCTTCGGAAGATGCCCTATAGATATCTTGCAGGATTTGATTTTCAATAACGCTCATTGAAACCGTTTTTTAGTACAGGCGAGGAGCGGTCACGTCTAAAAATACGTAAGCACCGGATCCCACTTCTCTGCTAAAAACGATCAGATCTTTAACCGCGTCGCTATCAAAATATCTCTCGCTCATTCCCCAATCATCAGGCTTTCTCATCGAATCTCTAAGCTGCCTATAAAAATAAGGAAGATAAGACCAATTTTTACCGATCCCATGGCTCGTTTCCCTAAAAGAATCTTCACCGGTTCTCATATAATAAGGAGATAATTGAGTTCCTTTAGAATCAGTGATATAAACCCTATGGATCTCTTTAGAAGATTGAAAAACCGTATATGCATCTATCAAATATCTATTCGCTATTTGTAATATAGGAAAAGGGTTCAGAAGTTCCCCTAAAGTTAGCCTGATCTTATTTTCAAAACTCAACTCTTGCTTAAGTGTTTCCATCTTTTTTTGATGAAAAAATTTCACCATTTCTTTGATGGATAGAGAAGGTTCTTTGCCTGTGGAAAGTTCTGCTCCGGGTCTCAAAAGTAAAAATCCCTGTAGGAATCTGGCTCCGCCTTCTAATGCAAAGTATAATTCTTCTTGGGTTTCCAAACCTTCGTATAAAACGGAAGCTCCCAGGGAGAATGCAAGGTCACGTATATGTTCCAATACTTTTCTAACAGATGGAGAACGAGAAGATGCTCTGATTAATCTGAGATCTAATTTTAAAAAGTCCGGGCGGAGAAGTCCCACTCTTTCTATACCGGAAGCCTCCGAGCCTAAATCGTCCAATGCGATCTTAAATCCGTATGCGCGGAGAAGGTCCACTGCGATCCTTAATGAGTCCAGGCTTCCCGAAAATTCCTCTTCAGTGACTTCTAAAATAATACGATTCGGTTCTATTCCATATTCTCTGGCTAAACGTAATAATCTGAAAGAATCAATCCTTTCATTTTCCAATTCTCTATAAAGGCGATTAGGAGAAATATTCAGAAATAATTTGGATTGGTCCGGATGAACTTTAAGTTTTTCTAATGCTTTTCTCCAGAGGCTTTCTTCTAATTCTCCTAATTCAGAATCAGATAGTCCGGCTTCGGCAGAGAATAAATAACCGGCAGAAACGATACCATCTACGGTCTTTTTGCGAGCCAAAACCTCATGAGCGAAAATTTGTCCATCTTCTACGGACAAGATCGGCTGGAAGAAAGGTAGGATATCAGTTTCTTTGCCGATTACTTGCTCCATATTCGTTATATCGAATGAAGCATTTGTTATATCAAATGGAATCTGCCGTCCGAACTTGTTTTGCCTGGAAATTGTTTAATATAATTAAATATATTTAATATAACTAAAAACAAAATACACTCTATGGGTTTGACGCCGTATTATAGTGAAGAGAATATTCTATGATCTCTGTAAGCACTTTTTCATCAGAGATCGCGAGAGCGGCACCCCAAAATATAAAAGGCCATCCGAACCAATGTTTAACTTCAGTTGAGGGGATATGTATTTGTTCGACTCGATTTTTTAGATCTATCCTTGAAATTTCGATATTCCATTCTTCCTTAAAAAATCCGGGAAATAGTAAAAGAGAAAAGGAAGATGGATATAAGGACCAATGTATTCTGCGCTGAAAACCTCCGACTTTGACGGTTATCGTAGAAGAATAATTTTGATCGTCTGATGGATCCGGTGAATCGTAAAAACAATTTAAATCTTTTTTGGTCTTACATAACTCCGTTGAAATATGTGAAATTTGTTCTATGAACCATTTTTTTCTAGGCGGATAATACTTAAATACGGAACTCACGGCATTGCCGGATGCAAAATCCGCCGGCATCCAGTCTTTTATCCAAGACTTACAAATGTTTGTGTTACCGTCGCAATTCGGAGATTTATCCTCCTTCTTACAAAACTCTATACATCGATCTCCTGCTAAAAAGACCTGTAGTCTCACTGGTTTTATCGAATTATTTTGGACCTGTTTCGGAACGGTAGGTAAGGAAGTCATGGATCTATAAATACATCCATAACTAGGAAATATGATGGTAAGAAAAAAAAGGGACCGAATTATCATGGCGCTTATCCTATATAATTCGAGTCCCTTTCTTATTGCTATTAAGATTAGATGCAGATTTAATTAGGCTTTTTATTTTTTCCTTTTGGCACTATGATTTGAATATCCTGATTTTCGGTTTCTATTACTTTTTCCGGTTCAGGGAAAGCGTTTCGGAATTCGTTCATTTGTTTTTCATTATATCTGTTTGCGGCATTGATCACTCTATATAAATGATCTTCTTGCTCTCTATTAAAATTGATTGAATTCGTTGTAGCGAAATCATCCCCCAGAAAATCGACAAAAAAGAAACCTGCAAAGAAATCGGCTATTTCTGTATAATGAAGTTCAACTTCGGCTCCTATTAAAACAAATCCTACTTTACCTCCGTTACTCCAATAGTCCCGATAATTTATATAAAGAGGATTGTTCGGCATATGTACAAAGAAACCGTCCCAAGTACCTGCATAGGCTCTTCTTCCCGTTCCGATCCTTCTTCCATGAATTGCAGCTCCTCCAAAACCTAAAAACGCATACTCGGCCGAAGATTCTTCCGAAATCCCTAAGTTTCTTTTTTGTGACCAACCGAAGGATACCGTTCTTCCTGCGTATAAAGTTGTCTGCATAGCGCGGGTATTCCAACTACTTACACCGATTTGGGGGCCGATAGATATATTTAAACTAAATATATCTAATAAATCTAATAGACGATCCGGAATATACCATGCTAGTCTCTCGAAAAAGCCGCTTTCTTCGGGAGATCTTTTGGCAAAACCTTGCCCCAAAGCATTATCGTATTTAGTCCTTCTTTGCCAAACTTCAGGTAATTTTTCCCAGAGAATTTCAGCTTGTGCATTATCCGGATAAATCCTAAAAACTGCTCTCAGAGATTCTGAAGCTTCTCCATATTTTTTTTCCTGGATAAGACGTTCCGCGTCGTTTAATAAATATTTCGCAGATACGTTTACTTCCTTATACGCCGGGGCAGACGCACAATTTAGGATCGAGGCATTTAAACAAAATAATATTAGAATTCCAAAATATATTTTAAAGTAAGATAATTTTTTCTCGAAACTCATCTTGTTCTCTTTCTCCTGGAATTTTAGGAAACTTTCCGACGATTCATTAAATTTTCTTGGTTCCAAAATTTATACGACTCCGTTCTTAATATTTATATCCGAATTCGATTCCGAATTGTGATCTTGTGTCTCTGGAATTCGGGAAAGGACCCATAGGTGGAGACGCTAATGTAAATAATAACTGAGATATATCACTTGAAATTATTAAATTCCCAGAAGACGGTACATCAGCGTCTTTAACTTTTTGTGTAGAATCTTGGTAAGCGAATGAGACCCTAAAAAAGGAAATTTCGTTAATATAATACCTATATCCTAAGGAAGTTCTAAAACCTTCTAATTCACTCTTTACGAGCCCAGTTGCTTTGGAGGCAATTGGTAAATATGTGCCTAAAGAGGATATGGACATAGAGAGATATTGGTTTTCGTATTTGGAATCGTTTCCGAAACTTTTAAAATATTCGAAACCGAAATCGAAACTCGATACTGGAGATAGATTGAGTTTATAATTCATCCCAAGCACAGCATTTCCGAAAGTTTCTGCAAATTTGATCTTCTCTTGGTTAATGGCGTCTATCCCAGAATAAGGCGCTCCGTTGGAAACTCCGACATACGGATAAGGTTTTGAAGAAGTGCTGAACGTATTTCCATAGGCTTCAACACCTATACGAAAAGCTAGATTTTCTAAATATTTGTTCGAGGAGTTTTCGAAAAAGAAAAAATCCGTCAAAAAAGCGACCCTAGATGTAATCAGCTTATTATTTGAATAAGTCCTGAACGACAGATCCGTAATACTTACAGGAGAACCCATATACGGCTGAAAATTTAAGGTTGCTAAGTCGTTTAGATTATTACTTCCAGAATGCAAGTTTGCGTGAGATAGGAAATAATTCGTTTTAATAAAATTGCTATGTCTAATATCAGTTTCCCATTCTATTCCCTGTCCCTGGAAATTTGCAATATTAGGTTTTACGAATTCATTTGAGCCTGAATTTACTTGGTTGATGGCCCTAGTATTTATGAGACTCATCGCATTATTTGCCGTAGCCGAGTTTACGGAAATGTTCGTGATCCTAATTCTAGAAAGTGTATATCCTTCTACTGTTTGATCCGTGTCTTTCGAATATACGGAAGAACTTAGTAAAAATACGCAAAGTAAGATCCAAGAATTAATATATCTCAAAAGAAATACCTCGACTTGCTTTATCAAAAGCGAATGACGTTTGGGTTAATTAGGATTAAATTCTGAACCCGGTTTTTATCTCAATTATTTATGTAAAAATAATGTAAAAAAAAGAATATTCTCCCACCTATGACGATTTATGCGCACTTAACTTAGAATTTATAATATCGATTAGCTGATTTATCTCAAACGGGGTATGCGGATTTGCTGATAAGAGAAAGTTTTAATGAATAGTGCATCAAATACTTACAATATTTTTTCGGAAAATCAGGTCTTGGCCCTATCTTTAGAAGATCCTACTATAAGGAAGTTAACTTTCTTAAAGAACTTCCATAAACTTAGCGGGACGTTTTCGATTCAGATCGAGTAAGGTCCACTCTGTGCTAGCTTGGCAGGCAAGCTTTCCATTCGATAAAAGTATTTTCTGTTCGAACACAGCTCTTGTAGGAGAAGTTAAAACCAGATCCGATTCGATAGTGATCTCTTCCGGATAAGAGATCTCTTTTATAAATTTCAGATTCAAATTTAAGATCACAGGACCAAAACCTTTGTCTGCAAATTCTTCCATGGGAGCTCCCCAATCTCTCATGGCTCTCATTCTGGCCTCGTCCAAATAACCTTGGTAGTTTTTATTATTCACATGCCTGTTTGCATCCAGCTCGTCCCATCTTACATTTAAAGAATGTTTATGACCTTCTCTGATCTTTTGTCTTTCTGCAATTTGCATGTCTTATTCCTTATGGTCCAAAATTTGTATTAGAAAATTATAAAAGTTTTCCGCAGGTTCCAAAGAGCCTGTTGCCCTTCCTACGAGTAGGGCTCCTCTCCAGGAGGATTCCAGAAACAAAGCGAATTCTCTATCCGAGCTAGTAATATTCAGTTTTTTGAATGATCGGAGTTTTTGGATTGCGGAGGCCAGTTGGTCCAAGGCGGAATCAAAATAATTTTTAAGAGGTTTTTGGAGAGAAGTTTCAGAATATCCCAATTCCTGACCAAACACATTAACCAAACAGGAAACTCCTTCTTTTAGGAGTTTTTTCTCCAGTTTGATCCTTTCCTTATATAAATTTAAAAGAGAAGAGATCGGATCTTCTTTTGTTTTTTGAAGGATCTGCTCATTCCATAAGATTGCATTTTCAGAATAATATTCTAATACTTCTGAGGCAAAGTTTTGCTTGGTAGTAAAATAATTATAAAATGAGGCCTTCGGGATCTCTGCCTCATCAGCGATTTCCTGTATACCTGTTGCGGAATATCCGAATTTACGAAAACGATCGATCCCTTTCAGGATAAGAGTATGCCTCTTCTCCTGAGCGGATTCTGCACTGATTCTCATACAAAATTAATACGACCAATCGGTCGTATTAATCAAGTCTTTTTTCTTTCTCTAAAATTTTAGATAATAGGGGTAGGGTGCCTAAAACTAGTAAAATTTCCAAGGCTCCATACAAGATCCCTGTAAATTCCAGACCTACGGTTTTGTCGTATGTATGACTAAAAGATTCTTGAACCGAGATGGAGACCAAAGGTCCTAAAAGGAATCCCAAGGATCCAAGGCCTGTGAACACAGTCATGACACTCGCGTTAAAACCGCTGGGTGCAAGGGAAGAGGCAAGCCTCATCGCAGGCACATACATGATCCCTGCGCCTATTCCACAAGCGATCATGGAAAAGTATAGTCCTGAAGAAGTATTCAAAAACCCAGTACTCGCTTGAGCAATTCCGTAAATGAAAGAACCGATCCAAACTAATGTGATAGAATTCCATTTTTTAGAAAGGAGTGCAGCGGGAAGAGATAATACACTCATTAGCAGGAACATGACTCCGAAAAGTCCACCTACTTGTCCCGGAGAAAATCCAAGGTCTTCCCTTAAATGTAAATTTAAGGAACTTAAAAAATAACCTACAGTAAATCGATCCACAAAATGGAAAGCGATCGGAACGAGTAATAAAGGAGAAAGTGATAAGGCTGTTTTTGTTTTTTTCCAACCTTCCCATTCTAATTTTTTTAGAGTACCTTCTTCTAAAAAGAAAAAAGATAAAAATCCCAAAACTAAAAGAATGGATCCACCCACAAAAAAGGGTAGAAGAGGATTTTTATTTCCTAAAAACCCAAGCGACTGGCCGACTCCTCCTCCTAACGTGAGAAGTGTTCCGCCTAATCCGAATAAAATTCCTTTATTATAAAAACTAGATGTTTGGTCCTTCTCCTTGTCCGAAATACAAGTGAGAAGTAAACCTATAACAAAAATATGCGCTCCTCCCTCTAAAAATCTCAAAACAAAAAGTGAAGAGATATTTGGCATAAATGGGAGAAGGGCTAACAAAAACGCGTCCAATATAGCAAAAGTTCCGATTAATTTTTTTCTGGTCCCTAATTTATCCGATAGCCATCCTGCTAAAGGTGAAAATAAAAAAGAACCAAGCATCGCGGAACTTTGGAACCAGGCTACTCCGTATCCGGTTCCACCCAATCTATCTTTTATGATCTCTTTATATACCGGCACGATCATCGTAACCGGAAGCATAGCTAAAAAGATGAAGGATAATGTGATCCAGGGAAAAGAATCCACCCCCAGGGAGGAGGATTCTTTTTTGGCAGATACTTTTAACAAAAATCAGTGCCTCGCAGGACTTGCTAGAACTTCTTCGAATTTGGCTTTGCCTATGGAGGAGATCAAGGTTTCTTCCAACTCGTCGAAAATTTTTCCGTTCAGTTTGAAAACTTCATTTGCTTCTTGTACGATTTTTTCTTTTTCAGAATCGGAGAGAGGAAGAGAATCCAAGGTGTTTCTATATTTATCCTTAAAATCTTTCGGGCTGGAAATTTCAGGGAATTCATAAAAATCCAGACCAGATGTTCCTTCAATCCCTAAAGCTTTAGCCGCCACTCTTTTTAAGATCTGCCCGCCGGAAAGATCTCCTAAATAACGAACATAACTGTGAGCTACTAATAATTCAGGTGAAGTATTTGCAATTTCTCTAATATGTTTTACGTAAGTTTCTGTAGCCGGGGTGGTCTTTGGAGAATGTCCCGATTGAAAAAAATGCGCCAGGTCTTTTTCGATCATTCCTTTTCTGTATAATTCAGGAAATCTGATCTTTCCTACGATTGGATGGTCTTTTTTGTTTTCCAACTCTTCTTCCATTGCAGCATAAACGAAATAAAAAGATTCCAAATGTTTAGCGTAACTTTTGGGCTCCAATACTCCTTTCATAAAGCAGCGAATGAATGCGTTGTTTTCCGCGATGGTATGAGATTCGGAGGTTCCGTCTCTTAATGCTTGGGCTAGGCTCATGGGGTTTCTCCTGACAATACTGTGACAAATCTCTAATTTTAGGTTTGAGAGTCAATCTCAAAAAATTAATTTTGGTAGAATTGCCTGGGGAGAGAATTTTGTAGCTTATTTTGTCTTTGTTAGTCATGCAAGCCTCTATACTTTATTAAATCGATGTATTCTAGAGCAATATTCGTTCTCTTCTTATTTATTCTTTCAGACTGTATAACTTCAAAATCAATACCGGAAAGCGAACTTCGCAAAATTGAATTTTCTAAATTAAACACTTATTATGCGGGAAAGGACGGAAAAGGTTATGAAACTCCTGACGAGTCTTCAACTGCCATAGTGCAGTTTTTGAACGGTCAAAAAATTAAAGTTTTAGAATCTCTTTCAGATCCTCGCAGAAACTTATACGGCTGGGTGTTGGTTCAAACTGAATCGGGTACGAAAGCTTGGGTTAAACGAGAAACTATAAAGGCAAAGTTATTATTTAACGAAGGGATCGGTGAAATTTATTCAATATCTAAACCATATGATAATAGCGGTTTAGTTTCCGAATCTAAACTTCCCGGAGAAAATATCGGACTAATTTTAGATTTATTTATTCATAAGGGAGAGATCGTTTCTTTCGGGCCATGGGAAAAGAAAAATTACAAACAATTTTCTGTGAGTTCCAAGGAAGATTTAAGGTACCTATCATTTAAAAGAGGACAAACCTTAGAATTAGGAAAGGTAAGAAGATTAGACGAAAAACAGGACGAGCAAGTCGGATGTTGGTTCGGTTATCCATTCAATGCGCGTATAAAACTTTCTGATCCAGAGATTTCTTATAAAGAAGATTTGGTATTTAAAGGTGATATCCAACCTAAATTGCCACCTGGGAAGATTGAATATGGAATTAAGAATAAAGATCAAATAAAGATCCTAAATTTACTTGCAAAGGAACTTATTAGATATGCTCCAAAGGAAAGTTTAGGAGAAATTCCTGAATTAAAATGTGATGGAGGAGAGCATTGCCATATTTCTCTTTGGAGTCTTCCTGAAAAAAAATATCTTTTTGCGACTTTAGAGGGCCGACATGAGGTCACCGGTAAATTTCATTCCTTATTTTTAATCGTTTCACTTGAAGAAGGCAAAGAAAAGGTAGTTTCCTATTTGTTCGATCAAGGATTTGAAACTGCAGGACGTTTTTTTACTAAACTTACCGATATGGATGGGAATGGTATTCCGGAAGTTTGGGTGGGTGACCAAAATTCTCAAAATGAATCTTATATTGAAAGAATCTTTTTATTGGACAAAGATCTATTTTTACGTCTGGGGGAAAAGTATGGGACCGGTTGTTAATAGAAGTATTAATCAATCCTCCATATCCCAGAAAAAATCCTTATTCGTAAGCTCAGATTCTTCAACTTTTTGAAAGGAGTTCCTACCATCTTCTTCGGAAGATAAAGGAAGATCCGAACCTAATCTTTCCAGATCCTGGGTTTCTCTTTCCCAATATTCTTCCGTTCCGAAATGAGGAAACGCATTCGGGAAAGAAGGGTCTTCCCAACGTTTTGCGATCCATGCAGAATAATGAATATACCGTAAGCCGCGCAGAGGTTCCACCAGATCAAACCAAGAAGATCGAAATTCCCGAAATTCTCGGTAACCTTCTAAAAAGATCTCTCTTTCATACTCGGAGGCTGAGTCACCAAATGGAAGAAGCATCCAAAAATCCTGGACTGCAGGCCCGGTAACAAAATCGTCGAAATCTATAAAACAAAGCCCGTCTGCGGTTTGTATTAAATTTCCTTTATGGCAATCCCCATGGATCCTATGGAATGGCATGTCTTTGGAAGCTTCGGAGAATGAATTGAAAATTCGATTGCAAGCATCCTCGTATCTTTTCCAGAGATGAGTGGGTAGGAACTCCTTCTCTTTTAAAAAACGTAAAGGTTCCTCGCCGAAATTTTTGAGATTATATTCGATCCTATGTTTAGATTGTTTTGAGGCTCCTATATTATGGATCCTAGCAAGTAGTCTTCCGGTTTGGATCAAATTGTTTTTGTCCAACTCTTCCACTAGTCTTCCTTTTTGGAGAGGCCAAATCGTATAATAAATTCCTTTTGTTTCTCTGACTGTGACTCCGTTCTCTAAAGGTAAAGGAGCTACTACTGGGATCTCACCTTCTTCCAACTCTTTTAGAAAAGAATGTTCTTCTAATATTTGATTGAGAGTCCAACGTCCAGGGCGATAGAATTTTACTACGAGTCTTCCGCCTTCTTCTAAGCCGACATCATATACTCTATTTTCTAAACTGTTTAATGCGAGGCAATGCCCGGAAACTGAAAATCCAGCATCTTCTACCGCTGATAAAACGGAATCTATATCCAGTCTATTATAGAATTCTTTGCCTGGGATTTCCATGATTGCTAGTATCCGTACAGAAACTAGCAATCATAGGATTTTTTATTATTTTGCGGCTGCCGCTTTCGCCGCGAGAGCTGCAAATTCTTCCTTACCAAAAGCAGTTCCCGCGATTCCCCATCCTCCTTCCGCGGCTTCCGTTAGAAGCACCCAAGTCCGAGAGGCTTGGCTTGGATCACTGGAGATCTCTACAACGATCTCAGTGATTTCCTTCACGAGTTGTTTTTGCCCATTCCGGTTCAATACTCCGGGAGGTGTGATCACTTGGACACGGACAGTTTTAGCAAGAGCATCGGCAGCCGTTTGGACAGATGAGGCTTGCATTTTATGGATATAGGCAGCGGTATTTTGCAAATGAAGTGGGCCGGGTTCCGTTACTCCTTCTGCGCGTAAAACTGCACGGGTTAGTTTTTCCCCGAGTTGGCGGTCCTTCTCCGGGGGAAAAAGATCGTTTGGTGCATAAACGTCTATCATTGGCATAAAATGGCTCCTAAAAATATTCTGGATTACTATCGTCATCCAGAATAAAGATGAAAGTCTTTTGACAATCGTGTCAACTGTAAAAACTGGAGTTTTGAATAATGGGCCATTCACAAACGAATAAATCAGAAAGTAGGGAGAAGATCCTTAGAGCCGCAGCAGACCGTTTTAGGGAATTCGGAGTCAACGGCGTCGGTTTGGATGCACTTATGAAGGAAGCCGGCCTGACTCATGGCGGGTTTTATCGTCATTTTTCTTCACGAGAAGAGCTGGTGGGAGAAGCTATCGAAAAGGCTCTCCAAGATGGAAGTCGAAATGTGCAGGATACGGTTTCAAGAGGAAAGGAACTTTCTCTAGAAGGTTTAATTGATGCCTATTTGAGTAAACGTCATAGGGATAATTTAGCAAGTAGTTGCGCAGTAACTTCACTTTCTGCCGATACGATCCGAAGTAACGAGCACGGAAGATCTGCGTATACCCGCCAGGTGAAAGCCTATCTAGATCTATTGAATGGACTCATTGAAAAAAAAGAAGGTTCCGAAGAGAAAGTTGTATTGGCTTTATCTACGTTAGTAGGCGCTTTGTCTATTTCCAGAGCCGTGAATGATACGAAACTTTCCCGGGAAATTTTAAAAACTGCTGCAAAAGAATTAAAATCTTATCTGAAATCTTAAAAATCGAATTCTGTAATTTTGCTTGGACAATCTAATCTCCAGCGAGGAGCTTTCTTCTTAAGCCGGTAAATTCCTTTAAAATAGCTCCTAGGAATAATTGTTTTTTTCTTTCCTCGTCCAACTTATCTTTATGGCGAAGAATATAAACTTCCGTTTTTCGGATCAAATATCTTAGATCTTCCCATTTTCCTAATGTATCTCGAAAGAGCGAAAGTAGATCCGTATAAGCTTCTTCTTTTTTTTCCGGTTTAGAAAATTCGTTTTTGATGGTATCTATTGTTTCTAATAATTCTTTTTTGAATTCTGTAGGAGATCCCACCAAAGTTTCTTGGATCAAATCCGGTTTCCAGGCAGGGAATTCTTTCCAGAAATATTTATGATCTTGGAATCCTTTTAGGATCTGTGTGGCTTCTTCCGGTCCTATATTTTCCGCGTTTTCTATTTTAGCGCCTTGGGTGTTTACATTATATACGGGAAAGTCCAAGGACTTGGAAGATTCTTCAAACCAATGTCTGTATAAGTCCAATACATAATCCGTTAATACTTCTCCACCTGTTACGGATGGAACATATCTTGTATCTCTTTTTCGGACGACTGCTTCATTGATTTTTTCTAAACTCATCTTTCTGGAAAGTAAGGTTAGCCATTTTTCGTTATGATGGGTTCCGGTAGAATGGATTTCTCTTCCTGAATACGCCAAGTCTTGGCCTACTAAAAAGCAGGGTTTACATCCTAGGCTTCTTAACAGGTCGAATGCAGTTGTGGCAACACTTCCTCCGGATTGTACATCTCCGATCGGGCCGAGTAAAGATTCAGCGCTGGAACTTCCTGCGGTTGCTTCTCTTTTTAATTCTCCGGAGGCATCTACTAGATATTTTGCAGTGATGCTATGAACCACCGATTTAAATTTCAGATTCCTTAATATAGGAGGGGAGCTGACTAGGTCCGCGAATAAAGGAATTGGGGATGTATCTTCTCCTAAAAAATGGAATACAGAATGTGTTTGCGCATCTAATGTCATTACGCCATCAGGTATGATCCCGTATTTTAGTAAAACTTTGAGCGAAGTGTCGCAAGACATTACAAAAACTTTATCTCGTATACTCTTGATCCATTCACATTGTCTGCGTAGGTTCGGTCCTGCAGAAACAAGTAGGGAAGGTGTTCCGTTAAACTTTTCTTTTAAGGATTCTATTTTGGTCTTAGGACTTGGAGGTGATAAAAAGTTTGCGGTGTTTACGAGTGAGTTTCTGACCCAAATCCTTTCGAATTCGAATTTGGTGAGTAGATCGCTCATTTTAGATGAGAGAATTTTTCGAAGTCTTATATCCGTTTCGGCATAAAACATTTCTTCTAAAGAAACGCTTGCAGCGTTCCGTAAAATTCTGATGCCTGAAACTCTTTCTACTGGAAGAGATTCTAAATAATTCCAAAGAAGAGAAAGTGAATTTTCTCCCAAGAACAAATGCCTTCCTGGAACTTCCATAACAGGTTCCAACCATTCTTCCCAAAGTGGAAAGAGTAGATCCCTGTCTTTATCAATGAGTAATAAAATTTGTCCCGGTTCTAATTTGGATTCTACCTCTCGGATCAAATGTGGATTCCCGAGTCCTAAAATTGCGACCAAATCTGTGGATTGTATAGAAACCGAATCCATTTGGCGTTTTGCTTGGGTGAGAGGTGCTACCGCACTTGCCAATGCTCTTCCTTTTTTAGAGAGAAAGAACTCATTTTGGTTTTTGGCAGCCTCAAGTCGGAACTCCAACATTTCCGTTGGAGGATTTTGGAAATACAGGCTGAGATAGGGTTTTTTCCCGAATATTTCTCTTGTTTTTTCCGGGAGATCGTGAGACATAATACTCCTAAGCATTCCAGAGTCCGCCCGATTCTGGTCACTTGCAATCAATTTCCCAAAGAAACACAAAAATACATATGTATCTCAAAAGCCTGAATATTGTTGGATTCAAGACCTTTGCGGACGAGACAGAAGTTCTTCTCGATCCGGGATTTACCGCAGTTGTAGGACCTAACGGTTCCGGAAAATCGAATATAGTCGACGCTTTAAAATGGGTCTTCGGCGAAAAATCCGCCAAAGGTCTTCGCGGTGATAAGATGGATGATGTCATCTTTCACGGTTCCGAAGCTCGTAAGCCTGCGGGTTTTGCGGAAGTCAGCGTAGTTTTTGATAATTCTTCCAAACTTATCAAGATGGATTATCCAACCATCAAATTGACCCGCAGATTATACGCGGATGGAAATAACGAATATCTAATAAACGATTCTCGTGTACAACGTAAAGAGATCGAAAAGATCCTACTCGATACCGGTATCGGAAAATCAAGTTACTCTATCATGGAACAAGGAAAGGTGGATCGTATCCTTCATTCCAAACCGGAAGAGAGAAGGCTGATCTTCGAAGAGGCTGCAGGTATTTCCAGATTCAAGATGGAAAGACAAGAGGCTCTTAAAAAACTTTCCGACACGAACCAGAACCTTCTTCGTATCCAGGATATTATGAATACGATGAAGAAGGAGATGGAAGTTAAGGAAAAACAAGCTGAGAAGGCTGAAGAGTATTTCAAACTCAAACAAGAGTTGGATGAAACCGATAAGATCATCCGATATATCAAATTTTCCACCTTAACTAAGAAGCATGAAACTTCTGAGAATGAATTAAAAGAAATTAAAGAAAAGAACGTAGTCCTTCTGGAAAGAATATCCGCGGAAACCGGCAGGATCGAAGAGTTAGATCATCATAAGTCCGACTTAGAGAAGAAGGTCGCAGAGATTGACAAAAAACTTTTGGATCATCTCACCCAAACACAGATCCAAAAAGACAAGGTGGAAAGTAATAAAGGTATTATCCTAGATTATTCCGATCGAATTTCCGATATCAGAGAATCCTTAACTAAAGAAGAGTCCGCTCAAAGCCTTCTTCAGATCGATAAAGAAAAATTAGAAAAAGAAGCGATCGATCTGGAAGGAGAAAGTAAATCCTTAGAGCTTGGGATCGAAGATCTTCGTAAAAACAAGACTGAGATCGAAGCAAAGATAGAAGCGGAGAATACTTCTATCCAAGAAAAGGAAACTAAGATCCAGTCGAATGACAAACGACATGTGGAACTCCGAGAAAGATTAAAAGAAGTGATCTTTGATCTAATTTCTCAGCTGGAATCCCGTAAAAAAGAAGCTCAATCCACGGAAGAAGAAAGAAATCGTCTGAAGGAACTCCTACTGGGAGAAGCGGATCGTATTCATTCCGTCGAAACGGAGCTAAAATCCGCATTGGATTCTTATACGGGAGAAGAGACTAAGAACAAACTCTCTTATCTTGCTGGAAAACTAGAAACTGAAAAGTTCAGATCTCAATTGGGAGAGTATTTTTCCTTAGAAGACAGTATCCGTACCTTATTATTTGATAGAGACGGATTTTTATCTCAAAAAGAAGGTTTAGACCAAGAGATAGAAGATCTGATCTTAGAGAATGAAAATCTTACACGTTCTATCAAAGAATCAGGATTATTAATCGAGTCATTGAGAGAAGAAGCGGAGAATATCCGTGAGAAGATCGTTTATTTAGAAAAACGAATCTTAGAATTAAATTCCGAAAAGAATGCTAAGTTAGAATCCGCTAAGTCTCTTACCGTAAGGATAGAAGAGACCCAAAAAAGAATTCTGGCAGCGCAGGAATCCATCAAAACGTTGGGCGCTAAAAAAACGGAATTCGAAAAAGAAGTGATCGAGCTGGAACAACAGATCGAGAACAGATATAACGAATTTTTGGAAATGAGCCGTGCTCTTGATTCTGAAAAAGAAGCACTTCGAAATATCGTAAAAGAGATCCAAGGTCTTAAAAACGAGATCCAGAAAAACCAAGAAGATTATAAGAATTTATTCCCTATCTTGACTGAAAAGGAAAAGGCAGTTTCCGTTTATAAGGTCCAACTGGAATCTTTCTCGGAAGAATTGTATAATGATTATTCTATCTCCGAGCAGGAAC
This sequence comes from Leptospira selangorensis, assembly GCF_004769405.1. Classification (NCBI taxonomy): domain Bacteria; kingdom Pseudomonadati; phylum Spirochaetota; class Leptospiria; order Leptospirales; family Leptospiraceae; genus Leptospira; species Leptospira selangorensis. Next base: position 294,285 of record NZ_RQES01000018.1, read on the forward strand.
TTGCCGACGAGTTTAAGGATAGAAAACCTGAAAAAGGGGAAAGTGAGACAAAACTCAAACGTTTGAAATCCGACATCCAAATGTTAGGTTCCATCAACCCTCTTTCCATCGAAGAATATAGAAACGTAAAAGAGATCTACGAACATCATCGCACACAAAAAGAAGATATCGAAAGATCTAAAAATGATATCACTGAAATCCTGAAAAACATCAATGAAGAGTCCGAAAAACTTTTCAGAGAAACATTTGAAAGGATCAGAGAAAATTTCCAGGAAACATTCTCCACATTATTCAATGGCGGAAAAGCAATGCTCGAACTCGTGGACGGAGAGGATAGCCTAAACGCAGGTATCGAGATCATGGCAGAACCTCCTGGCAAACATGTTCAAAACCTAAGACTTCTTTCCGGTGGAGAAAAATCACTGACTGCGATCGCTCTGCTATTTGCGATCTATATGGTAAAACCTTCTCCATTCTGTTTCTTGGATGAGATAGATGCAGCACTTGATGAGGCCAATAAGCTTCGTTTCTGCCAGATCTTGGATAAGTTTAAAGATAAGTCCCAGTTTGTGGTGATCACTCATGCTCAGTCTACGATACACAGGGCAAATTCGATTTTCGGGGTCACAAACGAAGAACCTGGGATTTCCAAAATTATCAGCTTGAGACTGGACGAAGCCAGAGATTTTGCTGGAAGAGCGACCGAAGCAGTATAATCTGGAATTGTGGCGGAATCAGACGATCTAATCATCGCGGGCAGAAGGTTCAAATCCAGACTGTTTTTAGGCACCGGCAAGTTCTCTTCCGGTGTTTCTTTGGAGAAGGCGATCCATTCTTCCGGAACGGAAGTGGTAACTGTTGCTTTACGCAGAGTGGATCTGTCTTCAACTGAAGATGATATTCTCACCAAGATAGACCGGGAAAGAATATTGCTTTTACCTAATACAAGTGGTGCCCGGGACGCAGAAGAAGCAGTCCGACTTGCAAGACTTTCCCGTGAACTTGGCGGGGGCGACTGGGTAAAACTAGAAGTGACCCCTGATCCAGTTTATCTTCTTCCTGATCCTATCGAAACTCTAAAGGCAGCAAAGATCTTAGTAAAAGAAGGATTTAAGGTCCTACCTTATATCAACGCAGATCCTATTCTTTGTAAACATTTAGAAGAAGCCGGTTGTGCTACAGTAATGCCTTTAGGTTCTCCAATCGGGACCAACCAAGGGATTCGCACCTTGGCAAATTTAGAAATTATCATAGAACAATCCAATGTGCCGGTGGTTGTAGATGCAGGACTTGGACTACCTTCTCATGCAGCGCAGGCAATGGAACTCGGAGCAGATGCAGTTCTTGTGAATACTGCAATTGCGATCGCTAAAGATCCTGCAAAAACGGCATACGCATTCAAACTTGCCACAGAAGCAGGAAGAATTTCCAGATTATACTCTAATTCAGGAATTTCCACATCCAAAAAAGCTGCAGCCTCCAGTCCTCTTACAGGATTTTTAGAAGAAGAATCTAGAAATGTACACGGAGTTATTTGATAAAATCGCCTTCTCAGAAGCGAAGGAAAGAGTATTATCTAAATCTAAATTAGATATAGAGTCTGCACTTCATACTTCTCATTCCGGAAAAGTCCTCAATTTCGAAGAATATCTCTCTTTATTGCATCCATCTGCTGATTCTTATTTAGAAGAGATGGCGGAACTTTCCATTAACTGGACCAAAAAGAGATTCGGTAATACGATTTCTCTCTATATGCCGATGTATCTTTCCAATGAATGTAGGTCTTCTTGCGTTTATTGCGGATTCAGTTTTGAAAATAAGATCCCCAGAAAAACTTTAAACGAGTCTGAGATCCGGGCCGAGTCGGAAGTCCTATATTCAAAAGGAATCCGGCATCTTCTCATTTTAACCGGAGAAGATTATTCTATCACAAATTTAGAATATTTAAGATCCGCGGTCCGTATCTTAAAATCCTATTTTGATTCTATCTCCATAGAAATTTATCCGATGGACCAAGAAAAATACGAGGTATTGATTGGAGAAGGGGTAGAAGGTTTAGTAGTCTACCAAGAGACCTATGATCCGGAGGTCTATTCTAAGTATCATCTACGCGGGATGAAAAAGAATATGAGATATAGACTGGATGCTCCCGATAGAGGAGGCCTTGCCGGTTTTCGTCGTATTGGAGTAGGTGCACTACTTGGGCTTTCGGATCCGTATGGAGAAATGTTCCGACTTGCTGAACATGCACATTATCTTTCCAAAAAATATTGGAGAACTACCATCCAAATTTCTCTTCCTCGAATGAGACCTGCAGAAGGTGAGTTTGATAAGACGATTTTTGTGTCCGACCGAGAGTATGTTCGGTTTTTATTTGCACTTCGACTTTTTTTACCGGATAGCGGACTTGTTCAATCCACAAGAGAATCTATTCGGATGAGAAATCATCTCGCAGGAATGCCGATCACCCATATGTCCGTGGAATCTAGGACAGATCCTGGAGGTTATTCAGGCGGGGAAGAATTGAAACAATTCGAGATAGAAGATACTAGAAAGATCGAAGAATTTACTGAGATGTTAAGGAAGAAGGGACTGGATCCAGTCTTTAAGGATTTCGACCGGGCATTTTTACAAGTACCCGATCGAATGAATTAGAACTTATTTTTTACCTTTATAACTGTCCATTAAGCAGCTATTAAAAGGTGCACATTGGCCTGAATGAGTTTCGTAACAAGAAGTAACTGCTGAATAATTTTTGCGGCAGGTATTCAAACAACCGGCTCCCACTTTTTGTTTATCTGCAGCACTAAGCTTTTTTTGCCCTTCTACGCAGGTTGTGTAAAAATCACAGATCTGGTTGCATGCTTGGCTTTGAGCGGAAACGGAGGAGAATCCGGTGAAAACCGTAGCTAGCAAGATTAGGGTTGCGAGGATTGTTTTTTTCATGGGTGTGTTTTCTCCAAAGGACCTAGCGACGCAGGGATTCGAACCCCGGACCTGCGGATTATGATTCCGTTGCTCTAACCAGCTGAGCTACGTCGCCGTTATTCCTAGGAAATACCTTTGAAAGGTATTTACCGGTCATTTTTTTTGAAATACCGGCATTGTCAAAGATTTCTCTCCGGGAGATTCCGAAACCTTCCTAGGATAAACTGGCCTTATATTCCTTAATCTGACCTTTGCCCGATTAGAATGTTCCAGCTTTCGGGTGTTTTTCCGTTCCCTTTTTGTTCCGGATTTAGTAAATTTTTTCTTTCTAAGAGTAAATTTTCTAGACGAGTCTGTAATGTTTTTCCTAAATTTTCCCACTCAGTTTTTAATTCTTCCGGAAAAGAAAGTTTAGAATGAGATTCTAGTTGAGAGAGAAGGTCAGGGATCAGTTTTTCTTCTAGTTCCTTCTTCCTAAGTTGGAAATGTTCCGATAAATCTTTTTGAGAATTTGAATATTCTTGTTCTAATCTTTTTAGAAGGTATCTATCCGTTCTACCTGAATATTTATCCAATAAATGAACGACTTTTTCTTCGAAGATCGCTTCCATTCCGGCCTCGGTTTTAGGATGAAATTCTTTCCCAGTCCATTCTTCTAATTTGCTCAATATGTCTTTGTGCTGAGGCCTTTCTTCTATCCAACGAGAAACTAATTCCTCATATGCTTCTGCAAGAACGCAAGCGAGTATCAAAAGTTGTAGCCCGAATGAAAAATGGATCTTAGGTTTAAAAACGAATTCATTCTCAGATTCGATTTTCCCCAATGAGGATAAAAGGGAGAAGTATTTGGAATCTGCTCTTTTATATAAGAACTTTTGGATCGTTTTTTCCAACAGAGAAGAAGATCCGGAGACTAATTCGTATTCATGAATTTCTCTGATATCCGTCAAAGATCCTACGAAAAAGGCTTTGGCTAGAGAGAAGGAGGAGGAATATCTTTTTCCATTCTCTTTTTTTCCCCATAATTTTCTTTCTAATAGTAGGGAATTTGAATGTTTCTCTTCTTCTTTCCAAACGATTTCAGGGATGGAATGGATCTCTATTCCGAAAATTTTGCTGAGTTGTTCTTCTGATCTTTCGATCTTTTCTAAAATATGAATATAAGAGTCGGTTAAGCTAGTTCCTTCTGAGATCCAAAAGCATAGTTTTTTTCCGAATAATACCGGAGGGATTAAATAGGAGAAGGTAACTGAATCAGGGTTATCTATTTGCGTGCGGATCGGATAAGATGGAAGTGTAGAGAGTAGTTTAGAAGAAGGAACCCATTCTTCCAACGGAACTAAAAAGTATTCTTCTGCTCCATTCTCCTTTGCCCATGCCAACACGGTTTGAAAATATTCTTTTGAGTTTGGAATTCCTGTTTGGACACCCGTCTCGGCTGAAAAAGAAAGTTCGGATGGACTAGGCCATTTGGCAAGGGTCTGCATGGTTTCTCCCATGATTATATTTTGAGCGTAGTGTACCAAACTAGCGCAAGACAAAGGACAGATAGATCTAAAACCTCGGGTCTCAAAATTCTATCGAATCCATTCAATCGGAGTTTTTTACTGATTGCCTCAGGTTCAAGGATTTTTAGCCTGAACATGGACTGCTTTTCAAGGGGCTCATCCTTTTTTTATTGGGAAGGAAGATACTTGCAAGATGGGTATTAGGATTTGGCACATCTCTTGCATAAGCATAAGCAGGACACGCTTTTCGCGTGCGAATTAGAGACCCCTAGTACAAAGATATAGGAGATAAGTATCAATGGCGAAAAATGCCGCAGAAGTGATCGCTTTCGCAAAAGCGAACAAGATTCTTTTCTACGATTTCCGTTTTACGGATATTAAAGGAGCTTGGCACCACGTTTCTTACCACGTAGATTCCGTAGAAGAAGACACTTTAAAAGGACTTCCTTTTGACGGTTCTTCCATCCCTGCTTGGCAGCCGATCCACAAATCGGACATGCAGTTGATCCCTGACCCAACTTCCATTTTTTTGGATCCGTTTACTGCAGACCCGACTCTTGTAGTATTCTGCGACGTTTGGGACATCTATAAGAACCAAGCTTACGAAAAATGCCCTCGTTCCATCGCTAAAAATGCGGTGAAATATCTGAAAGATACCGGGATCGGCGATACAGTTTACTTCGGACCAGAAAACGAATTCTTCCTTTTCGACGGTTTGAAAGTAAGAGACGCGATCAATATTCAGTATTATGAATTAGAATCTTCCGAAGGTATTTGGAATTCTCACACTGATATGCCTGGTTCTATCAACACAGGACACCGTCCAGGAACCAAAGGTGGTTACTTCCCAGTAGCTCCTGTGGATTCTCAAGTTGATCTTCGTGCAGATATCGTTAAAACCCTTCATAAGATCGGAATGGAAACTTTCGTGGTTCACCACGAGGTTGCTCAGGCTCAAGGTGAGATCGGAGTTAAATTCGGAACTCTTATTGAAGCGGCAGATAACGTTCAAAAACTGAAATATGTTGTTAAGAACGTAGCTCATAAATGGGGAAAAACTGCAACCTTCATGCCTAAACCTCTTTACGGAGATAACGGTAACGGTATGCACTGCCACCAATCCATTTGGAAAGACGGTAAAAACCTATTTGCAGGAAACGGATACCAAGGTTTGAGCGAGCTTGCTCTAAACTATACCGGTGGTGTATTGAAGCATGGAAAAACCGTAGCTGCTTTCACTAACGCTTCCACAAACTCTTATAAGAGACTTCTTCCAGGAT